>CAYTUB010000005.1:0-58296 GCA_964441145.1 uncultured Acidimicrobiales bacterium
TAGTGGACTTGCCGCAACCAGACTCGCCAACGAGGCCATAGGCCTCGCCTGGACGAACATCGAAGGACACGCCCCGGAGCACCTCTCGCGGGGTGCCTCGCACGACGTAGGACATGTGGAGGTCTTGAACTGAAAGCGCCGCGTTGTCGGAATCAGAATCGGAAACGGCTGCGTCTTGCGCCGGATCGGTGAGGGTCACGAGGAGAGGGCCTTTTCGATCGAGTCGGCAATGAGGTTGACGGCAATCACGAGGGAGGCAATTGCCAGGGCGGGGAAGACCGTTGGCCACCAGATGTCTGAAACAATGCGTTGCCACTGCATCGAGACGTCGATGCCCCAATTTGCGTCCGTAGCGTCACCGGCGGTGATGCCGAGAAATGCCAGGGTGGCAAGGGTGAAGATGGCGTAGCCGAGGCGGACTGTGAACTCCACCACGACGACACCCAAGATGTTCGGCATGATTTCGCGCACGATGATGAACAGCGAACCCTCACCACGCATCTTGGCCGAGGTGACATAGTCGAGTTCGGCTTCGCTGAGCGTGGCAGCTCGCACCGTACGCAGCACAGGTGGGGTGAACAACACCGCAATGGTGCCAATGATGACGGCGGTGGATGAGCCGAACGTGAAGATGACCACGATGGCCAACAAGATTGCCGGTATTGCCAAGACTGCTTCGGCGACACGACTCACGACATCATCGAACACGCCTTTGAAGTAACCGGAAGCTAAGCCGAGAAGCGTTCCCGCCATAACAGCAAAGATCGTCGCGAGTGGTGCGACGATCATGATGGGGCGGGCACCGAAGATCACGCGGCTGTAGACGTCGCGTCCGAGCGGGTCGGTTCCAAACCACGCGTCAGCATTCGGCGTTGCGCGCAGCGCTCCATCGATTGCCTTCGGGTCGATGGTGGTCAACAGGCCAGGGAAGATCGAGGCGAGGATCCAGAACCCAAGCATCAGTGCGCCAATGATGAAGCCTGGGCTCTTGTACAGCACCGCGAGCTGCTCGCGCCTGACCTGTTTACGGGTTGCTCCGCCTAGGTCGGTCTCTTCGGGCGTAAGCGCTGCGTCCTGTGTAGCCGCTGTGTGCTTCGGATCGGGCTCGTCAGCTGGAGCGGATTGGTCGGGAGGGAGGATGGTTGTCATGTGCCTATGCCTCGGCGTTCAGTCGGGCCCGGGGGTTCATCCAGCCAATGATGAGGTCCGCGACCAGGGTGGCGATCATGTAGATGAGTGCAACGGTGATAACACCGGCTCGAAGTACGGGGAAGTCCGAGCTGTCCACCGCGTCGATAATGAGACTGCCGAGCCCGGGATAGTTGAAGACGATCTCCAGGCCGATCATGCCGCCGAACATGTATCCCAGCTGGGTGGCCAGTACCGCCACGGTCGGTTGGAGCGCATTGCGCAGAATGTGGCCGCGGAACACGCTGAAGGTGGAGAGTCCCTTCATAAAGGCGGTCCGCGAGTAGTCCGAGTCCAACGCCGTGATCACACCCTCCCTCGTCACACGGGCGATGTAACCGAAGTAGACAAACAAAATGGCTAAGGCAGGAAGAAGGAGATGCTGAAGTTGGAGCAGGAATCCGGCCTCGACGAGTTCGGAGCCCCGCCGCACCGGTGGGGCGGCCCCGCTGACCTTAAAGAAGTCGAACGGCACGGCAAGAAGCGCAAGTAACAAGATGCCTGCGACAAATTCAGGCATCGAGGAGAGCGCGAGTCCTCCGTTGACGATGGTTCGGTCGATCCAGGAGTCCTTCTTATAGGCGGCGAGCGCTCCACCGGCCACCGAGAGCGGGACAACGATGACGAGAGCGAACGACACGAGCTTGAATGAGTTCCACAGCGACGTGCGGATCAGCCCGACGACGCTTTCGCCCGGTTTGGTAAACGCGTCGCCAAAGTCGAGTGTGAAGACCGAGACGAAGGTGTTGCGAAGCTGCTCGGGAACGGAGTCGTTAAGACCCAGCGACTCGGTGACCATCGCCAGACGTTCCGGAGATGCCGTACCACCGGCGATCTTTCGAGCGGGGTCGCCGGGAGCGATGTTTGGGATCAACGTGACGATCGCAATGATGATCAGCAACGTGACCAATGACAGCAGGATCCGTCGAACAAAGAACGGCATTCCCCGTTGAGCTTCCTTTTTCTCGACGACTTCGGCGGTGAGCTGGTCCGGCGTCAAAACTGGCGTTGTGCTCATGAATGTCCCTGCTTGTCTCTCTACCTAACCATGCGGCGGCGGGACCGGTAGGCTCCGCCGCCGCGTGGTACGTAATTTTTGGTGCACCCACAGGGTTTGCGAGCATCACCGAAATGTGATTCTTACTACGCTGTGAATCCAGCGTTTTGCAGCTGCAAGTGGCCAAGTGCGGTGACCTGGAGTCCTGCGACCGAGTCGGAGTGACCGCTCAGGTAGTCGAAGAACGCTGGGTACAGCGCTGGTGCCTCGTTGTGCAGGTGGACCTGGATTGCGCTGATCGCTGTGGTCTGTGCCTCAACGTCAACCGCACCCTGGTACTGGGTGACGAGGTCGTCGAACTCGCTCGATGCGTAGTTCGAGGAGTTCCAGTCGCCATCGGTCTGCAACGCACGGGTGAGGAAGATGTCTGGCACGGGGCGATGACCGTAGTCAACGATTCCCACTGGCGAAGACGCTCCACACGGACGGGTTGGGCCACCGGTGTCGGGCTGAGCGCCCCACTCGGCGCCTGCGCACCAGAACTCGCCGTAGAAGTCCGAGTTCGGCGTGATGCGAACATCAAAGTCGAATCCGGCTTCTGCAGCCTGCTGCTGCACGATTGCGGCGTAGTCGGGTACCTCGCCGATGTCACCGACATCGAACGTGGTTGCGATTCCGTCGGCGTAACCAGCGTCGGCGAGAAGCTGACGAGCCATATCGAGATCCTGCGCACGCTGTGGCACGGCAGAGTCGTCGAAGAAGGGAAGCGATGGGTGAACGGGGTGATCGTTACCGATGAGCGCAGAACCTTCGTAGAGGGTGTCGACGATCTGCTGGCGATCGAGCGAGTAGGCCAGAGCCTGACGCACACGGACATCGGTGAACGGTCCACCTTCGGGAAGCTGGGTGTTGAACCACAGCTGGCGATGGTTGGCCGATGGTGGGCGCAAGACGTTGAAGTTCTCCGCGCCGACCAGTGCAGCACCGTCGATGACGGTGAAGTCCTGGATGATGTCGATCTCGCCAGCCTGCATAGCAGCAACGCGAGTACCGCCAGCTTCAAAGCCAGCGAGTGTGATCGTGTCGAAGTTGACGCCTCCGCCCCACCAGTTGGGGTTTGGAACGAAGGTTGCTTCGAAGGTGGTTGCGTTGAAGCTGTCGAGCATCCATGCGCCGGTGCCACCAGGGCGTCCGTCGAGTGTGGTGCCAGCCTCGTAGTCGACCGGGGTGATGAGCGACTGTGGGTTGAACAGCGACATCAGCACAGGCAGGTTGCCGTTTGCTGCGTCGAGGTTGAACACTGCGGTGAGGTCATCTGGGGTGTCGACTGCGCCAGCGGACACAACGCCTGCGAGACCTGCGCCAACCTCGACCATGCGGTCGACGGTGGCTGCAACGTCGGCGGAAGTGAATGCCGAGCCGTCTTGCCAGGTGACGCCTTCACGAAGGTTGAAGGTCCATACGGTTCCGTCGTCGTTTGGCTCCCAGCCGGTGGCCAGAGCGGTTGCGCCGATGTTGCCGTCGTCGCCGAGGCCAACGAGGTACTCAAAGCTCTGTGAAACAACGGCGTAGGTGCCGAGGTCGAGCATGTTGACGGGGTCGAGACCCGAGTTTGCATCGCCGAACTGGATGCCAGCGCGAAGATCGCCGCCTTGAACTACGTCAGCGTTCACAACGCCGCCGGCGGTTGAGGTTTCGTCGCCACCACCGCATGCAGCGAGAACCGCTGCCATCGTTGGAGCGCTGAGGCCAAGAATGACGCCACGCTTGTTGAAGTTACGACGGCTGATCTTGCCAGCTGCGTAGTGCTCCATCAGGTCTACTTCGAGCGGGCTTGCGTTACGGCGCAGGCTGTCGAACTTTTTGATATTCATATTTTCCCCTCACGGGCACCGGAGATGCCGCTGGAATAGCTACTGGTTTTCTCACAGCCAGGGCAGCTAGTGAGATCGCCCGCCACGACCTACCCCCGGTGTTGTAGTTGACACACTAGTAACCCCGGCGGCTGAGATCCAAGCGCGCCAACTCGCGGAGAAAAACTCTTAGAGAAAGTTGTCACATGGAATCTGGTGTTGGACTCAACTCAGGCCGAGCATGTGGAGCAGGCCGGGAGGGGGCGACGGGTCGCCGTTTTCGAGCATGTGTGCCCGCTCGATATTGATTGGGGTGAAGTGTCCGTCGGACCACTGATCCCACGGCCCTTTCGCCATTGCGTCGGAGTTGCCTTTGGCCGCCAGAACGGCTTCGAGGTACGCGCGGAGCACATCGATCTCTTCGGCTCCGCCGATCGGCCCGTGCGCCGGGACGAAGATCTCGCCCCATTCGGACAGAGCATCGAGGGTTGCAATCCAGCGAGGAAAGTCGGCTTCGTAGCCAAAGGGAGTGACACCGAACGTGGCGACCGATCCACAAAAGACGATGTTTGCGCCGGGTACCTGAACGACCAAACTCTCGAATTGGGGGCCCGCTGTGGGAATGGCGATCGACGCCGGACACAGGTGTGCAGCCTCAGCAACCGTGTGGCTCACCGGCCGGGTGGTGACCTCGGTGAAATCGTGCGTGGGGTGTAGCACAGCCCAGACGTCGGGGTTGGGGGGCTGGTCAAGATGATGCGAGGCCTGTGCTGATCCGTATACACCAGCGAGAGGGAAAACCGATCCGCCGCCGGTTACGTCGATATGGGATCCGGTATAGGCGAGCCGTCGAACGGGAAGTTCGGTCAACTCGTTCAGCGCGCTCGCTAGGGGAGCGACGGCTGCTGGGCTCGGACCAGCATCGATCACTGTGAGTCCATCGGCGGCGATGACGACGCCGGAGTTCGTCGCGTCGTGAGATGCCTCGTCGACCAGCCAGGCATATACGCCGGGTGCAACCTGAATGAGTTGGCCAAACATGTCGCTTACGCTAACGAACCCGCGATCACATCCGATGGGCGATGTAATAGAATCGCAATACTGTAACGGCCGATGTTACAATGAAGTGCATACGGGCTCAGCAGGTGGATTGGAAAGATCAGCAATGACCGTGGCGGACTCGGTATCGAATATGACTCTACAGAACGTGCATCCAGGCGGATTCTTCTGGAATGTCGCTCGCAGCGAACGCGACCAAATCGTGCTGCGTTTGGCTACCGAGGCGAAAAGGCTCGCAGTTATTTCTCAATCCGTTCCCGAAGCGAAGAGCTTTGCTGAACGAATGACCCTGTCAGGTTTGCCAGTTCTTCTGGCGACCGATGCCTCCCGATCCGAAGTTGTTCGATCCGATCTCGACGATGGCGGCAAGGTGCTGATTGCGACCCACGACTTTGTGTTGAGTCACGGCCCCATTCGAATGCCACTGGCCGTGCATTTGCGTGCCTCGCGTTCGGTGCGAGCCTATGCCAGGCGTGTCGAGGCGGTTCCTGCAGCTGCGCATATCACGTTTGTTACGCCAGAGGACGTTGCGGGGGCGGAGTCCCTCAAGGCGTATCTGCGAAACGACCGTGGCCATGATGGCAGCGTCGATGTCGACCTCTCCGAGGTTATCGACCTAACCGATAGTGCTTCGGGTTCGACTGCGGCTGTGTCCAGCGGTCGCCGACGGTTCCCGCTGCGCGATTAGCAACCCACTACATCGGCAGTATCGAATTCAACGGCGCCGCGTGCGCGCCGTCAATGCATTTCGATTGCCGCGCGCCGCGCGTCATTCGCGGTCATGCTTAAGGGGATGGAGGACGATTCGCCCGCCCAGCCCCCGCAAAAGTTCACGCTGCGCTGGCTGATCCACTTCTTGTACCGCGCCTGGCACGATGACCGAGTATCTGGTCTTGCTGCCGAGATTGGTTTCTTCGCGTTGCTGAGCCTGTTTCCACTGCTGTTGGTCTCGTCTGCGACGCTTGGCTGGCTGGGATCGCTCGTCGGCAGTGATCTTGCCGAAAGCGTGGAGGGTCAAGTTACCGATTGGGCGGCGCGACTTTTTGGTGATGACGGCGGGGTCACCGATGCGGTGCGCTCCCTCTTTTCGGGTTCGTCGACGTCAGCATTCACCGTTGGTGTCGTGGCGACTATTTACACAGCGTCGCGCGGATTTGCCGCAGTAGTGCGAGCGCTCGACGTGGCCTACGGTCACCACACGACACGAGGTTGGGTCGGCACCCAAGTCATTGGACTGTTGCTTGCGATCGGAACGATCATCGTGAGTTCGGTGACCTTGGCTGGGCTTGTGATCGGGCCACTGTTGGGTCGTGAGGACTTCGTGGGCGATGGCTTGGCCGGCGACGTGCTGACGTTCTTATGGATCTGGCTTCGCTATCCCGTGGCCGTGGTGATCATGGTGTCCTGGGCGGCGACCATCTTCCATATCGCTCCCAACCGGCGCGCGGAATGGAAATCGGAATTGCCAGGTGCGGTGTTTACTGCGACGTTCGCTTTGGTGGCGTCGCTGCTCTTTAGCGTGTACCTGCGCACATTGAGTAGTTCGTCAAATGCGGTTTTTGGTGTCATCGGTACCGCGATCACGCTCCAGCTTTGGCTGTTCCTCTTGTCGATTGGTCTGGTGTTGGGCGCCGAAGTAAACGCTGCGTTTGCCTTGTGGCGCAGCCCAGCGGAGAACTGGACGGAGCCGCAGTTGTTTACCCGTGCCTATCGATGGTTTCGCCAAACGATGCGCGGTAGCTAGGCTGCGTCGCCCCACGGGCAGGGAAGGGGCGCTCGAACCATTCCCACGCCACCCCGCGGACGGTATAGTTGGACATCCGACTATATGGCTTCAAACTATGAGGTCTGCGGTCGTGCTCTTCCTTGAACAAGAGCAACCCCTAGCGAAAGAAGCACGCGATGGCCAACTACGTTGCCCCAGTCTGGGATATCCGTTTCATATTGGATGAGCTCGCCGGTGCGCCAGACGTCTTTGCCTTTCCAGGGTTCGCCGAAGCAGACATCGACCTGATGGAGCCCATGCTCGAAGAGGTCGCACGATTCATCCAGGAAAAAGTGGCGCCGCTCAACGTTGCGAGCGACCGTCACGGAAGCACGTGGAATAGCGACGGGTCGGTCTCGACTCCACCGGGATTCATCGAGACATATCGGGCCTATGCCGATGCTGGCTGGCAATCGGTTCCCTTTGATCCGGCCTACGGCGGCGGTGGATTCCCCGGGATCATGTCGACGGCTATCCAGGAGATGTTGAACTCGGCATGCATGTCGTTTGCTCTGTGTCCGCTCCTGACCCAGGGCGCCATCGATCTGCTCGTACATCACGGTAGCGAGCAACAAAAGGAGACCTGGCTTCGCCCGCTTGTGAGCGGTGAGTGGAGTGCAACAATGAACCTCACCGAGCCCGACGCAGGATCTGATGTCGGGGCGCTTCGGACACGGGCCGAAAAGGCCGACGACGGCACCTACCGGCTCTTTGGTCAAAAGATCTTCATCACCTATGGCGAACACGACCTGACCGACAACATCGTGCACCTCGTGTTGGCTCGCACGGTCGACGCTCCTCCGGGGACAAAGGGCATCTCTACCTTTGTCGTGCCCAAGTTCCTGCTCGACGAATCGGGAAACCCCACCATTGCGAACGCGGTGTCGTGCACCTCGATCGAACACAAGTTGGGCATCCACGGGAGTCCGACGTGCGTCTTGCAGTTCGGAGAAGAGCAAGGCGCTGTTGGGTACCTGGTAGGCGAAGAAAATCAGGGGATGGCCTACATGTTCACCATGATGAACAACGCTCGCCTCGCCGTGGGCGTCCAGGGCGTCGCCATCGCCGAGCGCGCCTACCAAGATGCGGTCGCTTATGCCAACGAACGTACCCAAGGCCACGCCATCGGTGCCCCACGTGGCTCGATGTCGCCGATCATTGAACACCCAGACGTTCGGCGAAACCTGCTGACGATGAAGGCCTACATCGAAGCGGCTCGCGGCCTTGCGTTCCTCGATTCGGCAGCCGTTGACACCGAAGCGCACCACCCCGACGCCGATGTCCGAGAACACGCTTCCGAACGTGCGTCGATCTTGACCCCGGTTGTCAAGGGATGGTGCACCGACCTCGGCGTCACCCTCACCTCGATCGCCTTGCAGGTACACGGAGGAATGGGCTTTGTCGAAGAAACCGGTGTGGCTCAACACTTTCGCGATGCCCGGATTAACCCGATCTATGAAGGCACCAACGGTATTCAGGCTCTCGACTTGGTTGCCAGAAAGCTTCCCCTTCGTGGAGGAGCGGCCATTGGCGAGCTCTTTGAGGAGGTCGACGCGGTGGCTGCATCAACCGTTTCGATGGGCGAACCGTTCGCGGGGCTCGGTGCCAAGCTGCGCTCTTCAACGGATCTCGTACGCAACACGACCGCGCAGTTACTGGAGCGACTGGGCAAAGACCCGGTCGAGGCCTTCGCCGGCGCAACGCCGTACTTGTCGATGGTGGGCCACCTTCTCGGTGGCTGGTCCTTACTGCGCCAAGCACTCGCAGCGCAGGGGCGAATCGATGGCGGCGACAAAGATCATCGACTCGCAGCCAAGGTGGTGACAGCGACCTTCTACATTGAGCAATTGCTGCCTAACGGTGACGCCTTGGAGTCAGCGGTGCTCGCGCCTGCGTCCGCTCTCATGTCGCTAACACCCGAGCAATTCGCTCCGTAGAGGCCATTGAGCGGCGCCCTTCCAGCTGCAATTGGTTAGGTAACGGCTTGTCAAGAAATTTCCTGTGAGCGCTTCCTTCGGGCTAGCGTAGAAACGTGATCGCCATGATTCCGTCACCCTCGTTCAATGCAATTGGGCCTTTCAACATCTACGGCATGTTGATCGCCATTGGCGCCTTCAGCGCGATCTGGCTGGGCCAGAAGCGATGGGCCGAGCGTGGCAACGATCCCGAAGACATCGCGACGATTGCGATGTTTGCCATTCCTGCGGGCGTCATCGGGGCCCGGCTTTATCACGTGGCGACCGACTGGCCGACACGGTTCGCCGGCGAGCCCATCACCGACATCTTCAAGATCTGGGAGGGCGGCCTCGGTATCCCCGGTGGCATGGCGGCTGGAATCCTGACGGGTATCGCCGTAGCAAAATACCGCGGTATCAACATCAAGTCGGTCCTCGACGCGGTTGTGCCCGGTCTACCTCTGGCCCAAGCGATCGGCCGTTGGGGTAACTGGTTTAACCAGGAAGTCTTCGGTCGCCCAACAGACTTGCCGTGGGGATTGGAAATCGATGCCAACCACCGCAACGGTATCCCCGCGGAATTCGCCGACGTAGACCAATTCCCGACCTTCCATCCGACCTTCCTCTACGAAGGCATCTGGAATATCGGGCTGGTCGGCCTGATTCTTTGGGTCGATCGCAAGGGCTGGCTGCCTCGAGGTCGCCTGATCGCCGTGTACCTCATGGGTTATGGCCTGGGTCGATTGTGGATCGAGACCGTGCGCATCGATGCGGCGACAGAGATCGCCGGACTCCGAATCAATATCTGGATGAGCATCGCCCTGATCCTCGGTGGCCTCCTCATAACCCTGTGGCCTCGCTCCAGCAGCACCGAACAGATCGAGCTCGACGACGTCGACCTGGACGACGATGAGCACAGCGAGAACGAGGAAACCGACCTCGATCCCACCGATCGTGATGAGACGGAATCGCAGGCTGATACCTTGACGCCGTGAGGGCTTTCGAGGCATTAGATGAGTGGCCATGCACGGTCGCTGCAGCAGTACTTGCGCCGGACGGTACATCGTCAAAATACGGAGATACCACCACAACCTTCGCGCTCGCATCGGTAACAAAGCTCTTTACCGCAGCAGCCACGCTGCTGGCCGTCGAAGAGGGCTCTGTAGCGATCGATGATCACGTCGACGAGCGGGGGGCCACGCTTGGCGACCTACTTGCGCATGCATCGGGGCTGGCGCCCGATGGTTCGGTTCTCGATGGGCCAGGACGACGTCGTGTGTATTCCAACGGCGCCTACGAACTCCTGGCCGAACACGTCGAGTCCGCGACGAGCATGGCGTTCGCCGACTACATGCGCGAGGGCGTCTTTGAGTCGCTCGGGATGACCGCGAGCGCTCTGCTTGGGTCGCCGGCGCACGGTGCGAGATCGACCGTCGACGACATCGTGTCCTTCCTCGTTGGATTGCCCGGACTGTTGGCACCAGAGACGCTGGCCGCGATGACCTCCCCGTACCTTCCCGAGCTAATTGGGGTGCTGCCCGGCTATGGACGACAAGCACCAAACACCTGGGGTCTTGGGCCCGAGATCCGGTCGAACAAGTCTCCCCATTGGACCGGCTCCTCGAATTCTCCGAGCACCTGGGGTCATTTTGGGCAAGCGGGAACCTTTGTGTGGCTCGATCCCGAGGTCGGTGTGGCACTCGTAGTGCTCACCGACAAGCCCTTTGGCGATTGGGCGCTCGCTCGGTGGCCAGCACTTAGCGACGCTGTTCGAGCCGAAGCGTTGAACTGAGCTACGCTGCGACCGTGAGTGCAGTCGTACGAATCGAAGGTGTAACGCGGGTCCAGCGGACCTTCTCATTTGTGGACATCTCCGGCTTTACCGAGTTCACCGATCGCGAAGGTGATGCAGCTGCGGTTGAACTACTCGAAACCGTACGAGGCAACATCCGACGACTCGCGTCGATCCATGGTGTGCGCGTCGCCAAATGGCTCGGCGATGGCGCAATGTTGGTGGGCGTAGAACCCGAACCGGTCATCGAAGCGGTCGTCGAGATGGTCGCGGCCAACAGTCAAACCAGTCGACCACTGCGCGCTGGTGTTGCCCAGGGTGATGTCATCTTGTTCGAGGGCGATGACCACATTGGCCAGGCCGTCAACTTGGCTTCTCGTCTGAGCGATCTGGCTGGACCAGACGAAATTTGGGCCCCCGCAGACATGATGACGTCGTTGTTCGTCAACACGCGAGCCGTTCGATTGGGCCCCTCCGAGGTGCCCGGAATGAAAGATCCGGTCGAGCTCGTCCGCCTCGAGAATGCCGACCGAACCTAAGGCCAACCTCCACGCAGATACTGCAACGGCGTCGACGTTTTCCGATGCGGTGCAACGAGTCATCCGCGAACTTGAGTCTGGAGATGTCGTGACATACGGGGAGGTGGCCGCAGAGGCCGGCTATCCCGGCGCAGCACGTGCGGTTGGACGGGTGTTGCGTGAGAGTTCAGGGCTCTCGTGGTGGCGGGTGGTGGCAGCGTCGGGTCGACTGGTCCCCGGACTCGAGGAAGAACACGCACGACGTCTGGCCCTCGAAGGCGTTGAGACGCGCAACGGCCGGGTCGTGAAGTGACACGAGACGACGCATCGCCTGGCTGCGGTAGCTAGACCGGTACGCTACGTGGGAACGAAACGAGACAAACGTACATGACGACAACTTTCGCCGACCTGGGAGTATCAGAGGACCTCACGGCGGCCCTGGCAAACCGCGGAATCACCGAACCGTTCTCCATTCAGGAAATCGCCATCCCTGACGCACTCGCCGGACGCGATGTATGCGGCAAGGCCAAGACTGGCTCTGGCAAGACCCTGGCATTTGGAATCCCGGTCCTCGAACGCATCGAGCGGGCAGAACCCAAGATGCCCCATGCCATCGCTCTGGTCCCGACAAGAGAACTTGCGGTCCAGGTTGCAGAGGAACTCGAACCACTCGCCAAGGCCTCCAATGTGCGGATCGCCGCAGTGTATGGCGGAGCCAATATCGAGCGACAGATAGCGCGTCTCGAAAAGGGTGTCGACTTTGTTGTCGCTACGCCTGGGCGAATGATCGACCTCGTCGAACGCAAAGCAGTATCGCTGGAGCAGCTGACGCATGTGATCGTCGATGAAGCGGACCGGATGGCCGACATGGGCTTTCTCCCTCAGGTCGAATGGCTGCTGCGGCAGGCCAAAAACGAACATCAAACGCTGCTGTTTTCTGCGACCCTCGATGGTGTCGTCGACAGCTTGGTCCGGCGCTACCAGCATGACCCGGTCTTTCACGAGGTGGAATCTCGCGAAGTAACCGTCGACCAGATGACGCACCGGTTCTTGCTCGTGCATCAGATGGACAAGGTGAAAGTCGCCGGTGCCATTGCCTCGGCTGCGGGTCGAACGATCATGTTCACCGCGACCAAGCACATGGCCGACCGTCTGGCTCGCGAGTTGGGTGACCTTGGCGTCGAGGCAGCGGCAATCCACGGAGACCTACGGCAGCGCCATCGCGAAAAGGCTCTTGGCGATTTCTCGTCGGGCAAACTATCCGTCTTGGTCGCGACCGATGTTGCGGCGCGTGGCATCCACGTCGACGAGGTCGAAGTCGTTATTCACTACGATCCGCCTGCCGAGCACAAGACCTACCTCCATCGTTCCGGACGCACCGCCCGCGCCGGAAGCAAGGGGCTCGTGGTCACCTTGGCTCTGTGGAATGAGGAGCTCGAGGTTCGTCGACTACAGAAGCGAATTGGGCTCGACCTACCCATGGTTGAAATGTTCTCCAATGACGACCGACTCAAGGATCTCGTTAGTTGGGATCCCCTCGCGCAATAACGGTCTCGATTCCCGAGGATGACCCGCTTTGGGAGCATCTTCGAGCAGTCGATGATCGTGCTGTCGCCCGCGAATGCATCGCCGCTATAGCTCGCGTGGCAGCGCACAGTTGGGGCCAAGCCATGCCTGCGGTATTTGCCGAACGCTCTACCGCCACCAGCAACGACCTTGTCGAAGTCACAGCGGTTACAGAAGCGCTAGGACGCGTACAGACCTGGGCCGATGGTGGGCCTCTGGAACCTGCGCTTCTCGGTCGATGCTGGGAAACTCTGCAAACGTCCGAGCAACGACGTAGCCAGGGAGCGCACTACACCCCACCAGAAGTGGCTCTCGAAGTGGTTTCGATCGCGATCGACGTATTGGAAGCTCGGTTGCACGCAGTTGGCGGCGCACTATCGGCTGAGTCCCTACCCACAATCTGGGATCCCTCAAGTGGCGGAGCAGCCTTCTTGCTCGCTGCATTAGAACAGCTCGAAACGCGAACCGGAGCGGAACGGTCGGCGCTCGTTCGTGCATGCCATGCCAGCGATATCGACAAAGACGCACTCGATGTGTGTGACGCTGCGTTGCAGATCTGGTCGCAGGGTAACGCTCGTCCGCATACCCATCACGGCGACGCACTCCTCGAACAAGCAACGGGATGGCCCTCGACGTTCGGACTCGTAGTTGGAAACCCTCCGTTCTTAGGCCAGCTCATGAGCGACACATCCCGGGGCGGTAAACGCAGAGACCAACTTCGGGCCGCCTACAAAGACGTGAGTCGCGCCTATCTCGACGAAGCCGGTCTGTTCCTTGCCATGGCGAGCAGACGCATCGAGCATTCCGGGGTGTTGGCGCTCATACTTCCAGCCTCGGTGCTTGGCGCTGCCGACGCGGTGGATCTTCGGCGAAACATTGATGGCCGGAATTGCTTCGAGGCGTTGTGGATCGACCCGATTCAGTCCTTCGATGCCGCCGTAGACGTCGTCGCGGCAATGTTTGGGCCGCGGGGCGCAGGCGCCTCAGAGCCCGAGCAGACCACGGTGTGGATCGATGGATCCAGCACGACGGTCGATACCCCCGAACCACAAACCTGGGCGCCGCTCTTGGCGGTTGCCGACGCCGTGCCCCGGTTGACGTTGACACACACTGACGGTGTCCTCGGAGACCACGCCGTCTTGACCGCAGGGTTCAGACAACACTTCTACGGGATTGCCGACGCGGTAGATGAACAAGATCCCGCATATGCCCGCGATGTTGCCCCTGCACTCGTCACCTCCGGGTCGATCGACGCCCTGTGGTGTCGATGGGGCGAACGAGAGACCCGCTTTGCCCGTAAACGCTGGCAAGCACCAGTGCTTCACCTGGACCGGATTGACGATGACGCTGTTCGACAGTGGTTTGGCGACCGTCAACGTCCCAAGCTCTTGCTCGCTAGCCAAACAGCGATCCTTGAAGTCATCGTCGATCCCACGGGTTCGTTGGTGCCATCGGTGCCAGTCCTCGTCGTGGAGCCGCCAGATCACGACCTGCTGTGGCCGCTGGCAGCGGTGTTGACCTCGCCGGTAGCTTCGGCATGGATGTACGCGCTGGCCGCCGGGACCGGTTTGAGTCGCCGATCGATTCGAGTGCGGGCCAAGGACGTCGCAGAGATTCCACTACCGGCTCAGGGCTCGTCATGGGAACAGGCGGCCGAGCACGCCCGACTGGCCCAAGAAGCCAGTAGCAGGGCGGACGTGGCGGGTTACGCGGATGCCATGCGCTCATTGGGGAAAGCAATGGACTTGGCCTACGGCGTCGACGGATCAGCTGGTACGTGGTGGTGGAATCGACAAGGAGCGTCGATCCTCGGGCGCGACGAGGCATACTGAGAGTGCGGAACGGGTTTGGTACTGAGCATGATGAATGACGGATCAGAAGACCTTCCATCACTGGCCTATCGCCGCGGATGGCCGTCATCATTTCCCGTAACAGGTGCGTGGCAGCCCGGTGACCCGGTGGGCGCACGAAAGTTCGTAACCTTGCCGCGCCCGTTGGCGTTGGAAGGCGGGGGAGTGCTCGAGTCGGTTACCCTCGCCTATGAGACCTGGGGTGAGCTCAACGAAGAGGCGAGCAACGCGATCCTCATTTGCCACGCACTAACCGGAGACGCGCACGTAACCGGCGGAGGCGGCGGCACCTATACCAATGAAGGGTGGTGGTCGCGAATTGTCGGTCCGGGCTTGGCCATCGACACGAACGAATACTTCGTCGTGTGTGCAAATGTGCTCGGTGGCTGCCAAGGAACCACCGGACCGTCATCGATCAACCCGGCAACGGGATCGGCCTACGGGTCATCATTCCCGCAGGTGACCATGCGCGACATCGCGCGCTCACAGGTATGTCTTGGCGAGGAGTTGGGTATCGAGCGTTGGTTCTCGATCGTCGGCGGCTCGATGGGCGCTATGGCCGTTCTCGAATGGGCGGCCATGTACCCCAAGAGGGTCCGTTCGATCGCTCCGATCGCGAGCACGTTGGCAGCGAGCCCGCAACAGATTGGCTGGTCAGCGGTTGGACGACTGGCGATTGCCAACGACGAACATTTCGCTGGCGGTGACTACTACGAGAACGAACAAGGGCCGGGTCGAGGTCTCGCGATCGCACGCGAGATTGCGCTCGTCCACTACCGAAGCGATACCGAGTGGAACCAACGCTTCGGGCGTGAGCCACTCGACCGGATGGATCGATTTGATCAGTGGGGACGCTTCCAAGTCGAGGCGTACCTCGACCATCACGGCAAGAAATTCCCACAGCGGTTCGACGCGAACAGCTACTTGGTCCTGAACCGCGCAATGGATCTCCACGACGTCGGAAGGGGTCGAGGCGGCGCCGTAGCTGCGTTCGAGAAGTTCAGCGGTCCATCGATGACCGTGTCGGTCTCCACCGACTTCTTGTATCCGCCGTACCAACAAGACGAACTCGCCCGAGCGCTTGGAAGCTCGGGACGATCCTGCACCCACCACATGATCGATTCGATCTATGGCCACGACGGGTTCCTCGTCGAGCACGACAAACTTGCTCCGTTACTCTCCGACTTCTTCGAGAAGGTCATCGTCGAGACCGACTGACCTACGAAGAAAAACCGTGCCGGAGCTAATTGAAGTCGAGTACTACCGCCAAGCGTTGGAGCCCCTCGTCGGTGAACACCTACGGTCGGTCAGGGTAGAACCGCCTTCGTTTTTACGTCCGGCAGGTACTCCAGTTGCCGTCTTTGATCCGCTGATCGATTCGACGCTCACGGACACCCGCCGAATCGGGAAACTACTGCTCTTGGAGATGTCCGATGTCCACGGGGTCTCCGGTGAGATTGGATTGCGATTTGGGATGACCGGTCGGCTCCTGGTCGATGGAGCCGGACCAATTGAACGGCTCGAATACAGTTCCGGACGAGACGAACCGTTGTGGGATCGGGCCATTCTCGACTTCGGCGTTCCGGTAGCGATACGAGATCAGCGAAAGCTCGGGTCGATCGAAGTCGACCCCGATCTCGGGCGGCTTGGCCCAGACGTGATGTCGCTCGACAACCACGGATGGGAGACCCTGCTTGGTCGACGTCGTCGCGCGATCAAGAGTGTGCTTCTCGACCAATCATTGGTAGCGGGACTGGGGAACTTGCTCACCGACGAAATTCTCTGGCGAGCGGACCTAGCTCCTACACGACCGGCCAACGCGTTGTCAGAGGCAGAGGTATCTCAACTCGGCGAAGTGGCGGAGTTGGTCATCGAGCAGTTGACGTCACGAGGAGGTTCACACCGAGGAGACAGCTTCGCGTTACGAAACAGCGATGCGGAGTGCTCTCGGTGCGGAGAATCAATGTCGCATGAGACGGTCGGGGGTCGCAGTACCTGGTGGTGTTCGGGCCATCAACGCTGAGGCACTACGGTACAGATCGTGAGCGCTGCTACTGCCTTCCAGAGCATCCTCGCCCGGATGCTGACGTCGGCACTTTTCCAAGTCGATGAAGGTGAGTCCGAGGTCGTCAATATTCGCGAGACCGATGGGCGCCTCGGTCCACTTATCGCCATCCTTGTTGCCCTGGGCGTAGTGACGTTGCTCGCAACAATTGCGTTCTGGTGGGCGACTCGTCCCGCCCGTCGCGTGAACCACCCTCCTACAATCATCATTCAACCCACCCAAGGAGAACAGCCCGATGGATGACTTCTCAGCCGATGACATGATCGCTCGCTTTCGTGAGCGTGCCGCAGCTGTCAAGAAGCGAAACCTGCCCCCGGTCGGCGGCGATGAGCGGGCGCAGTTTATTCAGCAAGCCCAGACCGATTTCCAAGACTTCGCCATCATCGGCGACGCATCGGCAACGCTCGAGGGAGCCGTGCTCACCTTGACGATTGATCTTGGATCGAACAGTGGCGACTGACAACGCCGGTGGTAGAGTCATAAGCCGTTTGCGGACGTAGCTCAGTTGGTAGAGCATCACCTTGCCAAGGTGAGGGTCGCGGGTTCGAATCTCGTCGTCCGCTCAAGCAAAGAAGTCGCCCCACCTCGGTGGGGCGACTTCCAGTTTTGGCGAGTCAGCGTCCAGCAACATCTCGTACTCGCGCTCAGGGCGGTCAAATACACACGATTGATGCACACTGTGGTTGCCTATGTCGGAATTGTGACGTATCGGTGTCGAAACCAGGAGGGCGCGAAGACATTTGGCGCACGGCGTTCTACGGTCTTTTCCGGAGAGGATTGGGGCCTGCTTTCGCCCCAATTCCGTCGCACTTGCGTGTGCGGCCGAACGCGGAGGGGCGTTCGGTCGTACACGCTGCGACTCCCATCGCCCGACGGTTGCACGGAGGCGAGTAGGCGATAATGTCTTACCTACATGCGTCGGTGCCCGAGCGGCCCAAGGGAACGGCCTGCAAAGCCGTACAGTCGCGGGTTCAAATCCCGCCCGGCGCTCTCTACGAAAAACCCTTATCTGGACATCCCAGATGTGCTGCGTTGAGCGAACGCTCATCCAGCGGGGAAGTTGGGAGTTCTGTGCCAGCTCGAGGTCTGCGATGAGCGATGTCTTTGAGGGGCCTGGATGGTGGATGGCCTCCGATGGGAAATGGTATCCCGCCGAGGACCACCCCGACCCTGGCTACCGGCAACGTTTTGTTGCCCCGACGGGCGCGGTCGTGCTCGAGCAGACCCCGATCGACGTCGGCCAGGCCGCACAGACCAATGGCGCATCCGGGAATCAGCTCACGGATTCCTTTGAAACCCCTGTTCTACACGAGCACGATCACATTGGAACCCAAGACATTGGAACCCAAGCCTCGGTGTCCGAGGAGCCGTTAGCTGATCTTGCCGAGGTCGATGTGCCCGAGGCCCCCTTGGCCGAGATGCCAGCAGCGGAAGTACACGTAGACGCCGCAGAACAAGCCGTCGATGCCGACCTCAGCGATGCAGACTGGATCGACCATCACGTTCCCCAGGTCACAGAGCCGGCACTAACCCCGACCGAACAAGAGCCGATCCGCGTCGGGCCTGAGCCACAGCTTGATGTCGAAGAGGAACGCCCCGTATTCGCACCCCGATTACCACCATCTGTCACCGGCGCTCCCGACGCACACCCAGACGTGCAAATCGAACTAGGCCGCTCCGGTGCCACCGATCAGGCCGCCGCCACCGTCGATTTCAGTGCTCGAGCAATCCGCGACGCTGGGCCAGCAGCAACCACCGCTCTCGTCGTAGTCGAAGGCGAAGAGCTCTATCGCCCGCCGACACTACGCGACCGCATTGCCTCCGCGCTTATCTTTCTCGCCGGTATCGGGATGATCGTCGGAAGCTTCCTCGTCTGGACCACGGGGGAGAATCCAGAAACCGGATGGGATCGCGGCGACGGGATCGTGACGGTTCTCGCCGGAATCGTGGGGTCAGCGGCAGCAGGGCCGATATTTGTTGGCTACCGCCACGTAGTCCCCAAGGCGGTTGCGATCATCGCTGGCCTGGTCGGCCTTGTCGTTGGCGCCATCGCGCTGATCGCAACGCTCAACGTCGACACCACCTCCATGGTGGGAGTGGGCGTCGGGCTCATCGTCATTGTGGGATCGGCGGGTGCCATGTTGCTCGCGGGCATCGCAGACCCAGGCGCCCAGGATGTCTAGTTGGAGAAGCAGCAGTCTCTGTTATCCTGACCAACCTTCGGGCCGTTAACTCAGTTGGCTAGAGTGCCACCTCGACATGGTGGAAGTCACAGGTTCAAGTCCTGTACGGCCCACCACGACGACGAAGTAGCCGCCCTTTGGGGCGGCTTTCGTCGTCGTGGGCCGTTGCTGCGCATGTTCTCCCCTCCGGGGGCCGTTCATACGCCACGGAGGCTGGCTTCCGGAGGCAGCGTTGGACGGCTTGAGGCTTTCTCGGTTCTGCTTGGGTATTGTTTGGGGACCGTCATTTGCTCAGGAGTACCCATGACTGAAGAACGTCCGCCGTTTCCGCCATTTGATGAGGCTGCGGCATGGAAGAAGGTCCTCGGCGCCGAAGCTGCGTGGAATACACGCGACGCGGACAAAGTGGCAGGGGCCTATTCAATCGACAGCGTCTGGCGCAACCGGGACACCTTCGTGACAGGTCGCGACGAGATCCGGGACTTCCTCAAACAAAAGTGGTCACAGGAAACCGAATACGCACTGCGCAAGGACCTGTGGGCATTCCAGGGCAACCGCATTGCCGTCCGGTTCCAATACGAGTCCAAGGACCTCAACGGGCAGTGGTGGCGCTCCTATGGCAACGAGAACTGGGAGTTTGATGAGCACGGGCTGATGCGAAGGCGAGAAGCCTCCATCAACGACGTCGCGATCGATGAAACCGAGAAGCGACTCTTCGGACCCCGTGAAGACGGTGACACCAGCGGCCTCCCCCTCCAGTAGCCGATGAGCCAACAAGCGCTCACCAACCTTGCGGCCTAATTCGTATTCGGTGCGTTCCAGGAGTACCCGAAATTTGCAAACGGACTCGTGTTGAGAGTTGGCGGAGCGCCGGGGCAATTGGCGGCCGCACCTGTTCCCGTGCGCTCCCAACATCCGCTAGCGGTCGAATTTTGGCCGTCCGGTGTTAGCGATAGCGAATCACCGCCAAAGAACGTCAAGCCAGCCTCGTATGTGGGATCCCACAGCCCCCACGTGTTGATCGGCGGCCGAATACCGATTTCGCTACCGATGGCATTAGGTGAGCCCCACGCCATGTACGCAACGAGGTTGCCCGATGGGTCGAAGAGAAAGAGGTCATCGTTGTCTTGCAGGGCATCGGGGTCAGACGCTCCATTGGCGTCGATGACCGAGATGAGGGCCCTCCCGGGCATGGCAGTTTGAAAGATCGGGGATGTGATGCTGAAACTGTTTGGGTCTGTCTCGCCCAAGGGAGAGTCGCGCAACGTCCATCCCCTTAGGTCAATGACGCCCGGTGACAGGTTGAGAATCTCCACCTGGTCAATGCCATCATTCGCGGTCTGGCCAGCCGAGAACCTGACTTCATTGAAGATGAGACCGCCGAAGAACGGTGATGGCGCGGTGCCGAATTGGCTGGTGACGTTAATCGTGATCGTCACCGCCGGAGACGTCTCCGGCGCTGGAGCGCCGTCGTCGGTGGCCTCGACCTCGAGCGTGTAGCTGCTGGCGTCATCAAAGTTGATCGTGGAAGCCAGCGAGACTCGGCCCGTCGGGCTGATGTCAAAGAAAGGTTCGCCCGTGCCGCCCACGATCTCCCATGCAACGATGTTGTCCCCATCAGGATCGAATGCCGCCAACGTTCCCACCTCTGTGCCAGGCATCGCGCTGTCGACCACAGCGAAAGTCGGCAGCGAGTTGATGTCGGGTGCGATGTTCGATGGGTCCAAGGTCACGGTGATGTCTTCGAAGTCCGAGAGGTTTTTACTATCGAAAACGACCGTCCGCAGCGAGAACGGTCCCGGCTGTATCGCAGGGTTGAAGAGCGCTGTGGTTCTAATTTCCCCGCTTGTCGGGTCAATCTCGAAGAACAACGCGCCATCTCCGGTGAGCGGCTGAAAGGTGAGGGTGTCGCCTTCGTCGACGTCGGTTGCCATAACGGTCCGCACCAACGTGCCAACGGCGATGGTTGGGTCAATATCGAGCGTTGTGGGGGTGATGAGCATCGGCGCGTCGTTTTCGTCGATGACGTCGATCCTGGTGACCCAACTGTCGATGAGCGGCACCGCAGCCGTGTCGTCGATGAGCTTGAGGGTAATTTCGTAGTACGGCTGGGTTTCGAAGTCGAGGGTGCCGGCTACCAAGGTCATGTCGCCAGAGGCCGGGTTGATCGCGAACTGGCCCGATGCATCCATGAGCTCAAATCGGGGTGGGGGACCCCCGTCGGGGTTGATGATTATTGGGTTGTCCTGAACCACGGAATTCGGCGGCACATTCTCGCTAATCGAGAAGGGAACCGTCCTGTCGAGGGTCGCTGGTTCAGGGTCGTTCCTAACGATGAGGTCGATACGCAAGGTGTCGAACAGGGCTGGGTCGTCGGTGTCGGCAACCCGGACGTCGAGGGCATAGATGTTTGGTCCGGTTTCAAAGTCGATGGCCCCGATGAGTTCGATCGCACCCGAGGATGCGTCGATGTCGAATTGGCCAACGCCATCGCCGCCGTCAATGCTGAAGGTGAGCGGTTCCGATTCGGGGTTGTTGACCCCCAAGGTGGCAACGGGAGCACCCACGATCGAGAGCTCAGGCACGATGATGCTCGCCGGATTGGTCGCGGTGAACGTCGGACGTTCATCGACTGGTTGCACGTTGATCGTCACCGACTCGGTGGAGGAACCAGCAGCAGCTGCCGCCGTTACGTCCACCTCAAATGTTGTGGCCCCGGTATCGAAATCGAGTGGAAGCAATGACCGGATCTGGCCTGTGGTTGGGTCGATCGCGAAGTTCGGGTCGTTGGCGCTCCATATGACCGGGTCGCCCTCCGGATCGTCAAAGACGACGACGCCCGAAACTGCGGTGGCCGCAGGTTGTTCCTCGTCGATGGTGAATATCTGGCCAGGTTGGATGACGGGCGGTTCGTCGACGTCGGTGACCCCGATTATGAAGGTCGCTGTATCGCTCGACGCACCGTCAGGATCGGTTGCGGTCACGGTCACCTCATGCTCGGAAGCGCTTTCAAAGTTGAGGGGCGCCGCGCCACGCTTGATCTGGCCGCTGCTCGGATCGATGGAGAAGAATCCGTTGGGGTCGGTGAGGGTGAAGGTGAGGGTGTCACCGTCGGGGTCGCTGCCGACAATTAAGCCGTTGGTTACCAGGGCGCCGGCAGGAGCGTTCTCCGACACACTCAACGGGCCCGAGGTTCCAAGAAGGGGCGGTTCGTTCTGGTCAGCGATCGAGATGGTCGTCGTTGCTGACGACGTCTGACCCGATGCATCGGTCACCGTGACCACCAGGGTCAATACGGGCGAGCTTTCGAAGTCGATTGGCGCGGTGGTCTCCAGCGCTCCTGTGAGCGAGTCGATCGTAAAGAGTTGGGCGCCGTTGCCGCCTGCGATCGCGTAGCTGACGGTCTCACCATCGGGGTCGGTGCCGACGGCCGCGCCGGCCGGAGTTCCCGCGGGTGAGTTCTCCGGCAATAATGTCGAGTTAAAGGAGAGTGAGGGTTGACGGTTCGCACCCGCCTCGACCGAAACGGTGACCGTGGTGGGTTCGCTCTCGGTTTCGCCATCGCTGGTGGTGTAGGTGAAGGTCGTGTCACCAGCGAAGCCAGGATCAGGGGTGAAGATCAACGAGTCGCTGGATTGGAGAAGCAGGCCATTTTCTGGCGAGGTGAAGCTCCGAATCGTGAGGGGCGATCCTTCGGCATCGGTGTCGTTGGAAACGAGCGACGCTATGTCGATGAACAGCACTTCGCCTTCGCGTGCTGTGAACCTATCGGGTGCTGCGACCGGCGGGTCGTTCACCGGAGCCACCGAAATTGCGATCGCCTGCTCGACACAGACACCATTGGCGTCGCATGCCTCGACCCAAAATTCGTACATACCGAACTGGTTCGCTTCGGGGGAGTAGGAGACCCCAAGCACAGTCCCCTGATCGATTTGGGCGTCGGGGTCAATATCTAACGTGCCACGCTCGGGTTGTTCGATGACCGTCAGCGTGAACGGGCCATCTCCCGTGAGCACGATCGATCCCGAGAGGAGCTCGTCTTCGAAACCGGAGAGATCAGCGGCCGCTACCTCGAGGGTGGAAGGCTCGGCGAACGCCACCGCTGGTGGAGGTGGCGGCGTGAGGTCGACAGGTGCGCCAGCTACGGCCGCCGTGGTCGCGGCGACAGCCGCGGTCACGGCAGTCGAAACCGAGGTCGCCGTAGTCGTCGCTGCACCCGTCAGGGTCTGTCCGATTGGGATATTGCGAATGAGCGGAAGGTTGGACAGGAACGCAAGCGGGCCAGCGGTTCGACGCAGGTCGCCGAGCCCAATTGCCAGGAATGCACGGGAGACTTCTGGGTCGAACTGTGATCCGGCCTTGTCTGCGACCTCTTGGCGAGCCAGTTCAGCTGGCATTGCCTTCTTATACGAACGGGTCGACGTCATGACGTCGTAGGCATCGGCTACGGCGACAATTCGCGCCGACAGCGGAATTTGGGTTCCCGCCTGGCCTTGTGGATAGCCATTCCCATCCCAGCGTTCGTGGTGGCCCACGGCAGCGTGGCGCCACTCGCCAAGCCATTCGGCGAGAGGTTCGAGGTACTCCTCGGCCTTGGCCGGATGCTCTTTGAGAATTGCCCACTCGTCTTCGTCAGGTCGTCCGGCCTTGTTCAGGATCTCGCCCGGCACATGCAGCTTGCCCATGTCATGGAGCAACGCCGACCAGCGAAGCTTTCCAAGTTCGTCAGTGCTGAGACCCATCTCTTCGCCAATGAGCTCTGAATAGGCCCGAACGCGTTCAGCATGGCCACGGGTCATTCGGTCGTGGGTTGCCAGCACAGCCACCAACTCGAGCATTTGCTCGGAGTAGGTCTCATCGGGGGTGAAAGCTTGGCCGGTCTCTTGTATCTCGGTGAGCTTGCGCTGGAGTGATCGCGGTGACCCCGTCTTTAGGGCAGCCGAGAAACGTGACGGAGCCTGGTCCGGGAAGATCAACGACAGTCTGAACAGCAAACTGAGTGGAGTCAGTTTTGCTGTAATCCGTTCGATAACTCGGACGAGAACGGTCGAAAGAATGGCAAGGCCTAGCCACCACACCAAGCGTTGATCATCCAGGCCAACGGCTTCGGGCGGGAAGCGCCGAGACGCCCATATGGAGAAGATAACCGCAATCGCCAGAGGCAACAGGAAGATGGCTAGCCGGATGAAGCGGGCAAAAAAGGGATGGCTCTCCCAACGACTGGTCGTAAGAGTTTCGCTCGCCGTCTGAGTAGGGCCGGACACCTGCTTTTGCGTCACCCAAGTAATTTCGGCATTTTCTCCAAAAAGTGCAGGGTTCAACGGCCTATGTCAAGAATTGCCTAACGGTGTCCCATCACCGTCAGAATCGGCCAAAGAATGCCCCATCAGTAGTAGTGCGGGAAGCCAGTCCAGTCCGGTGGACGTTTCTCGAGAAAGGCATCTCTGCCTTCGACCGCCTCATCGGTCATGTACGCCAACCGTGTTGCTTCCCCAGCAAATACCTGCTGGCCGACAAGCCCGTCATCTACGAGGTTCATCGCGAACTTGGACATGCGTTGACCGGTTGGGCTCTTTTGGTTGACGAGGTCGCCCCACTCGAGCGCGAAGTTCTCCAGCTCAGAGTGGTCGACAACAGCGTTGACCATGCCCATGGCGTGTGCGTCCTCGGCTGAATAGTTCTGGCCGAGAAAGAAGATCTCCCGAGCCCGTTTCTGTCCGATCATCTTGGCCAGATAGGCCGAACCGTATCCGCCATCGAAACTGGCAACATCGGTGTCGGTCTGTTTGAAGATGGCGTGCTCTCGTGACGCAATCGTCAGATCGCACACGACATGGAGGCTGTGGCCGCCGCCGACCGCCCAACCGGGTACCACGGCGATTACGACCTTGGGCATAAATCGAATCAGGCGTTGCACCTCCAAGATGTGCAGACGGCCAGCGCGAGCCGGATCCACGCTGTCGGCGGTGTCACCTTCGGCGTACTGGTAGCCGGTTCGCCCGCGTATTCGTTGATCGCCGCCAGAACAAAACGCCCAGCCGCCGTCTTTGGGTGACGGGCCATTTCCGGTCAACAACACACATCCAACATCGCTCGACATGCGCGCGTGATCGAGACACCGCGCCAACTCGTCGACCGTGTGGGGACGGAACGCGTTTCGTACCTCGGGCCGATCGAATGCGATTCGCACCGTTCCGTGCTCGTTAGAGCGGTGGTAGGTGATGTCGGTCAGATCGGTAAACCCCGGAACGGACTGCCATCGATCGGGGTCGAAAATGTCAGAAACCATGGTGGGACACTACCTGGGAGATGTTGCCAAGGCTGACGGTTGGAGTGCCGCAGGTCTTCGCCTGCTCTGCCACATACATACACCATCGACCACTCCGAGTATGTACACAGCCGCCGAGAGTGTTTCCCGGGTTGCTCTTACCCCCCTTGTAGTGAAAGAATGTCTGCCGTGTCACTTCTCCCTCGGTTTCTTCGCGCGCTCGCTGTGTTGTTGACCGTTGGGCTCTTGATGGTGGTTGGGAGCGGTTCTGTCCTCGCCCAAGAAGAAGAAGATGAACAACGACTCGACGAACTCAAAGAAGAACGAGAAACCCTGCAAGTCGACCTCGCCGAAGCAGCGGGCCAGGTCGATGCGAGCCAGGCAAGTTTCGAGGAAGTCATCACCGCGCTCGACGACGTCAATGCGCTCGTCGATCTCCAAGAAGCGCGCCTTGCCGATGCTGAACAAGCCGTGCGTAGTGCCGAGCGCCTCGTTCGACAGGCCGAAGCACGAACCGCGGAGATCGTCGAAGAGCAAAATGAGCTCCTGGAAACCGTCGCTGGACTCGCTGTTGCATCCTTCACCGGTGAGAGCGGCGAGAACGGTGAGGATCTCACCGCCCTGTTGCTGAACGACAACCCGACCGAAGCGGCTCGTCGGCGTTCGCTCGTGCAACTCCAGACCGGAAACCTTGGCGACACCCTGGATCGCGTTCGCCAGCTCAACACCGAAGCCGAACAGGTCGAAGCCGACCGAGAGCGAGCGGTGCAGGCCGCGGTAACGAACCAAACCGAGGCCGAACAACGCCGCATCGACCTCGAAGCGGCCGTCGGGTTGCAAGTGCAGCTCGTGCTCGATGTTGAGGCTCGCCTCGAGTCTCGTCTGGCCGAAGCGCAGGCCCTCGAGGTACTCGATGACGAGCTTGCTGCGGAGATCCGTCAGCAAGAAGAGGAAATCGCTCGGCGTATTCGAGAAGAAGCCGCAGCCGCAGCTGCAGCCGCCGCAGCCGCCGCGGCTGCAGCACAACCGGCTCTACCCACCGACGGTGAGATTGTGTCCGTCGCAGGCTTTGCGGTGCACGTGTCTATCGAGGACGCTGTTGGACGAATGATTGGCGACGCGGCCAACGATGGCGTGATCTTGACTGGTTCGGGTTGGCGTTCACCGCAACGAACGGCGGAACTGCGCGAGATCAACGGGTGCCCCGACGTCCACGTGTCGCCGCCGAGCTCGTGTCGGATACCGACCGCACGTCCCGGGCAATCGATGCACGAGCGTGGTCTGGCGATCGACTTCGCAAGCTGCTGGCGAGGGTCAGCGTGCTTTGTCTGGCTCTCCAACAACGCCGCGAACTACGGCTTCTTCAACCTCCCCAGCGAGTCCTGGCACTGGAGCACGAACGGCCGGTAGCCCACCGCACTCAGAGCGGTGTCGAAGTGTGTCCAAAAGCCACTCGCGGATGTCCCATAGCGACTAGGTTCGCGGGGTGCCCAGAAAGACGCCTGTAGGTCAACTTCGCGCTATTGCTGCAGTTGTGGCCCTGCTCTTGACGTTCGGTGCGACAACGCTCGTCGTCGGGGCTCAAGAAGAAGAGGCCGATCTCGAAGAGCTCAAGGCCGAACGAGAAGCCATACAAGTCGAACTCGTCGATCAAGCGGTCAAGGTCGATGCAGCAACGGTCGATTTCGACACATTGGTTCAGGCGCTCGACGACGTCAACGCTCTCGTGGACCTACAGGAAGCTCGCCTTGCTGACGCCAACCAGCGGGTCGAGTCGGCGGAGGGGCAAGCCAGACAGGCCCAAGCTCGCCAAGAGGAGATCGACGCAGAGCTCGTCGTGCTCCGAGGTGAGGTCCAGAACCTCGCACTTGCATCATTTACCGGCGAGTCCTCCCTCAATGGCGGTGACATCACCTCGGTGCTGCTCTCGAACGATCCAACCGTAGCTGCGCGCCGTCGAAGCCTCATCGAACTGCAATCAGGCTCGCTCAGCGACAGTGTCGACCGAATGCGAGCGCTCGCAGCCGAGGCCGAGGTTCTGAGCACGCAACGACAAGACGCACTCGCCACAGCCCAAGAGAGCAGAGCCGAAGTCCAAACCCGACGCAGCGCGCTCGACGCTGCCAGAGCTGCCCAAGCAGATCTCGTAGGTCGGGCCGAACTCCGCCTGGAAGCGCGGTTGGCCGAGGCGTCGGTGATCGAAGAACGTGACGCCGCCGCCGCAGCCGAGATCACTCGTCAAGAAGAAGCAATAGCGGCCCGCATCCGTGCAGAGGCAGCGAGACAAGCAGCGATCGAGGCCGCCGAGGCCCGAGAGGCTCTCCCCGAAGTCACCGCACCGGAGGACATCACGACGGTGAACGGCATTCAGGTGCACGTATCTATCGCCGGAAGGGTAGGAGACCTGCTCGCCGCAGCCACGGCCGATGGTATCAATCTCGGCGGATGGGGGTATCGCGACAGCATCCGACAAATCGAGCTTCGCCAAGCACATTGCGGGACGACCGAATATGACATCTGGGAGAGGCCAGCGTTCTCCTGCAACCCGCCGACAGCCCGCCCCGGACAGTCTCTCCACGAGCGAGGACTGGCGATCGATTTCACCTACAACGGTGGGTCGATGACCAGCCAATCAAACCCCGGGTTTCAGTGGCTCGCGTCGAATGCGCACCGATGGGGATTCGTGAATCTGCCGAGCGAACCGTGGCATTGGTCGACCACCGGCGAATAACTGCCAAAACAGCCATAGACCCTGGAGTTGGGGAAGTAGGCCTTTCGACTTATACCGGCGCGAGCGGTGCCGATAGGGTCACGTGATTCTGGTTCGTCGGCGCGTCTTTGTTGCTTTGTGCATCGTTCTTGCCCTCGTTGTCGCGCCTCGGATTTTCGTAGAAGCCCAAGACGATGGCGAAGAGCAGGTTGATGACCTCGATGCGCTAAAGGAAAACCAGCGTCGAGCAGCGCGCGAAGCGGCGCTAGCCGCGGCTGAGATCGATGTCTTTGAATCCAACGTCGACGAGGTGACCGAAGCCTTGGACGAACTGGCCTCCTTCGTGGCCACTCACGAAGCCCGAGTCGAAGCCGCCGAGCAAGCACACCGCCAAGCTGAGCTGGCTGTTGATACTGCCAGAGAGCGGACCGTGGAGATCGAGGCTGAACAAGTCGTGCTGATGGAGCACGCAACCGAACTTGCGGTGTCGAGCTTTACCGGCGAACAGAATTCCTCGAGCTCCGACATCACCGGCCTAGCCCTGTCCGACGATCCGGGAGAATCGGCCCGTTTCATCCACCTGCTGGAAACCCAGACAGGTTCGCTTACCGATGGCCTCGACCGGATCCGCGCTCTCGAGGTCGAATCGATCCTCGTCACCGAAACCATGCGGGTCGCAGAACAAGAAGCAGCTGAAGCGCTCGGCGACGTCGAGGACCGAAATGCGGAGTTAGCTGAAGCGATCGCCCTGCAGGAGAAAGTGGTTGCATCCGCAGAGATCCGCTTAGAGGCCCAACTCGCCGAGGCTGCCGTACTCGAAGAACGCGGCTCTGACCTCGCCACGCGAATCGCCGATGAGCAGTTCGCCATCAACCAACGAGTGTCAGCAACAGCGAGAAGGAACGGTATTGAGATCCCCGACCCCGTTCGCCTAGAAGACATCGCTCGAATCGAATTCTACGAAGACGGCGTGATCCCCGAACCGGAAGTCGACCCCGAGACCGGTCTCCTCGAACCAGCCTTGATCCCACTCGATGCTGTCCCATTCTTTGCCATCGAGGTCAACGTAGCTATCGAGGAACAGACCCGTTCGCTCTTCGAAGAGGCGTTCGCCCAGGGGGTTGACCTCGCCGGTTGGGGATACCGACCTATCCAACGCCAGATCGAACTCCGCGCCGCCCATTGCGGCGGTACCGAGCAGGCAATCTGGCACACGCCAGCGTTCGAGTGCTCACCTCCAACCGCCCGCCCCGGATTCTCGCGACATGAGCAAGGCCGAGCCATCGACTTCACTTTCAATGACCAGTCGATCACCTCGCACAGCAACGCCGGCTTCCAATGGCTGGCAGCTAACGCACCCAAATACGGCTTCGTGAACCTGGCGAGCGAACCATGGCACTGGAGCATCGTCGAAGGCGACGAGCGACTTCCGGGCTAACTTGGGCGGAAGACGCCTACCGATGAGGGCACGTTGATCCTGCCGCCGTGAGCAATGAGCTCATCGGGCATTGCCCGCACGATTGCGCCTGTTGAGAGGCCATGAGCCATGTCACCAGGCAGAGCGGCCGCAGCGTGAATAGCGGCCGCCAGTGCGATCTCACGATCGATCGAGCTCGAGACCACGATGGAGAGATCGTTGCGCTCACGGGAGAGGTCGAGAATGCGGTCAACGCCGCCAATGGCAGCAGGTTTGACGACAAGAACCGAAACGGCTGATGTGTCGAGTATTTCCTTGAGGTTGACTCGCGTATGGAGGTCGAGGGCTACCGCAACACCGGTCGATTCCGAGATCTCACCGAACTCGGTCCAGTCGGGAGTCGGATCCTCGATGTAGGAGATTCGATGTTTGCCGACCCGCCCAAGAACCCGTTCGGTGGTCTCTCGATCCCATGTTCTGTTGGCATCGAGGCGTAGCTCGACGTTGGGCCCCGCAGCCTCCGATGCCGCGATGATCCGCGTCACATCGACCGTGGTGTCGCTGACGCCAACCTTGAGTTTGATGGCGCTCACGCCCTCGTTGACCAGGGCCTCGACCTGACTGTGCACGGCCCCCGGATTTGTTGCTGCTACGAGTGCGTTCACCGCTACCGACCCGGGTGAACCAGCCCGCAAGTATTGCGACAGTGGAACTTCGGCGACGGCGGCGACGAGGTCGACGAGAGCGGTGTGGACGGCGAAGCGAGCAAGCGGGGGCATGACCGAGTCATCGAGGGTCGCCAGTAGCTCCTCGGGAACGTTGCCCTCCGCTCGTGCTGACCAATCGGAGATTTCGCGCCCCAACTGTTCGATGCCTGGTCCCTCCACGCCCGGGATCGGGGCGGTCTCACCCAAACCGATATGGCCGTCCTCGGTAGAGATCAACAGCCGTAAGCCACCGCGGTCACCAACACCACCAGCGCCCGTAGGAACGGTCTCGGTTAGTCGGATGTCGATGGGCGATGCTGACGCGGTTGCGATCTTCATTCCTGGACTCTTTCGGACTCAATGAGTTCACAGCTTTGCAAAAATTTGGCCACAAGGTTCGTACTCTCCACCAGGTTCTCTTCGTGGACCACATGACCGGCGCCCGAGACGACCTCGGCGCGACCGTTCAGGACCCGTTGCGATAGCTCATTGGCAATGTCGACATATCGGTCATCGAGCTCGCCTGCGATCGCCAGTAGAGGCGAACGAATCGACCCGAGGCTGGCCCACACCGGCGGCATCGCTCCGGTGCCAGTACCGCGCAAACTGTTCGCGAGGCCGGTGGCCGAGCTGGCACGGCGTTGCGTCACGGTGGCCATACGGCCGTCGTCGTCGAGCGCGGAGACATAGCTGGCAAAGAGGGGATTGGTGAGCCATTCCTCAATAAAGTCATCCACCCCAACGGCTTCGAGATGCGAGGCCAACGCGAGGTCAGCGTCGTGGCGCTCCGCGCGCTGAATCGGGTCCTCGATGCCCGGGGTTGACGAGATAGTGGTGATCGACGCGAAATACCAGGGCGCACGGGCGCCCAGAGACAGAGCAATTCGTCCGCCCATCGAATAACCAATGAGATGCACCGATAGCGGTTGTCGCGGGCCAATAACCGAAAGCACCTGGTCGACCACCGATGGCATCGAGTACTGCTCCAAGTGATCTGGAGCGTCGCTGTCGCCGTGGCCGATGAGGTCGATGGTTACGGCTGATTTCGTCCCTCGGACACCTTCGAGAAGGGGCAACATGGTGGATCCAGCCCCGGTAAACCCATGGAGCGCGACGATGAGCGATTCATCGCCCGCGATCTCCTGGACCGCCAGGGATGTCCCGTCGGCGGCGTGGACTCGCCGCGAGGTGATGGGTGCATCTGTGTTCATAGTTGACCGAGTGCTTCGGTGATAGCGGCGGTGAGCTGCATACGTTCTTCGGTGTCGACCTGCAGTTCAAGAACGACCACATCGTTGTCTGCGCTGTCACCCAAACTGCGGTGCAGGTCGTCGATTGATTCGATGGCGGAGTAGGTGATGTTCTCGACCTCACCCAAGAACGAGAAATCGGTGCCGTGAGGTGTGTGGAAGAGCTCGGTAAAGAGCTCGTCGTCGAGCGCGTCGCGGATGGGAAGGTTCGAGAAGATACCGCCGCCGTCATTGTTTGGGATAACTAGGGTGAGCGGGGATCGTCGACGTGCCGCGTCCAAGATGCTCCCGACGTCATGGAGTGCAGCCACATCTCCAATGAGGACGACGACGCGATCGCCGGTCGCTCGCTGTACTCCTATCGCAGTCGCAACAACACCGTCGATGCCATTGACGCCGCGATTGGATAGGACCGACAGCGATCCCCCATGTGGAGCGAATAGATCGATGTCGCGAACCGGCATTGAGCTGGACGCCACGACCGGACGATGCGCGACAGCCGCCCACTGGCCAATGGCTTCGCCAATGTGTGCTTCGGTTAGCGAATCGGTGTCTTGCAACACATCGCGTACCGTCCGCTCGGTGTCGTGACCGCGCGTCATCCATACGTCGAGATGGGCCGACATATCAGACGAACGGGGTAGTGCGCCGTCCACGGCCAGGAGCCACGCTGGTTCGCTCGCATAGCGTTCGCTAAAGCCATGCGACGCATCCTGCCAACGTTCGTCGGGATCGATAAACAGATGGCGTGCGGCGGTCTGGGATTCCCACCACAACCGGATGGGTTTGGCCGTGGGCGTATCTCCAATGTGGATGATGAGATCCGCGTGTAGGTCTCTGGTTGTGGTGACCAGCGATGGAGCAGGGACCAGCTGGCCGTGCCCACGAAGCCCGCTCAGGGCATCTGCGAGAACCGGTATGTCGAGAAGCGCAGCGCCCGAGACGATGGCCTTGGCAGATGCACTATCTCCGAATGCGGTTGTGTGAGGCCCCGCGACGATGACCGGTGCCGACGATTGCTCCAGCGCTGCAACGAAACGTTCTCGCTCGTCGATGTCTCTCACGGCGACCCTGCGACTGGCCGGCGCTAAATCGGATCCGTTTCCAGACGACTGCCCGGCCGGCTCAAGGGGCAGGCGAAAGGGCCAGTTGACGTGGACGGGCCCGGATGTGGTCAACGATGTCGAGACGGCGCGCCAGCCGGCCCGTTCGGTGAAGTCGGCACCGCCTGTCTCCCCGACAGCCATGGTGATCTCGTCGCGAACATGGCGACCGAAGAGGCCACGTTGATCGAGGCTCTGTCCAACGCCCCAGCCCTGATGTTCCGGTGGACGGTCGGCGGTGATCGCGATCAAGGCAACATTGCTCATCGAGGCTTCCGCGATCGCCGGTGCAAAGTTGACCCCTGCGGTTCCCGAGGTGCAGACGATGGCAACGGGTTGCCCGCTGGCCTTTGCCTCGCCGAGAGCAGCAAAGGCTGCGGTTCGCTCGTCGAGATGTATGTCGTAGGAGAGGTCAGGTTGGCGTGCCGCGCCGATAGCGAGGGGCGAGGAACGTGATCCGGGGCAGATGAGCACTCGTCGTAGACCAGCGGCCCGTGCGCCGGCAAAGAACAATTCTGCAGCTGCGGTGGCGTCGAACGAGGTGGTCATAGCGGCCACCTGAGTCTATGACTGGTCGGAGCCCTCAGGTGGTACCGATTCGGCTTGCGTTTCGCTGGTTGACCACAGGACGTCGAGAAGCGGAAATGGATTCTCCCAGCCCGATTCGCCATCGGGAGCGATCTGCAAGTGCAAGTGAGGGACGCCTCGGGCGTTTCCTGAATCGCCGTTGATTCCCACTATCTGACCGGCGTAGACCCGTTCGCCTGCTTCGAACTCGATGTTGGAATCGAGGTGGGTGTAGAAGTAGCGGGCGCCGCTGTCGCCGCGCAAGTAGATCGACAGTCCACCGAGCCCGCCGTTTGATTCGCGCTCGACGGTGCTGTCCTCGATGGCGCGCAGCGGTACGCCGATCTGGGCCAACATGTCCGTTCCCAGATGGCGGCGGCCGCCCGATCGAGGTTGGCCCCAGTCATCCCAGAACATCTTTCGTAGTTCATCAACGGGGAAGACGCCGACCTCGATGCCATAGGGTTCTGTTTCTTCGGCCAGTTCGTCCAGCTGCGGTTCGAGCTGCGCGAGCTCGCGTTCGTATTGCGCTCGCTGCGAGGCAATGATCTGCGCGGTTCGTTCCAGTCCGCTGTTGTTCCCAACCGATTCTTCGGCGAGTGCGATGTCGTCTAGTGCGATCAACAGCTCGGCCCGTTCGATGACAACACCGGTACGGCTCGCCGAAGGATAGAACGGGGCACCGGGTTCGGTTGGATGTAATGACTGCGGTGGCTCGACGGCATCTTGGGCTGCCAGAGCGCTCGCAGGCAGAGCGAGCGCAACGAGCAGGACGGCGCCGAGGGTAACTCGGGCGGGCAGCGTCGGGAGCCGGGGCGAAAAACGTGGACGGAGTCCAAAAACTTGGCGCACAGCTAACCGAGGATACGGAGGAGCTGTGGAAAACTCCTCATCGGGACAGGAGTCACAGTGCGGCGCTCGCGGCAACCAAAGCCGGTCGTGTGCGTGGTGTCGAACCTGTTTCCTCTGCGTTGGGTTGGGTTACTCGGCACCGAAGCTGCGGAGCACTTCGCCTGAGCCATCCGCGAGTAACAGCACCGAGTTTCCGCTTCGAGTATCGGGAAATGTCGGTAGCTCTACGGACTCGGGAGTTCCTGAGCGAAGCGCGTTGCCGATGGTCAACGCGTCGGTCAGCGTGGTGATCTCGTCTAGCGCAATTGCTTGGCTGAGTGCTCCTCCGAGGTCGTTGAGTGCGACCGGGTTTCGTTGTTCGAGGACCTTGTTGAGTAGCGCTCGCATGAACTCTTGCTGGCGCGCCACTCGTCCGAGGTCGCTTGTCCCGTCGACGACTTCTTGGCCATCGATAATTTCGGTGTATCGGCGACTACGAACCCACGCCAATGCCTGGGTTGAATCGAGCGTGACCGTGCCAGCCGTGGGCAAATCGAGTCCTGAACCCGGGTCGAAGGCGGGGTTCTCGATAGTGACCTCAACTCCACCGATCGCATCGACCACATCGATGAAACCGGCGAGGTCGACTTGTACGTAGTGCGAGATTGGAATACCAAGCGCTGACTGCACGGTGTTTACGAGCGCTTCTGGACCCTGTGCAATAGCGGTGTTGATGCGCTGTTCGCTGCCTCCATTGATCGGCAGCCAGAGGTCGCGGGGTAGTGAAAGAAACTTCGAACCGTCTGCTTCTTGGCGCAGAATCAAGATGGTGTCGCTTCGTTCGCCAGAGATTCCCTCGCCCAGGATCAGACCGGCATTGTCGGTTGTGTCATCGATGCCTTCACGTGAATCGGTTCCCACCAGCAAGATGTTGCGGCCCTCGGGAACCGGTTCGGTCAGTTGAGCAGCAACGGGTACGCGAGGCACCGAATCAAAGGTGCGCCTCGCAATAAACAGGGGGATGAGGACCAAGAGCGCAAGGACGATGACCAGCAGGCCGACGACGAAGGGCCACTTGCGACGCCTTCGTTGGCCAATGGGTTCGAACTGAGGCTCGGGTTGAGCCTGCTGTGCCTGATGTGGTTGAGGCTCCTGCGAAACATCGTCGACGTAGGTCTGTGGCTGCTGTTGGTGTTGTTGACGTTGTGGTTGTGGTCTCGCCACGGGCGCAGCGCGTCGTACGACGGGGGGAGCAGCGTTGTCCCAATCTCCGTGAGATTCGGTGCCGGGCCCTTCCGCGTCAGGAATACGAGCCAGCCGGTCGCGAAACGACGAACCGTCGCCTGAATCGGGTCGGTTGTTTGGACCTACCATGAGCACCAGTTCAGCACGTTGCGAGCGCCTTGGGGTAACACGTTGCTATCAGATCGCTCAATTTGTCGATCGACCGTTTCGAGTGCTGGTGAGAAGTTCGTTGATAATTTCGTCCAGAGCACAAACTTGTGTAACTCTATGTGTAGAGATTGGGTGGCACCCAAGCGGGTTTCATACAAGCTGGAGATGGAGACATGGTTGTGAGTGATCGTCGGTTGACAGGTCGAGATGTTTTGGCGAAGACGTTCCATGCCAAGACAAAGCGTGGCTATGACCCCGTCGAGGTCGACGCCTATCTGGAGCTCGTCGCGGCACAAATCGACGTGCTGCACGGCGATATTGCCAAGGTCGGGGAGAGCGCTCAGCCAGTAGCTCCGGTTCCAGTGGCAGCGGCCTCGCCCGAACTCGAGGCTGAGCTTGAACAACTTCGACAACTCAACGCCGAGCTCTCGTCAGAACTTTCACAAGAACAAGCGGTTTCAGAGTCGCTGCGGGTGGAGAATGAACAGCTGCGGGTGCAGCTCACCGCGATTGCTCCGCCTCCTCCAGCGCTCGATGCAGAGCCTGCGGCGAGCGTCGATGTCGCTCCACAAGACACCGTCGAAACACTCGCTGCCGCACCCGTCGAAGGCGCTGTAGCCGGGGACGACCGAGGCCAAGAGGAGAGCTACGAGCTCGTCTTGCGCATGGCCCACCGAACGGCCGAAGAAACCATTTCACAAGCGCACTCTCGTGCTGATGAAATCGTTGCCGAAGCGCAGTTCAACGCCGCACAGATCGGCAAGGAAAGCGACCGCAAAGCCTTCGAAGCGGCGAATCGAGTGCAAGCAGAGATCGCGTCGCTTAGCGCCGAAATCGAAACCCGCCGAAGCGAGCTTGTTGAACTTCAGCAACATACCCAGGGCAAGAAGGATGAGCTTCGTGGCCTGGCAAACAGCATCTTGACGCTCGCAAATGGACACTCACAGCAAGCCGGTGGCGTCGAGGTTGTTGACCTACGAGCGCAAGCTGACGGAGTTCCAAGCGACGTTCAGGGGTAGTTGCCGGCGGACGTGTCGAAAAAGCCACTGGTTTGTAGTGTCGGAGACCTCGTAACCGACGTCGTAGTTCACCTGGACAGCGATCCTCAGCGTGGAACCGACACGCCGGTGCGCGTCCATCGCGTCCGTGGCGGCTCCGCTGCGAACGTGTGCGCGGGAGCGGTCGCTGCAGGCGGCCGGGGTCGCTTTGTGGGACAAGTCGGCGATGACCATGAGGGGGAAGTGCTAGCCGCCTCTCTCGAGGAGCACGGCGTGGACACCCGCCTGGCTGTGCATGGAACGACGGGAACGATCGTCGTACTTGTCGATACCTCAGGAGAGCGCTCGTTTCTTACCGATCGAGGCACGGCCGTACACTTCAGCCATGTTGCACCGGACGTCCTCGATGATGTCGACGTCTTGCATGTGCCGTTGTACTCGCTGCTCACCGGAGCGCTTGCTGAGTCGACCCATCAACTCATTGGTGAGGCACTCGATCGGTCTATCCCGGTAACAATCTCCACGTCATCGGTGAGCGCATTGCGTGAGTTTGGCCGCAAGGAGTTTCTGTCTTTGGTCAAAAACGTGGAGCCCAGCTTGGTGTTCGCAAACCTTCCCGAGGCCAAATATGCGCTTCAAGGACACCCGTGGTTTGTCGGGGCTGGTGCAACCGTGGTGAGCGCCGGGTCGCGCGCTGCTCGCTTCACGAAACCAGACGGCAGCGACCACCGACGTGAACCGGGCCCGGTCGATGCCCTCGATACCACCGGCGCTGGCGACGCCTTTACGGCAGGGTTCCTCGTGGCGTGGTGTCGGGGCGGTACGCCACAAGATTGGCTCGACGCGGGCCACCGTCTAGCCGGGTCCTCGTTGAGCCGGCCAGGAGCAGCCTTGAGCCCGGCGACAGACGACAAAGGAAGTTCTGACAAAGGGGCAGCCAAAACGTGATTACGATCAGCACCGAGGTTCGCGAAGCGATCGATGCAGCCATACCGGTCGTCGCGCTCGAATCGACCGTGTACTCCAACCTCGGACTTCCCAGCCCTGCAAACGAGCAAGCGCTTCAGGCATGCCTCGACGCCATCCGGGCAAGTGGAGCTGTCCCTGCGGTTACCGCCGTCCTAGACGGGGAACTGCGGGCCGGTCTTGATGACCACGAGTATGAGCGAATTCTCGGTGTTGCTACCAAGGTTGCCGAACGAGATCTCTCGACGGCGATAGCGACGGGTTGCTCTGTTGGCGCTACTACCGTCTCGGCTTCGCTCGCCGTAGCTTCCCTCAGCGGCATCTCCGTGTTTGCAACCGGCGGCATCGGTGGGGTGCATCGAGGCGTAACCGAGTCAGGTGATGTGAGTGCTGACCTTGGCGCCATTGCCCGGCACGGCGTCGTCACCGTGTCGGCCGGGGCGAAGTCGTTCCTGGACCTTCAGCGCACGCTCGAACACTTGGAAACCCTCAGCGTTCCAGTCATTGGCTGGCAAACCAAAGAACTCCCGGCGTTTACTGCCCGAACGAGCGGCCTGGAGATTCCGCATCGAGTCGATGATCTCGGAACCCTTGTCGCGATCGCACGCTCGCAACTGACCTTTGGTCGAGGAATGCTCGTCACAAATCCTGTTCCCAAAGATCACGCGCTCGATCAACAGGTTCACGATGAGGCGCTGGCCACCGCGCTCGGCGATGCCGAAACCGCAGGGCTTTCGGGAGCCGCGATCACCCCCTACGTTTTGGCGCAGATGGCCAAGGCAAGCCAAGGACAGTCGGTTCCCGCCAACGTTTCACTCGTTGCGAACAACGCCCGTTTGGCTGGCGAGATCGCAGCCGGTCTTGCAGCCGAGGTGTCGGATTAGGCGGCGTCTGCCTCAAACATGTCGGGTTCGCCGGGCAATTCGGCGGTCGTTGCATTGACGTTCCCAATCCCGGCCTGATCGCGGCGCATTTGGTTTCGGAGAACCTGTTCGAGCTGAGCCCCGGTGAGAGGCTTCGAGAAGAGATAACCCTGGATGTAGCGACAGCCGTGTGATGCCAAGAAGTTCACCTGTGCTCGGGTTTCTACACCCTCGGCGATCACATCAAGGTTGAGGCCCTTGGCCAGCGAGATCACAGCGGTGACGAGAGGGGCGCCCGATTCACCGATGCGGTTGATGAACGACCGGTCGATCTTGAGCGTGTCGACCTCGATGCGGTCGAGGTAGTCAAGTCCGGTGTGGCCCACACCAAAATCATCGATTGCGGTACGGATACCCATCTCGCGAAAGCGCAGAAGCGTTTCGTTTACTTCCTCGGGCTTTTCCAACGCCAGTGACTCGGTGAGTTCGAGTTCGAGGCGAGATGGATGGAGTCCGCTTTCACGAAGTGCTCGGGTCACGTTGTCGACGAGGTGGACCGAGCGTTGAAACTGGCGAGGGGAGAGGTTCACCGCGACATTGATCGGGGGAAGTCCAATCTGTTCCCAACGAGCGGCTGCGCGACATGCCTCGTCGATGATCCAGCTTCCGATGGAGTCAATAAGGCTGGATTCTTCGGCAACACCGATGAACTTTTCGGGGCTGATCCGACCCAGTGTTGGGTGTACCCATCGAATGAGTGACTCGACAGCGAAAATTTTCCCGGTCTGGATATCGACCTGGGGCTGAAAGTACAGCTCGAGCTCGTTGCGTTCGACCGCACGGTGCAAGCCAGCCTCGATCTCCAGGCGATGAGCACCGGGCACTCGTTGTTCGGGGGAGTATGCAACAACGGTGTTGCGACCACGTTCCTTGGCCTCGAACATCGCGGTGTCCGCGTTCTCGATGAGGCCCTCGACGGTGTTGCCGTCCTTGGGGTATTCAGCAATGCCGATCGATGGGGTGACGTAGATATCTCGAAGTCCGAGGTCGAACGGGTCCAAGAACTGATCCAAGAACAGGCGGCCGATCGCGTGTGAATGGCGGGCGTCGTTCACCTGGGGAACGATGATTGCGAACTCGTCACCACCGAGGCGTGCAACGGTGAGGTCAGGGCCCACGCGTTCGGATGCGTCGTTGAGTCGGATCGCGACCTGTCGAAGCAATTCATCGCCAGCATCGTGACCGAGCGTGTCGTTGACTGCCTTGAAGCGATCGAGATCGAGAAACATCGTGACGAAGCGTGCTTCTCGAAGCTTGGCCGACTCGATAGCGAGCGCCAGCCGGCTAAAGAACAACGGGCGATTTGGGAGGTTGGTCAACGGATCGTGTTGGCCCTGATGCTCGACCTTGATCCAGCGGCGAACCAAACCAAGAAGGTGCATGGCGACCATGATCGACAACGCGCTCGAGCCAACCGTGATCGTCAGCAAGCTGAGCGAATTGTCAAACCCTTGCCCCCGGTCCGTGATTGCATCGAGGCCGATAAGGATCGGTCCGATCAGAACCACGGAGAACGAGACGATGCTTCGTCGTACGTTTACCTCGGAGTCCACGATGACCGTCGGAGTAAGAACGTCGGCGACGCTGGAATGTAAATAGCACGACACCGCAGTCGCCAGTCCAATGATTGCGAGAATCTGGCTGAAATTCTCGAACAGAGGGTTGGCCACGAACGCGGCGTGAAGGGTAAGGGATCCGAGCGACACCCCAATGGTCGTCAATGGCAACGTCAGGGATTCCCGGTCGGTAGACATCAACCAAAAGGTCAGGAGCATTGCGAAGAACGCAGCGGTGGCCGACCCGGTGTTGGCAAAGGCACGTACCTCTTGGCCGAGGGTTCCGTTGGTTTGTTCGAGGGCGTAGGTCACGTAGAAGATCAAGCCCAGGCCGCACACTGCAATGGCGATCTCACGTTCCGATATCGCAGGTCGGGCGCCCATGCGCCGAGAGACGATTTGGACAACGCCAGCGACGCTGAGCGTGGCGCCGATCGCGAGGGCCAGAATCATGATGTCTGGTGAGTTTTCGATGAGCGAGAACCCTGCGACGCATAGATGCGCAAAGATGATCAGCAAGAGACCTTGTGGACGTCGGTCTCCATCATTGTGCGAATGGGCGATACGGAAGCTCACCGCTGCCCCAAGTGTGATTAAGCCAAGAACCCCAGCCAGAAGTGGAAGTGGTAGGTCGCCGCCGACAAGAACGGTGCACAGTACGGGAAGCGCGCCAAGAATGAGTGGGACGATCCACAGGTGGCGCCTCATGGATTCTGGCGAAATGTTCTTCATCTGTGCCTTCACGGGCGGCGGATCAATCGGGAAGAACGAGGGTTTTAGGCCCGCGCTCTGCTTGGAATGCGGCGCGGTCAGTTTCTGCGACGGCGCGTGCCCAGGTATCGAGCAACGACTCAGCTGGGCGGCGAAGCGCGTAACCAACCGTCGCCTCATAGCCAGCGTTGTCGATATGCATGTGGAGCTCGTGGACCCGCTGGTGAAGGTCGACGAGTCCAAGTACTGGGGTGAGGAGCAGCGAAAGAGTGCCGTCGGCGCTCATGTGCAATTCGTCGGTGCGGGTGAGCTTGTGTCGCACAAGGGCCGCAACTTGATGGGAGGTTCGCTCGTCGGCGCCTCGGAGGTCAATGCTCACAAGTCCCGCAAGGACACCGGTTTGATCGATGAGCGGCGTTTCTTCGATCAGCATCTTGGACCAGGCTGTCGATTGCGACGTGGCCTGCTGAATTTTGGCATTCGGTCGGCTGTTGGCCATAACCATTCCTGTCTGTACGGGCGATGTGGATCAATCGGCCTATTTCGACAACAGTTGAGCGAATTTTGTCAACGCTTGTGGGCCTGGATTCGATGTCACAGGGCATCAGTACTTTGAGTTCATGAGCACTCGCACCCAAGCCCCACCCAAAACCCCCGCACCGGTAGACCGATCGGTTCGGCGAACCTTGACCGATGAGCTGCCGGCAGCGCTCGGCCAGGTGTATCGGCGCGTGCTCGAACACACGCTCAAACAAGGCGTTCCGGTACAGGCGAACGCCTTAGCGGTGGTGCTGACCGTTCTCGATGAACGCTTCGATGAACCGCTGCGGTTTCGCGCCGAGATGGTCGAACAACTCTTGTGGTACGAAATAACCGAATTTTGCGCAGAGCACCGCCTTGACGCTCCAAAGGGTTGCGCCGATGCGCTGTTTGCCGTCATAGCGATCTCGCTTGCCGACGAGCAATTGGGCGCACGCGCAGAGGACCCCGAAGCCGTGTTCGGGGCCCTCCGTCAATTGTCGAGCGTGTGTTGATCAGACCATGTTGATCAACTTGTGTTGATCAGACCATGTTGATCAGACGAAAGCGCTGGCAAACACCAAGCTGACGATCGTCATGACCTTCAACAAGATGTTCATTGCTGGGCCAGAGGTGTCCTTGAACGGATCGCCGACGGTGTCGCCAACAACAGCTGCCTTGTGCGGGTCGCCGCCCTTGCCGCCATGGGCTCCGGCCTCGATGTACTTCTTGGCGTTGTCCCAGGCGCCACCGGCGTTGGCCATGAAGATAGCGAGAGCAAACCCGGTGACGAGTGCTCCGGCGAGCAAGCCGCCGAGAGTGTCGACGTCGATAAAGCCGACGACGAGAGGTACGACTACGGCGAGCGAACCGGGGATCACCATCTCCTTGAGCGATGCCTTGGTTGAAATGGCTACACAGCGGGCCGAATCGGGGTTGACGCCGGGCTTACCTTCGCGAAGACCTGGGATCTCGCGGAACTGGCGACGAACCTCAACGATCATTTCCTGCGCTGCTCGTCCAACCGCATCGATGGTGAGTGCGGCGAACAAGAAGGGGAGTCCGGCGCCGATGAACAGGCCGATAAAGACATCGACGTCGCCAACGTTGAGGTTGACGACAACTTCATTGTTCGATGCCTGAATGATCGCGAACTCGAAGCTCTTGAAGAGGGCGAGTGCCGTGAGAGCAGCAGAACCCACAGCGAATCCCTTTGCCACAGCGGCGGTTGTGTTGCCGAGGGAGTCCAAGGCGTCGGTGACTTCACGCACCGATGGATCGAGCTCAGCCATTTCGGCAATGCCACCTGCGTTGTCAGCAATTGGCCCATAGGCATCTACAGAGACCACAACGCCGGTCGTTGCGAGCATGCCAATTGCGGCTACGGCGATTCCGTACAGGCCGCCGATGCCCTCGTTGGAGGTGGCGAAGGTCTGCTCACCACCCCAGAAGGCAATAGCGATTCCGATGAGGATCAGGCCCACGGATGCTGCGACGGAGATCATTCCGGCGGAGATACCACCGAGGATGGTGGTCGCAGGACCGGTCTCTGACTGTTGAGCGATCTTTTTGACCGGACCGAAGTGATCCGAAGTGAAGTACTCGGCGGTCTTACCGAGCGCCCAGCCAACAAAGAGACCGCCGATTACCGAAACGGCGATTCCCCATGCGTTTCCTTCGGTGTCGCCAAAGAGCCAGAACGCACCCCCGAGTACGCCGAGCGCAGTAAGGAGCATGGCGGCGTTGGTGCCGGTGTGCAGCGCCCGAGACAGTGACTTGGAGTCGGTCGAGTCTCCGCCACGAACGAGGAACGATCCAATGATCGACGCAACCATGCCAATGAAGGCAACGAAGATCGGGAAGAGCAGCAGCTCGGTGATGCCGGAATCGCCAGCCTGTTCGGCTGATACGCCGAGAGCGAAAGCGACCAGTGAGATCGGAGCGATGATCGACCCGGCGTAGGACTCGAACAAGTCGGCTCCGGTTCCGGCGATGTCGCCCACGTTGTCGCCCACGTTGTCGGCGATAGTGGCTGGGTTGCGTGGGTCATCCTCGGGGATGCCGGCTTCGACCTTGCCGACGAGGTCAGCGCCGACGTCGGCGGCCTTGGTGTAGATACCGCCGCCAACGCGGCTGAACAACGCAATTGTCGAGCCTCCGAGGCCATAGGCGGTGACGATCTCGAAGGCATCATCGGATTGTCCGATGACGACAAAGATCAGATAGATGATCATCAGGCCACCGAGGGCGAGCCCAGCGACCGAGAAGCCCATAACGGCGCCACCACGGAACGCAATGGGAAGGGCCTTTGCTGGGCCTTCCTTTGCCGCTTCGGTAGTTCGGGCATTGGCCATCGTTGCGACGGTCATGCCTGCATATCCCGCTCCAGCGGAGAGGACAGCGCCAAGGATGTAGGACAGGGCAGCCAACGGCGTGATGACTAGGGCCACCAGGATCGCCATAGCGATACCGAAGGCGCCGACCCACATGTATTCCTGCTTCAGGAATGCCTTGGCTCCATTGGCAATTTCGTTCATAAGGAAGACCATGCGGTCGTTCCCAGGGCTTGCGGCCTTTACCTTGTTGAAGAAGAAGAAGGCCAGACCCAGCGCAGCGATTGCTGACGCGAGGGCGAGGTAAGGGATTGCTTGCAAGGTGGTCTCTCCGTGTCTCAGCGAGTGGGTATCGGTACGCGAACGATAGGTTCGCCTTTGGGAATGCCCCCACCTTCATTCCGTGTGCACCGCACGCGCGCCGAAAATGAGGACTCATGAAACATAGCCGAGAAGAACTCAGACTCCTTCTTCGGCGACAGAGAGTTCTTATCAGCGCCGCGGCTCAATCGGCTGCGTCAGCTGGCATCATCGAGTCTGTTGTGGAGACCAGTTCCCATCTTCGCGCTCGCAGTGACCCTGGCGTAGTGGCAGGGTATGTGTCGACGGGCGGCGAGATCGACGCGATGCCGGTGTTGGACGCCTTACGCTCGGCTGGTTGGCAAACGGTCCTTCCGGTGTGCGGTGCCGACGGCCAGATGGATTTCTGTCCCTGGGAGCCAGGCGACTCACTCACCGAGAATCGGTACGGAATCGGCGAACCGAGTTCGACACCGGTCGCGCCCGAGAGGATCGATGTCGTGTTGGTTCCGGGAGTAGGTTTTGGGCGTGACGGATCCCGCATTGGACACGGCGTCGGCTACTACGATCGGTACTTCGCAAAGTGTTTTGCGACAAACCACGATCCCATACGTCTTGGGGTGGCTCATGATCTTCAGATTGTGGATCTCCCAACCCCGGAGTCGTGGGATGTTGCCATGCATGCAGTAATTACACCGAGTGAAACCATTCTGATCGATGGCCAGTGACCGAATCGGCCGTCGCCTTGTCGGCTCCGCAACGAACGAGACAAACATGAGAATCCTCCCATGAGAATAATTGTCGTTGGGGCTGGTGAGGTCGGTTCCTACATTGCTGATCGTCTCAGCCGGGAAGGGGTCGACGTCATCGTTATCGAGCGTGACGCCAAGCGCGCAGCGCACCTCGCCGAGACGGTCGACGTCGAGGTAATTACCGGCTCCGGAACGCATCCAGAAACGCTCGCGTTGGCAGGAGTTGACGCCGCGGACCTGTTGCTTGCGGTGACCAAGAGCGATGAGGTCAACCTCGTGAGCTCGATGCTGGCCAAGGAGGCCGATGTCCCCCGGACGGTGGTTCGCCTCGAAGCGGACGAACTGCGGGGCCTCGACGCTGCCGGACTTCGTCGAGCGTCCCAAGCAGACCTCTTCATCGACCCCGACGAAGAGACCGCACAAGAAGTGTTGGCGCTGATCGAGATGCCCGGAGCGTCCGAGGTGGCCAAGCTCGGAAACGGCGAGGTGCTCGCCGTTGGTGCGCGCGTGCCAGAAGATGCTCCAATCGTCGGCAAGTCGTTGATCGAAATCGGAGTCGAGAACGAACCGGAATGGGATTTCATCGTCTCGTCGATCCAGCGCGGCGAACAGACCATCATCCCGCGAGGCGACTACACCATCGAAGCGCACGACCTCGTACGAATCGTGTGTAAGCGGGCGGCCCGGCGCAAGGTGGCCAAGCTCTTGGGTCTCGCCCGAGACGTGCCACGGGAAATTCTTCTCCTCGGCGGGGGTCGCACGGGTCTATTGGTCGCGCAAAAGCTCAGTCAGACCGGCGCCCGGGTGCAGATGATCGAGCGGGATCCAGATCGTGCGCGTGTGTTGGCCGAGCGGCTCGATGGCATACGGGTGCTCAACGGAGACATCACCGACTCCGACGTTCTCGATGAAGCCGATTTGCCCCGAATCGAATTGGTTGCCGCGCTCACGGGTGAGGACGATGCGAACGTCCTGGCATCGGTATACGCGAAGTCGGCTGGTGTGCCCGAGACGATCGCCGTGGTCCATCGCTTGAACTTCCTGTCGCTTCTCGATCAGGTTGGTGTCGATGCGGCGTTGTCACCTCGTACCGCGACCGCCAACGGGGTATTGCGCTTCGTGCGAGGCGGCTTGGCGCAGGTTGCGACGTTCTTGCACGGCGAGGTGGAACTGCTCGAGTTCGAATTGCACAGCGATTCCGCGGCCGATGGACAGCAGATTTCTGAGCTTCAGCTTCCGCGAGACATCTTGATCGCGGCGATCGTGCGCGACGGCCGGCCCCAGATTGCCCGAGGTCGCACGACACTGCGAAAAGGTGACCACGTCATCGTGATCACCGAACCTCAGTCGATCGATGTTGTGGCAAAGATTCTGGACTGATGACCCTTCTGGCGCCGCGCTCCTCTAAGCGAAGACACGGCACCCTCTCTCTGCTGCCTCTGCCGATCGGTATCGGCCTTGCCGCGGGCGGGGTGTGCGTCACGTTTGCGGGGCTCGTTGGGCTGTTTGGCGATGGCGAGTCGATGAGCCTCGCCCGGACAAGCGACCTCATCCTTGGAGTATCGGCAATTGCCCTCGGGGTGTCGCTCAGTCGAGTCGAACCCGGAACTGGTCTTAGTAGCGCAAAGTCGATGGCGATGTTTGTGGCGGGTTGGACGGCGATGACGTTGGTTGCCGTGCTTGCGTTTCTGCTGTCAGGAGAACTGGACAGTCCGGTCGATGCCGTGTTCGAAGCGGTGAGTGCATCGACCACCACCGGCTTCACCACCGTCGCGGATCCGTCGACTCTGTCGGACTCGTTTCGACTGCTTCGCGTGATTATTCCTTGGACCACCGGTCTTGGCGTTCTCGTGGTGGCGATGGGCGTGCTTCCTACGGCTATCGGCGGCGCCGAACTGCTTCCGAAACGCCGCTCGGGACGTGACCTCCAGTTAGCGTCCACTATCCCGGTCGCTATCCGGAACATCCTTGGGATGTACCTACTCCTAACGGTCGGCCTCATCATTGGTTACGCCGTCGCTGGAATGGGTGGGTTCGACGCTCTGGCATATGGGCTGAGCACGGCCTCCACTGGGGGCATGGCCAATCATGCCGACTCTCTCGGCTATTTCGATAGCGCGGCGGTCGAATGGGTGGCTGCTGTTGGCATGGCGGCTGCTGGCGGAAACCTTCTTGTGGTGTGGTGGGCGTGCAACGGACGATTTGACTCTGTATGGCGATCGACCGAGCTGCGGCTGTACGTCTCGCTGATCGTGGGCGGCTTTCTCATCGTGTTCTTCGGAAGCTCCCTGGGGGCATCCGATTCGGCCGTCGCGATTACTTCGATGCTGTCAACCACTGGTCTGCGCTCCGCTAATTGGGCGGCAGATGCGAGCTTTGTGCAAGCGACCTTGTTGGTATGCACAGGCATCGGAGCAATGAGCGGCTCGGCGGGCAGCGGATTCCGTCAAGCACGAGCCGCACGCGTCGCGCTGGAGGTCCGCCGTTCATTAGAGAGGCTTCTCGAGCCCCATCGGGTCGGCATCATCCGGATCGATGGCGCTCCGGTCAAAGAGTCCTCGCTCACCTTGACGTTTGGATATTTGTGGATGCACGTCTTTACCCTTGGTGGGCTTTCGCTGTTGATCTACGCTCCCGATCTCGATCTGGTGGCATCGTTAAGCCTGGTGGTGTCGACTGTTTCGAACACCGGCATCGTCGTCGACGGAAATGAGATCGGGAACTTCGTGTCACTTGAGGCGTGGTCCGAGATTGTGGCTTCCGTCGGCATGTTGCTCGGGCGCTTGTCGATCTATCCAGTGCTGATTACGGCCGCGGGGATTGGCCGGTGGCTGGGCCGCCTGCGACCCCACAAGAGCATTGGGGAGAGTTTCTAATGCTCGAACGCCGATCAGCCCGTCGCAGGCCAGCCGGGTTTACCGAGCCCTCCCGACGACTACCGTCGACGGTGGCCCATATCTCCGGATTGGCGCTGCTCACGGTTGCCCCTGGTTTGGTCGTGGCCGCAATCGTGGAGTTCATCGGCTCAGGCGATGCCGGATGGGTGATCCTGCTGTGTGCAGCGATCTTCGCGGTTCTCGGAGCTGGGCTGTGGCGGGGAACCCGTCTCGGAGACCTCGCAATTCGCACCATCTTCGCGTCTGTGGCGTGGTCGTGGTTGCTCGTCTCCATGCTCGGCTCTCTGCCGTTCATTTTGGCTCGGACCTTTGAACGCGAAGGCGTTGGCCGCTGGATCGAAGTCGCCGATGCCATCTTTGAATCTGTCTCTGGCTACACGTGCACTGGCTCGACGGTGTTGACCACGCTGCCGGATCTCAATGACCCTGATCCTCAGGTCGGGCATGGCATCTTGTTCTATCGCCAGCTCATCCAGTGGTACGGGGGGATGGGCTTCGTCCAGCTCGTCGTAACCGTTCTCCCAGCTCTGGGCTCGCGGGCCCTTGGCTTCATGGGTGCAGAGGCACCGGGCCCGACCTCTGATCGTCTCGCGCCGCGCGCTGCAGATACAGCGAAGATCCTGTGGAAGCTCTACGTAGGCGGCACAGCGGTTATGGCCGTGGCCTTTGCAATTGCCGGTATGGGGCCCTGGGACGCCGTGAATCACGCACTGACCACTGCTGCAACCGGCGGGTTCTCGACCTACAACGATTCACTAGGCGAATTCGACAGCGTCGCGATCGAAGTAGTCGCTCAGGTGGCCATGCTCTTCGGCGGAGCAAACTGGGCGTTGCATTGGTTCTTCTTGACCCGAAGTAGGTCGGTGTATGCGCGAGACCACGAGTTCCGCACCTATATCGCGATCTATCTCATCGCTACGGTTGCCATCACCGCCCGTCTCGCCGCAGGCAACGAGGTCGATGGCTTCTGGACTGCGCTGCGGGTCTCATCGTTCAATGTCGCGAGCCTGCTCACCAGCACCGGCTTTGGAAATGCGCAGGGAGCGGGGACCGCTGGCGACTTCGTTCTCTGGTCGGCAACCCCACTTACGGTGTTGTTACTGTTGATGGTGGTCGGTGGCATGTCGGGTTCGACCGCTGGTGGAACCAAGGTGATCCGCTCGCGTGTGCTCGCGGCGGTTGTTCAGCGCACGGTGACCGTAGCCCGCCAGCCGCGGGCCGTCGTGCCCGTGAAGCTCGGCGGAGACGTCGTGACCGAGCCGGTCGTGCAGCGAGTATCACTGTTCATGATGGCCTACGTTGCGCTGGTAGTCGGAGGCTTTCTCGCCGTCACGTTCCTCGGTGGAGGGCTAGAGGAATCTTTGGCCGGTGTGATTGGCTCGCTAGGCAACATGGGCCCGGCGTTTGGTTCCGCGGGGCCAACAGCGACGTTCCTCGACGCCTATCCCACACCAGCTCGCCTCGTGCTCGCCTCGTTGATGATCGTCGGGCGTCTCGAGCTCTTCGCCGTGCTGTTGATGTTCGCAGCGCCCAGGCGCGCGCTACGCCGAATCCGTCCCCACAAGCACGCCTTCTAGCGCAGCCTTGAAAATCTGTGGTCCGTCAGCATGTCTATAGTCCGCTTACTGACCACAGATTCCTAACGGAGCAGCTCGGCGAGTAGCAGGGTTAGGTCCCACGGGTCGTAGGCGCCGGCGAGTTCTCGGCACGAGTGCATCGCCAGCTGCGGGCAGCCAACATCGAGTGCTCGCATGCCGAGCGAGGCGGCAAGGGTTGGCCCGATGGTGGATCCACACCGCATGTCGGTACGGCTCACGAACTCTTGTGTCAGGACTCCGGCGCGTTCTGCTGAAAGGTGGAACGCGGCTGCGGTGACCGCATCGGTGGTGTAGCGCTGGTTGGCGTTGTGCTTGAGCGCAGGGCCCGCGTTCATCGCGATGTGGTGCTGAGGCTCGTGGCGCTCGGGATAGTTGGGGTGCGTGGCGTGGGCGTTGTCGGCAGAGACACACAATCCGGCCGAAAGCGACTGCGACAGATCATTGGCGTCGCCACCGAGAGCCTCGTTGATCTGTGCCAAGAGCCGGGGGAGTACCGCCGTCGCCGCACCGGTATGGCTTACCGATCCAACTTCTTCGTGGTCGAATAGCGAAACGACCGAAATTGCCTCGTCACCGGTGACTCCCGCAAGCGCGGTGAGCGCCGCATGGCACGACAGCTGGTTATCGAGGCGCGGTGCGCTGAGTAGATCCCCATCGAGACCGATGAGTGCGCTGGGGGCGGTGTCGTGCAACATCAAGTCCCACGACAAAATGTCGTTGCGCGCAACATCAACCTCGGACGCAATCGCGTCGAAGAGATCGTCTCCTTCGCCCAGGCCGTATATGGGGGAGAGGTGAAGCTGGCGGTTGAGGGTCAGACCCTTGTCCGACACATCACGGTCGAGGTGGATGGCGAGTTGCGGGATACGCAGGATTGGATCGTTGATCAGCACCAGGCGTTCGCTCGCCTGGGTTCCGCTCTCTCGAACGGTGACGCGCCCAGAGATGCCGAGATCGCGATCGAGCCAGGAGTTCAACAAGACTCCGCCATAGACCTCCACGCCCAAACGTCGGTAGCCGAACGAATCTGCGGTCGGTTTCGGCTTCAAACGAAGGTTCGGGCTGTCGGTGTGGGCACCAACAATACGAAACGGGGTTCCGGCATCAGTATCTTGTGGAGCCCGCCAGGCAATCAGTGAGCCATCGCGTCGTAGGTAGCGTTGCCCCGTCATTGCGCCTTCGCTACCCGGCGTGGCCTCGGTGAAGCCACTCGCCTCAAGTAGATCGATGGCGTTGGCCACCACATGGAACGGCGAAGGTGATCCATCGATGAATCGGGCGAGCGTCAGAGCATGCGCTCGAGGTGCTGTGGGGTCTTGAACCATGCTCCATTGTGGCCTGTATCGCAGCCCCTTGGGGTTGGTTGTGCGACTTTATCGGCGGTATTCTGGGGGATCTGGCTGGGCCAACGTCGTCCCACCGCGACAAGTTACGCGAACAAGGAACTGACGATGACCATTGGATTGCCACCACGGCAAGGCCTCTACGACCCTGCCAATGAACACGACGCGTGCGGACTCAACTTCGTATGCGATATTCACGGTCGCGCAAGTCATGACATTGTTCTTCGAGGTATTGGCGCGCTCTGCGCTCTCGACCATCGTGGTGCTGCGGGTGCCGACCCAGACGTCGGCGATGGTGCAGGAATTCTTCTCCAGATCCCGGACCGCTTCTTGCGAGAGGTCGTCGATTTCGATCTCCCAGCTGCTGGCACCTACGCGACCGGAATGGCGTTCTTGCCTCAGGAAGCGGGCCTAGCCGCGGCAGCACGCGCCGAAGTGCAACGCATCGCAGTGGAAGAGGGCCTCGTAGTCCTGGGCTGGCGCGACGTGCCTGTCATCCCCGAGGCGATCGGTGCAGGCTCCCGGCTCACCATGCCGACGTTTAGCCAACCGTTCTTCACGTCCGTCTCCGGTGAGCTCGCAGGCGTAGAACTCGATCGTCTGCTCTACATTGCTCGCAAGCGCTTCGAACACGAGATCAGCTTGGACGCCGGCCCCGATGAGGCCAACGAAGCCATGGGTGGCGCATCGTCGATGCACGACGGGGTCTACTTCCCGTCGCTGTCGGCACGCACCATCGTCTACAAGGGCATGCTCACCACGGGTCAACTCGCCGGGTTCTACCCGGACCTGGTCGACGAGCGCTTCGAATCGGCATTGGCTCTGGTCCACTCACGCTTCTCCACCAACACCTTCCCTGCGTGGTCTCTCGCCCATCCGTACCGCCTGGTCGCCCACAACGGTGAGATCAACACCATCAAGGGCAACCGAAACTGGATGAAGGCGCGGCAGTCGACGCTCGAATCAGCGCTCTTTGGCGACAAGCTCGAACGAGCATTCCCGATCTGCACTCCCGGAGCCAGCGATACCGCAGGCTTTGACGAGGCCCTCGAACTCTTGACGTTGTCGGGTTACAGCCTGCCTGAAGCTGTCCTGATGATGATCCCTGAGCCGTGGGAGAACCACGCGTCCATGGACAAAGACCGGACGGCCTTCTATGAGTACTTCTCTACTCTGATGGAGCCATGGGACGGCCCCGCATCGGTGTCGTTCTCCGACGGCACCATGATCGGCGCGGTGCTCGACCGAAACGGCCTGCGTCCGTCGCGTTACTGGGTAACCAGTGATGGCCTCGTCGTTATGGCTTCCGAAGTCGGCGTCGTCGAGATTGATCAGGACAAGGTGATTGAGAAGGGTCGCCTCGAACCAGGTCGAATCTTCTTTATCGACACCGAGCAGGGTCGAATTGTTCGTGACGACGAGATCAAGCAAATGGTTTCGAGCGCCCGGCCCTACGGTTCGCTCCTCGACGCAAGTTTGACCGACATCGATGCCATTGCCGAACGCGACGACGAGCGGCGACACGATCTTCCGCTCAGCCAGCAACAGCGTGTCTTTGGCTATACCCACGAGGAGCTGAAGATCCTGCTCGCTCCGATGATCGCAAATGGCAAAGAGGCACTCGGTTCGATGGGAACCGATACGCCGATCGCCGCGCTGTCAGAACGCGCCCGGTTGCTTCCTGACTATTTCCAACAACTGTTCGCTCAGGTCACGAACCCGCCACTCGATGCCATTCGAGAAGAGCTGATCACCGCCGTTGGTACCACGATTGGGCCCCGAGCCAACCTGCTTGACCCCGACGGCGAGCCTGCTGCGCAGATCCGCATTGGTCACCCGGTACTAACCCCGGCAGAGTTCACCCGTCTACTTCCCGGCGATGACGCACCGCTCAAGAGCGTTGTGCTCGATCTGATTTACCCGCTCGGCGATGGTGGCGAGGGCTTGGCCAAGGCAATCGAGGGTCTCCGAGACCAGGCAGACCAGGCCGTGGCCGAGGGTGCAAAGGTCCTGATTCTTAGCGACCGTGCCGTTTCGGTAAGCCACGCGCCGATTCCTGCGCTGCTCGCTACAGCGGCCGTCCATCACCATCTCGTATCATCGGGCACCCGCATGCGGATCGACGTCGTCGTCGAATCCGGCGAGGTCCGAGAAGTGCATCATGTCGCCACGCTCCTTGGCTTTGGCGCCCGGGCCGTGCACCCCTATACGGCGTTCGCCACGATTGCCGAACTGGCCGAATCGGGAGCTCACGGGCTGAGCGTCGATGTTGCTACCGCAGAGAAGAACTACGTCAAGGCGTTCGACCAGGGCCTCCTGAAGGTCATGTCGAAAATGGGTATCTCGACGGTGGCGTCCTACACCGGCGCACAGATCTTTGAAGCCATCGGCCTTGCCGCAGATGTGCTCGACGAGTACTTCGGCGGAATGGCGAGTCGCCTCGGTGGCGTCGGCCTAGACGTCATCTCTGAGGAAGTGCAGCGGCGGCATCGCCAGGCATTCCCCGTATCACCTAACCCAACCCGGGCTCATCGCTCACTCGAGGTCGGCGGCGAATACCAGTGGCGCCGAGAGGGAGAGTTCCATCTCTTTAATCCGGACACCGTGTTCAAGCTCCAACACGCCACTCGACAAGGTCGTTACGACATCTTTGGTGAGTACACCAGCTCGGTAAACAATCATGCGGAGAACCTTTCGACGCTGCGCGGGTTGTTCAAGTTCGATTCTGGCCGTCCGTCGATCCCGATCGACGAGGTCGAATCGATCTCCGACATCGTGAAGCGCTTCTCGACCGGGGCAATGTCTTACGGTTCGATTTCGGCCGAGGCTCACGAAACGCTTGCGATTGCCATGAACCGCATCGGCGCGAAGTCAAACACCGGCGAAGGCGGCGAAGACGACGTACGTTTCGAGACCATGCCCAACGGCGACTCGAAGCGCTCCGCCATTAAGCAGGTCGCATCCGGGCGATTCGGCGTCACGTCGAACTACTTGGTCAACGCCGATGACATCCAGATCAAGATGGCCCAGGGAGCAAAGCCCGGTGAGGGTGGTCAACTTCCCGGCCACAAGGTGTACCCGTGGATTGCCAAGACTCGCGGCTCGACCGCCGGTGTCGGCCTCATCAGCCCGCCGCCGCACCACGACATCTATTCCATCGAGGATCTCGCTCAGCTGATCTACGACCTCAAGAGCGCAAACCCGGTGGCACGCGTACACGTCAAGCTCGTCAGCGAACTCGGCGTGGGCACGGTTGCGGCCGGTGTCTCGAAGGCACACGCAGACGTCGTCTTGATCTCCGGACATGACGGCGGAACCGGCGCATCGCCGCTGACCTCGGTCAAGCATGCAGGCTCCCCATGGGAACTCGGCCTCGCCGAAACCCAGCAAACACTGCTGATGAACGGTTTGCGCGACCGCATCGTCGTCCAGGTGGATGGACAGCTCAAGACCGGCCGAGATGTGGTCATCGCCGCCTTGCTCGGCGCAGACGAATACGGCTTTGCGACGGCGCCGCTCGTCGTCATGGGTTGCATCATGATGCGGGTCTGTCACCTCAACACGTGCCCGGTGGGCGTGGCGACTCAGGACCCTGAGCTTCGAAAGAAGTTCAGCGGTACACCGGAGTTCGTCGTGAACTTCTTCGAATACATCGCTGAGGAAGTACGTGAAATTCTCGCCGAGCTGGGGTTCAGGTCTCTCGAGGAAGCGATCGGGCAAGTAGAAGCGCTCGATATGACCAGCGCTATCGATCATTGGAAGGCCGACGGCTTGGATCTGTCTCCAATCCTGTATGTGCCGCCGCTTCTCGAGGGCGAAGTTCGCCATCACGATGGAGTCCAGGATCACCGCCTCGACGAAGCGCTCGACGCACAGCTTCTCATCGCGGCCGGAGCGGCGATTACGGGAGGAACCCCCGTGAGCATCGATACCAAGATTCGCAATACGAACCGAAGCGTTGGCACCCAACTGGGTTATCACCTGACCAAGGCCCACGGTGCTGAGGGATTGCCCGATGACACGATCGTCATCAATGCGGACGGTTCGGCAGGAAACAGCCTTGGTGCGTTTATGCCGCGAGGAATCACGATCCGTCTCACCGGTGATGCCAACGACTTCGTTGGCAAGGGCCTCTCTGGAGGTCGAATCGCGGTGCGGCCACCAGACGAGATGGACTGCGTTGCCAAAGAGAACGTCATTGCTGGCAACGTCATTGGCTACGGAGCTACCGCAGGTGAGATGTACCTGCGAGGCCTCGTTGGTGAACGATTCTGTGTTCGAAACTCCGGAGCTACAGCGGTGGTGGAGGGTATTGGCGATCACGGCTGTGAGTACATGACCGGCGGCGTCGCGGTAATCCTCGGCCAGACCGGCCGAAACTTCGCTGCTGGCATGTCCGGCGGCGTTGCCTATGTCTATGACGAGCATGCGAACTTCGCATCGTTGGTGAACCCCGAAATGGTCGACCTCGAAACGCTCGGCGATGACGAAGAGCTACTGCGCGGAATTATTGACCGCCACGTAGTCGAAACGGGCTCGGACGTCGGCATAGGGCTTCTCGCTGATTGGGACGCTGTGAAGGGCCGGTTCGTCAAGGTCATGCCACGGGACTACAAGCGGGTGCTCGAAGCTGCGGCAAGCGCACGAGCAGCTGGCGAAGATGAAAATGAAGCGATTATGGCTTCAGCTCGGGAAGGGGCAAAGTAATGGGTGATCCAACAGGCTTCATGAAATATGATCGCCAAACACCGACTATGCGACCGGTGCCAGTTCGTTTGCTCGACTGGAAAGAGGTCTACGAACCCTTCGACGGTGACGAACTGAATCGGCAAGCAGCGCGCTGCATGGACTGCGGAATCCCGTTCTGCAATAGCGGTTGCCCGCTTGGCAACCTCATCCCGGACTGGAACGACCTGGTCTACCGCGACGATTGGCAAAACGCTGCCGAGCGTTTGCACGCGACGAACAATTTCCCCGAGTTCACCGGACGGCTCTGCCCGGCTCCATGTGAGGGCTCATGCGTGTTGGGTGTGAACGAACCGCCGGTCGCGATCAAGCAGATCGAGATCGAGATCATCGAGCGTGCATTCGCCGAGGGTTGGGTCACTCCGGTTATTGCGACGACCAAGACGGGCAAGACGGTCGCCGTCGTCGGCTCGGGTCCCGCTGGCCTTGCCGTTGCTCAGCAACTCACTCGCGCCGGACATGACGTCACGGTGTTCGAGCGCGCTCCACGAATCGGTGGCTTGCTTCGCTATGGAATTCCCGAGTTCAAAATGGAGAAGCGCTTTATCGATCGGCGCCTGGAACAAATGGAGGCCGAGGGAACGGTCTTTCGCACAAACGTCGACGTGGGAGTCGACATCACCACGGCAGAGCTGCAGGCAGACTTTGACGCCGTGGTTCTCGCCGGCGGAGCAACGCAATGGCGCGACCTGCCGATTCCTGGACGAGACGCAGCCAACATCTACCAAGCGATGGAGTTCTTGCCTCCGTCCAATGCGGTGCAACTCGGCGACCTCGACGAGCACCCTTTCGACGCGAAGGGAAAGGACGTCGTGATCATCGGTGGCGGAGACACCGGAGCGGATTGCCTCGGCACCGTGCTGCGCCACGGATGTGAATCGGTACGACAGTTTGAAATTATGCCCCAACCGCCAAACGAGCGGGCCGAGAAGAACCCATGGCCAACGTGGCCCCTCGTACTGCGGACACCATCGGCGCACCTTGAGGCCATCGATGTAGAGGGCCACGATGTTCGCGAGTACGCCATCAACACGGTCTCTTTTACCAAGGATGCCGAGGGCAACGTTTCAGGACTGGAGACGGTCCGCGTCGAATCGCAGATTGTGGATGGTCGCCCGACCTTCGTTCCCCAAGATGGCACCGAGGAGACCTTCCCTGCGCAGATGGTGTTGCTCGCAATGGGCTTTACCGGTCCGGAAAAGAACGCACTGATCGACGGGCTCGGCGTTTCACTTACCGACCGTGGCAACGTCGACCGCGATGAAAGCTATGCAACAGATGTAGAGGGCGTCTTCTCCTGTGGCGATATGGGACGTGGACAATCACTCATCGTGTGGGCAATCGCGGAGGGTCGAGCGTGCGCTGCGGCTGTCGACAGCAAGCTGATGGGGGAGAGCGCACTACCCGTTCCCGTAGCTCCTACCGACATGCCGCTTCGGTAGGTTCCAAACCAGTAGCAACATTTGATCCACTCCATAGAGCCAAATGGCTCAACTGTGCACGTGGAGCACCGATAGGGAGTCGTACCAACCGAGTCCTATATCGGGGAAACAATGCTGCAAAAACTATCCCTCCGCCCCAAGCTGGCACTGATCGCGCTTGGCCCATTGCTGGCGCTACTCGTGTTGCTGCTGCTCGGGCTTCGGTCCGACACCGGAGATTCATCAACTACATCTGATACGCAGTCACATGCAACGGCGTCGGCTCTGACGGGACAACTCTTCGAAGCGTTCCGCGCTGAGTCGGTAGACAACCAGAATGCTGTTGCACTCTCGGGCTTTGATCTTGGACCATCGAGGACCTTCACCGACGATGCGGTCACTCGCTGGCTCGAGGGCTTAGATGGAACGAGTTTCGCATCCCTCGATGACGGCACGCTGGCCGCAGAACTGACTAACATCGACACCGGCTATCGAGGCCGAACCGACGCAGCTGTTGCCGCAGGAGATGCCGCAGCAGCATTTAGTAACGACGTCGCAGCGCTCGAAATGATCGAACGCTTCGATGGCCTGGTAGCCAATAGCGCACCCGCTTCGGCCTCTGGTATTGATCGAGCCGCCGACCTGACGACGCTGCAATCTACGAACGCTCAACTACAGGTCCTGGGTCTCTGGGCCTCGCACCAAGACACCATTCCCGCAGAACTGCCCGGCGCGCTCGCGGCGGCAGACCAGGCAGGACGCTCCTACGAACTGCGAAATGCAACCGAACTAGCAACCTCCCCGAGCTATGAGAGCATTCTTGTGGACCTCCGAGGTTTGGGAGCCGGTGACCCGGTATCTCTGTCCGCCGAAGAATGGCGTGCTGCTTCTGATCTCCAATCCAACACGTTGCGCGAAGCTCGCAACGACGTTGTTGGCGCAACGAGTCAAGCAGCCGCACAAGCCGGAGGAAGCTCGCAAGGCAACCTACGGACCAACATCCTTGGCCTCCTGATCGGCACACTTCTCGCCATTGGCGCATTGATCTTTGTATCGAAGAGCCTCGGCGGATCACTCAAAGCACTTCGCAATGAGGCCGCACGAGTAGCCGAGAGCGATCTTCCCGAGCTTGCAAACTCTCTTCGCACCGGCACGCCAGTATCTGAAGAACTTGGTGCTGAGCGCCATATCGAAGGCATCGGTAGCGACGAATTTGGTGACGTTGCGCAAAGCCTGCACTCGATTCGCCAGAGCGCAAGTGGTCTTGGTGTCCAGGTAGGCGAGCTGCAGAACGGCATTGCAGACACGTTTGTCAACCTTGCACGTCGCAACCAATCGCTCCTCGACCGTCAGCTTGAGGCGATCGACACCCTCGAGGCCGAAGAGCGCGACTCCGATCGACTCGCCGTCATGTATCGGGTGGATCATCTTGCGACACGAATGCGTCGCAACGCAGAGAGCCTTCTTGTACTCGCTGACGCGAAGACCCCTGATCGTCATGGCCCAGCCGTCGAGCTGCGCGAAGTTCTCCGTGTCGCAATTGGCGAGGTCGAGGACTATCGACGGATCGTGCCTGTAGCGCTCGAAGACTTGAGCATTCCTGGTCACCGAGCTCAGGATCTCGCCCATCTCTTGGCAGAACTGATGGAGAACGCTACTCAGCAGTCTCCTCCCGGAACTGCAGTGGACGTCTCCGGCGGTTTCGAACCTGCCAGCGGCGACTACATCATCTCGGTTCTCGATCACGGAACGGGTATCACTCCCGATCGCTTGCCAGAGCTCAACGCTCTCCTTGAGAAGCCACCCGTGTCGACGATGACGATCTCGCATTCGATTGGATTGCAGGTCGTGAGCCGTCTCAGCCATTCCCTTGGCCTCGATGTTCGACTCGCTCCTGGTCCGCAGGGCGGAACGCTCGCTGCAGTGCGGGTTCCCGCCGAGACCGCAACGCAATGGGGCGGTAAAGCTCCATCTCCGGCAGCCAATCCGCAGGTCGCTCCTCTCGCGACGATGACGCGGACCCCAACGCCGGAACCAACTCCGCTAATCCCATCGGGCGAACAGGCCATCTCAGGTCTGCCCGTGGTCGGCGCCGCTGCATCGGGCCTCGATGCTGCGATGCCCGAAGCGCCAGCGATGCCAGATATGGCGATGCCGGAGACTCCAGCTGTCCCTGACTTTGGTGCTCCAGCGA
>CAYTUB010000006.1:0-58063 GCA_964441145.1 uncultured Acidimicrobiales bacterium
ACCCGAGCATCCCCGCAACGCTCCCCACTCAAGCCCGCGCCACCGTCCTCCTAGATGAGGCCGCCAATCCCGACTAACCCGCCAGCGGCTCCGTATTAGGGAATCAATACTCGGGTTCGCTCTTCGAGGCCGTCGATGGCGACCAGGCGGCCGGCTTGGCCAATGACGTCCACGGGCGTTGCTTCGATCGAGTCGCCGACGAGAACATCGGCGATGTACTCGCCGGTGTCGATGCGTCGCAGTGCTTCTGGAGGCAACGTGAGGGCGTTGGAGATCGAACTGGTTGTCCACGAGACCGTGGCGTCAATGCCGTTGACTTCAGGAACGCCTTCGGTTGTCTCTACGTCGATGAGCAAGTCGAAACCGTCATCGGTCCCCGAGGTAGAGCGAAGTGTCGCTGCGACTTCGCCGACCCCGGGAAGTCGCACCCGAAGATCGTCTGCCTGGAGCAGGCCCTCGGGAATCTCGGCCAGGGAGGCTTCGATTGCTCGATCCGAAGAGGTGTAGGAGAAGACGGCTGCGCCGTCTTCGACGATGACGCCTTCGGTGGCCTGCACTCGTGTCACCCGGATTGGCCCGGAGATAAACCAGATGTCCCCCAGGGGAACGGTGCCGGTGACGGTTTGGTCGGTGTCGGCTTGCCATGTCTCGATGGCCGTCGTGAGGGCGGTGCTCCATTCCCCTAGGGTTTCGAACCCATCTGGAGCCCATCGGCCGTTGGTGAGATGTGTTTGGAGTTGTTCGACGTCAGGTCCCGACGTGGTGGAGTCGAGGGTGCGCCATGCCGCGACCTCCCCAAGGGCCGTGAAGACCGGGGTGGAGTCGGTTTCGTACAGCACGTCGCCAGGGTCGATGACCGAGCCTGGAGTTGGTAGGCCGGTGACCGTTCGCTGGCCGGGGGTCTCGACTGTGGTGGTGACGGTTTGGGCCTGGCGGCCGTTGCCCGTGGTTGTGGTGACGAAGGAGATGACGGGATCGGTTCGGTGCACGAAGTCGATCGCGTCTTGATATCGGAGTTCACCCACAAGTTCCGCCTCGTCGGAAACGTCAGCTCGCTCGACGAGCGCGGTGTTGAACACTTCGGTGAGGTCGGTCGGCACCTCAGCAGCGGCTTCGGATTCGGTGAGGTCGGCCCACCATTGGGTGTCGCGTACGAATACCCAGCCAACGACGACCACGGCCACGAGTGCAACGATGCTGGCTCCGCCGAGGAGCTTGGCCTTATTCATGTCGACCGCAACGCTTCAGTTGGGGCCAGGCGTGCGGCGCGGACGGCGGGGTAGAGGCCAGCAATCGCACCGATTGCAATCGCCGCGATGAATCCTCCGATGAGTGCTTCTGGTGGGATCACGATGCGCCAGCCTTGGCGCGTCGCCCAACCAGCGGTAACGGCTGCGCCGAGTGCCACTCCAGCGATTCCGCCGAGAGCGGAAAGCAGCAACGCTTCAAGCAAGAACTGGCGGCGGATATGTGCCCGGCTCGCACCGAGAGCGCGTCGCAGACCGATCTCGTTTCGACGTTCGATCACGGCGATGACCATGACGTTGGCGATGCCGATTCCGCCGACGAGCAGCGCCACGGCTCCCAGTCCGAGAAAGAGGTTGTCGAAGGTCGATTCGGCCGCTTCCTGGGCTTCGAGCGCATCGCTCGGCCGGGTGACGTCAACTTCCTCCGGGCTCTCGGGGTCGGCGGTGTTGGGGACCACTGCGATGACGTCATCGATGAAGGCTTCGTCGGAGCGGATGTAGATCGTCTCGGGATTCGGTGGGGTGTCGAAGAGTTGGTTGGCGATTTCGGTTCCGATGAATGCAGTTCGATCGAGGTCTTCAAACAGTGCGGTGTCAACGTCGTCGGTCTGGTCGTCGAAGGAATTCAAGATGCCAACAACAGCGAACCATTCGCCACCGATCAGGACCTGAGTCCGTTCGAGGCTGCGGACACCAAGGCGTTCTGCCGCGACCGAGCCAAGCACGGTGCTTGGAACCTGGGCGAGCGTGTCGTCGAGGAACCGTCCGCTCTGCACCGACCCGTTCAGAGCATCGACAAGATTGGGTTCGGCCGTTCGAACCGAAAGCCCGCCGGTCTGGTTCGGGTTGACGAGGTCGTTCAGTAACACCGATTCATCTACCGTCCCGACCGCGGACACCGACTGGATGGGACCGATCCTCGACAGCGCCGGCACGGCGGTCTCCGGAAGTGTTGCATCACCGCCACCAAATCCTGCGCCTGCATTTACCTGCAATAGGTTGGTGCCGAGGGCAGCGATCCGGTCTTCGAGCGCGGCACTACCGGAGCGACTCAGCCCGAGTACGGCCACCATTGCGCCGATTCCGATCGTGATGCCGAGGGCGGAAAGTACGGTGCGTAGCTTGCGCGACGACAAACCAGCGGCGGCGGTGCCGATGACGTCAACGAATCGAAACGAGCTCGACTTTGGTAGGGGACGTTCCTCGCTCATTGCAGAACCGCGCTGTCGTACTCGATATGGCCGTCACGAAAGCGAACTTGGCGAGGCAGAGAGTCGGCGAGCTCGTTGTCGTGAGTAACGACGACGATCGTGGACCCTTCCTGATGAAGTTCGTGGAGGAGTTCTTGAATGGACTCGCTGGTCTTTGAATCGAGGTTTCCCGTCGGCTCATCAGCGAGCACCAAGGCGGGTTGGGCCACGAGTGCCCGAGCGATCGCCACGCGCTGGCGTTCACCGCCGGACAGTTCATTTGGTCGGTGGTCGAGGCGATGGCCGAGCCCGACGCGTTCGAGGGTTTCGGCCGCCGCCTTGCGGCGTTGACGAGCTGGTCGTCCGCTGTAGAGCAATCCGGTTGCGACATTGTCGACAGCGGTTGCGCCGTCGAGCAGAAAGAACTGTTGGAACACGAAGCCGACGAGTGCGCTGCGCACGGCGGAGAGTTTGCGATCAGAAAGTGACGAGACCTCGCGCCCGTCGATAAACACCGAACCTTCCGATGGTCGATCGAGTGTGCCCATCACGTGAAGCATGGTGGACTTGCCCGAACCCGACGGCCCAACAATGGCGGTGAGCTCGCCCGTCTGTACGGTCAGGTTGACCCCGTCGAGTGCGCGCACCGGAGGCGTGCCGGGGTACTCCTTTACGACGTTCACCATCTCGAGCGCGGCAGGACTCGTCATGAAGGAACGACTACTGATTCACCGGCTTGGATTGCGCCGTCGACGATTTCTACCCAACCGTCGTCGAATGCTCCGAGGTCAACCCCGACGAGGCCTCGCCCGTCGACTTCAATTGCGTGGCCGCCTTCAGCAAGGGCAATGAGAGCGCTGACGGGGACCAAGACAGCTCCTTGAATGACATCGGTCTCGACTCGAATCGTTACCGGACCGGCGGTGAAGATCGATTCGATCGGTGCGTTTGGTTTGACCGTGACGTCGATGACGGTGACCGTGTCGCCGCCGTCTTGGATAGCCCGGGCGACATCGCTGAGGTCGGTGACCGCTGCGTCGATAATCTGGCCATCGGGGAGCTCGACTTGAAGTGGGCGGCCGACTTCGAAGGTGCCCGCTTCGTCTACGTCGACGGCCAGCTGAATTGACCCGAGATCTGACTCCCACAGGTAGAGGGGACGCCCGGGGAGCGCTTCGATGCCTTCATCGATCGCGATCGCGGTGAGCGTGGCTCCTTCCGGAGCAGCAGCAACCGGGTCGACGGGATCCACCGGGTCGGTCGATTCCTCATCGGCGGCGGGCACGGTGACGAAGCCGCTCTCGGCGATCGTGACCGTGCCGAGGATCTCCTGGCCCGCGTTGGTTTGTGCGCCAACGGGAGTTCGCGTCGTGACCTCGCTCGGACCGGCGATAAAGGCGATTTGGCCGGCGCCAACAATGCCGTCGGGGTCGTCGAATCCGAGTGCGGTTTCCCACGCCTCGACAATTGCTGCGGTTGTCGTGCTGAAGGTCTCGTCGACGGTGACCGTTCCCGTTGGATCAAATCCCAGCGCAACAAGGTTCTCTTCGAGCTGGCGGATGTCGGCACCCGCGTCGCTGTCGATGCTGAGCTCGCGGAACTGGGGAACCGGCCCATAGAGCGCGACCACAGCGGTGCCGTCGATTTCGGCGACCACATCACCGGCGACGATGGTCGCGCCTTCGTCAATAGTGCTGGTCAGCGTGCCTCGGGTAGCCGCCGTTATCGCTGAAGCCGGACCGGGTTGCAGGGTTCCTGCCCACTCATCGAACCGGCGAAGGTCTCGCTGCTCAGCGACGGTGGTCGTGGTTTCTACTTCGTCTGCTTCTGCGCTAGCGGTGTCGCCGGAGTCGCGTTCAAGGAACCAGAGCCCGGCAGCACCAAGGGCGATACCGATGATGAGAGCCAAGAGCGCGATCGGCCATCGAGATGACGTCATGAGCGGGTTCCGAACTAGGCGTCGTTGTTAGCTGCTGGTGCATTTGCGCCGCCGCCACCACCAGCACCGCCACCGAATCCGGCGAAGGCTTCTTCGAGGACTGGTGCACAGACTTCGAGTGCTGCGGTCACTGCGGCGTCTTCGAGGTCGAGACCAAGTGCGCCTGCGATGCGTGTCGAAGGATCGAATCCGGCGCCGCCGTTACCCTGCGCTCGGCCAGCTCCGCCGCCACCATTCCCATCACCATTGCCGCCGTCACCGTTTCCGGCGTTGCCACCGCCAGCTCCGCCTCCACCGTTGCCACCGCCAGCTCCGCCTCCACCGTTGCCACCGCCGGCACCGGGGCCGCCGCCAAATTCAAGGTCGCCCACGTCGAGACCTTCATCGCGAAGGCACTGGGTGTACACGAGCAGGTTCTCCTGGACTCCGGCTCGGGCATCGCCGCCACCGCCAGCTCCAGCGCCAAAGTTGTCTGCGCCCGCTTCGTCGCGACAGATGGTCGCGGCGCTCTGAAATTCTTCGGATCGAAAGTCGATGTCGGAGTTCTGGATCGCCGCGCGCAAGTTCGGTGCGCCGTTTGCCCCGATCTCGGGATCGGCGAAGTCTGCGAAGCCATTGTCACGCATGCACTGGGAGAACGCGAGTGCTGCTTCTTCTGCGGTGACGTCGCCGGTAGTTGTGGCATCTTCGACCGCCTCAGCAGCGAGTTCTTCGGCACTGACGGCCGCCTCGTCGAGGTCGGTGGCGCTAGCGACGCCTCCGGTAGAGGGGTCTTCGCCTCCTCCGCATGCGCTGAGAAAGATGGCGGAAGCGAGGATAAAGCCGGGCAGAAATCGACGTGACATGCTCCGATAATGGCAGCGAACGGCGCGGCTAACCCTGAGCGGTTCCTGAAGAGTTGGTAAGGGTCCGCCGGCCGCCCAAGCGAGTCGAACCAATATCGGCGCGCCGCCCCGCGGTATCGCCAGCCATAACGCCATCGGCGTTGGAGACCGAAACGCGCAGATTAGATGTGTGCGGAAAGCGCTCTTTCACCTCAGAATCCACGGCGTCGGCGCGGTTCGCAAGGACTGGCAGAAGAGCTGCGCCGTGGGTGGCGGCTGCGTCGTCTTGGGCGATCTTCGAGGTTTCGAGAAGTCGGTCGCCGACCCGCCATGCGAACTGGTAGAGGAACGATCGGCGAAAGGACTTCGTACGATTCTCGCCCCATCCATTCACTTGGACGCCGTGACCGAGCATCTCGTTTACGCCCTGCACGAGCAACGAGGTGAAGAGCAGTTCCACGGCATCGAGGTCGCTCTCGTAGCCCACCACGGTCGCCAGCTTGTCTTTGGATGGGTCGAAGGTGCCGTTGTTGAGCCGTTGATCGAACTCGTGGTGTTCGATGCCGAGAATCGCTCGGCAATTGTTGGCACGCGCAACCCCGCTGAGAAGTAGGTACTTCTCCTTGGGGTAGGGCCGCGGTACCTCGACGATGCGAGTGATGATGTTGCCCTTGCCGTCGCGTTCTTGGAGCAGCGCCATATCGATGGCATGCATGGCGATGAGCTCTTGGGCCTTGGCTGTGTAGATCGCTGCTTCGTCGGGATACTCGGTGGATTCCGCCTTGGCGAGCAATGCACGGATTTTGCTGTAGATGCGCTCGGTGTGATTCATGTGTTGAAGCCTCGCGCGCCGGTGTGACATCGACGCTTGGTTGTTGTGGGGCAGTCGTGTCGAAGAACGGACACGTCGCCTTTGCTCCACCCGGCGAATCAACGTATCGAACATGCGTTCCTTTCCCAACGTCGTGCGCGAGCTAACATCGATGCATGCGACCAATGACGACCGATGAGACCACGGCCTTTCTTCTCGCCGGAACCCGAACCGGAAAGCTCGCCTGGGTATCGCAGAACGGCGCCCCACATGTGGCCCCGATCTGGTTCACCCTCGAGGGCGATGACGTCATCTTCAACACCCACGAGGACAGCGGCAAGGCTAAAGCGCTCGCCCGTGAAGGTCGTGCGTGTCTCCTGGTCGATCTAGAAGAGCCGCCCTATGCCTTCGTGAAGATCGATGCCACCGTGAGCTTCGAAGACGACCTGGATCGCGTGCGGGCAGTGGCGACCGAGATCGGCGGCCGCTACATGGGAGAAGACCGCGCTGAGGAGTTCGGGAACCGCAACGGGGTGCCGGGCGAACTCGTTGTGCGTCTCATCCCAACCAAAGTGACCGCAGTCGACGACCTCTCGGGCTAGCGGAGGGTAGCTAGCCCGCCTCCAGTGTTTCGCGGAACGCCTCGTCGATCACCGCGCGGTCGGTTGGGTTGACGGTGTTTGGACCTTCCGTGGTGGCTCCCACGAAGACCTCGGTTACCGGGCTGCGCTGCCCGACAGCAAATGCCACTCCGGTGGCGATTCCGGCGCACAGCACAAGGACCACGATCAACCGGTTCACCGGTGTGGCCCGCCAAGTATTCGCCATCGTGTCCTATCGGGTGCGTTGGATAGTTCGTTGAGAACCCGGGTATCGCGCCCTATTTCTGGCCGCGCAGCGCGGGAGTGGTCACCGCTACTAGTGTTTTGAGATGAACTTAGTGACCACGGGCAACGCGGCGATCAGCCTTTCCACCTGCATCGTCGGCCTCTTGTTGCTGGCGCCGCGCACCAGCGTTTTGGCATCGGTGCGCTATGCCGTGCTGATGATGCGCCGCACGCCAGTTGTGGAGATGGACGATGAGCGACCGCAGATCGAACTCACCGACCTTCAGTCTCAACCCGAGCGAGAACGAGAACTCGTCGACGCCTAGCGCCGGAGAGTCGGAGGCCTATTCGTAGGTGCAGAGGTAGGCGGTATCGCTTTCGACCTTCACCTGGAACTTCTCGTTGGCAGCGATCGCGAAGCTGGTGCCACTGGGGTAGGCCGTGAAGGTGTCTTCACCTGGGAGTGAGACAACAAGTTCGCCCGCGACCACCGTCATGACTTCGTTCTGGCTCGTACCAAACTCGTATTCGCCCGGCGCCATAACGCCGACTGAGGAGGCGAGTGGATCGCCCTGAAAGGCCACCGACTTCACATTGCCATCGAAGTATTCGTTCACGTTCAACATGGCGTTATTCCTATCAGCGACACGTGAGATTGGGCGGCTGTCTAGTCAGGCCCGATCCCCGACGGCTCACAATCCAGTAGCAAAAGTAGACAGAGAAAGCGCTCAGAGTGATATTGTCCTCCCCGTGGTGGGTGACTCGAATCCTGGCAATCTCACCCCCGAGCAATACGAGATCCTCTTTGGTGATAGCCCTCCGGAGCAGGCCTCGTCGGCGAGAGGGTCGACGTCGCTCGGCTGGAGTTTGCCTCCAGCGGGCGACATCCTTGGCGGGGAGTTGCCGAAATTCCTTGCGCAAACGCAGCCCAAGGACAAATCGTCGGCGTCAGATGTTCGACCCGCCCTTCGCTACGCGATCGCAGAGCCAAGGGTGCCCTCTCCAGGAGATGGCCAGAATCGAGCCGATAGTTCATCGCTGCGTATCAAGAGATGGCGTTGGTAGGGGTTTCCCAATTCCTTTCTGTTTGATGAGACTTCACCCACGCGCTTTGGGATGATGCAGACATGACCAAGCGCACCGCTGCAGAACTCGATGCCGCGGATCCGCTGGCGGACTTTCGTGAGGAGTTCGAGCTTCCCGACGGGCTCTACCTCGTTGGGAATTCGCTCGGGGCGTTGCCGCGGGCCACGCGCATAGCGGTGCAGACCGAACTCGATCGCTGGTCAACGCTTGGCGTTGAAGGTCACTTCACCGGCGACCTGGCGTGGAAGGACTATCACGAATTGGTCACCGACCAGTTGGCTCACCTCGTCGGCGCAAAGCCAGCAGAGGTCGTTGCGATGAATGCGTTGACCGTCAACCTGCATCTGTTGATGGTCAGCTTCTATGAGCCAACGGCGACCCGGCACAAGGTCCTCATCGAAAGTCATGCCTTCCCGTCGGATCACTTCGCGGTCGAGTCACAGATCGCACAACGTGGGTTTGACCCGGCCGAATCGCTGATCATGATCGAGCCTCGTGACGGTGAACAGACGCTGCGCACCGACGACATCCTCGACGCGATTCGAACGCACGATGATGAGTTGGCGCTCGTCATGTTGCCTGGCGTGCAGTACTACACCGGGCAGGTTCTGCCGATAGCCGAGATCACCGCGGCCGCGCATGGGGTGGGCGCTCGAGCCGGTTTCGATCTGGCCCACGCGGCCGGCAACGTCGAACTGTCGCTGCACGAGTGGGGAGTCGACTTCGCCGCCTGGTGCACCTACAAGTACCTCAACGCTGGCCCCGGGGGAGTGGGTTGCGCGTACGTGCACGAAAGCCATGTCGAGGATCGCGATCTTCCCAAGCTGACCGGTTGGTGGGGAACAAACCCACAGACCAGGTTCGAGATGGCGACCGAGTTCGACCCCATGCCGAGCGTGGAATCGTGGCAACTGTCGAATGCTCCCATCTTGTCGATCGCTGCACTGCGAGCGTCGCTCGATGTGATCGACAAGGCCGGGGGCATTGCCGCGATGCGACAGAAGTCCGAGCTCCAGATCGAATTCTTTGATCGACGCCTGGCCGAGGTGCTCGGGGACCGAGTGCGGAATCTGACGCCGAAGCCCTTGGCCGAACGAGGATGTCAATACGCCCTCCAGGTCACCAGTGGAAACGGGCGCGAGGTGTTCGAGCGTCTCGAAGCCGAGCGGGTGCTGTGTGATTGGCGTGAACCCGATGTGATCCGCGTGGCGCCGGTGCCGCTCTATAACTCCTTTGCCGACATCGAAGCGTTCGTGCAGATCCTCGACCAGGCTGTGCGATGACCACCCACGACGTCGGGCCCGTGGTTGTGGTTGGAGCGGGGCAGGCGGGGGCATTGCTATCGATCTACCTAGCTCGACAGGGTCATCAGGTCACGGTGTACGAGAGCCGGCCCGACCTACGGCGAGTCGACATCGACGCTGGCCGCTCGATCAACCTGGCGCTCGCGACACGCGGCATTGTTCCCTTGATCGACGTCGGGGTGATCGACAACGTCGATGCGATCACCATCCCCATGCGCGGACGCATGGTGCACGCACTTGGGGATGACACAGCCGAACTGCAACGGTACGGAACCAAACCTCACGAGGTGATCCATTCGGTGTCGAGGAGCGACCTCAATGCGATCCTTCTCGATGCCGCCGAGGCAACCGGATCGGTAACGATCGAGTTTGATACGAGGCTCGACCGGATTGATTTCGAAACATCGATGCTGCACTTCGATGGTGGACGAAGCGAACCATTCGGTGTGGTCTTTGGCGCTGACGGCGCCGGTTCACGAGTGCGCAAGGCGCTCGCCGACGCAGGAAGTAGCGAGTATGAAACCGACTGGCTCGACCATGACTACAAAGAGCTGACCCTTCCCACATCTGTCGACGGCGAACACATCCTCGACCCGAACGCCTTGCACATTTGGCCCCGCGGCGAATTCATGTTGATTGCGCTGGCGAACCCCGAAGGCGACTTCACCGTCACCTTGTTTGCCCCCAAGGAAACCTTCGCCGAACTGAAAGCAGCCGCCGACGTCGACGCCTTCTTCGCTGCTGAATTCGCAGATTTCGCGGCCCTCGTGCCCGATCTGGCAACCCAGTACTTCGAGAACCCGACCGGGCGTCTCGGCACGCTTCGCTGCACGGGGTGGAGCCACCAGGATCGTGCGGTAATCGTTGGAGATGCCGCGCACGCCATCGTGCCGTTCCATGGGCAGGGCATGAATGCCGCGATGGAATCGGTGCGTTCGCTGGCACGTCACCTGGAAGCCTCGCCGCAGGATTGGTCGAGCGCATTTGCCAACTACGAAGCGGAGCGAAAGCCCGACGGCGAGGCGATTGCCGACATGGCGCTCGGCAACTACATCGAGATGCGCTCGGGCGTGATCGACGACGACTACCTCGCCAAACGAGCTCTTGCGCTCGAACTGGAACAGCGACATCCCGACCGGTTGAGCCCTCGCTACAACATGGTCATGTTCTCGACAATGCCGTACGCCGAAGCACGAGATCGTGCCGCAGTGCAGGGCGATCTGATCGGTCGTGCGATCACCGACCCGTCACTCGATATTGACGCGATGGTGCGAGCGCTACCGGAACTCCCAGCCCTCGACCCCCTCGTTGACCGCGAGGCTCTCAGTACGGAGTAGCGCGTCTTAGACGTTGGGCCAGAGCTCGGTGCTTGGGTAGAACTGGGACCAGGCGAACCAAAAGGCTTGGTGGCCAACGATTTCGTTGCCGTCAGCATCTAGTGCTGCCACACCATCGCCGGAGCCGATGACTCGAATCCCGTTCACTTCGACGACCTCACCGCGATCGATAGCTGATCGAGCGGAGTTCACATGGATAGCTAGTGCCGTGCCGTTTTCCTGGATCACGCCGAGGATGTCCTCTTGGATGGCAAGACGAGGGTCGACGCTGCCAATGGGGAAGATCGGTCCGTTCGCATCACGGGTATTACGGAAGTCGGGGTCGCGGCCGAGGGCGAGGTCTTCGGTCAACACCGTGGTGTTGGGATGTTGCTCTCGCCATGCGGCCCAGGTCGAAGTGACGACCGTGTGCCCAACGAGTGCAATGCCTTCGGTGAGCAGGGCGCCGCTGTCGGCGGTGCCTCGGAAGGTGTCGAAGATCGACAAGGAGGTGAGGTCGTACATGACCTTGTTCGACCGAGACAGCAGTCCGGACGTGCGCAAGATCGGACGCTCGATTCCTTCTGGCATCTCGTCGGTAAACCAGACCTGAGCCGATCCGCAAAGGGTGCAGTAGGGCATGGCGAAGTCGCGGCCGCCGAGGGTGTCGTTTACCATCTCGCGGACTTCCATGATCTGGCGTGGATAGGCGCGAGCCTCACCGTTGATGACGACGCCAAACACGACGGCGTCATCGGCGACCCAGTCGGCCTCCGCGACGGTCAACGTCGTCGGGTTATCGATCGCGGGAATGCAGTTACACAAATCGTCGGTGGTGTCATATGGCCGGTTGTCGATGAGCACCCCGCCCCAGGACACATAGCGCCAATCGAGCACGGAGTTATCCGACATCAGATCGAGCCACGCTGGCTCGATCGGGGTATAGATGTTTCGCTTGCCGGTGAGGTAGTCGGGGGGAGCGGGGATGTCCCAGCCAATCAATGCATTGGTGAGCGGGTTCCATGAAGCGAGCTGGGTGAAGGATTGGTTGGTCAGCTGCCCTGCCGCCGCCTCGATGAGGTCGTTGTTTTCGAAGAACTCGGCTTCGGTGAGCCCGCCACTCTGGGCGAGACGGAGGTGGACTCGGATGTGATCGCTAAGAAGCCACGCCAACCGGGGGTCACCCGACGCACCGATTGTGTTTAGGGCTTCACGTTGGAAATCGTCGAGTCGAGCCGTCAGCGGCGCGCTGTACAGAAGGGCGACGGCTGCGGCCGCATCGTCGCTCAGCGGTCCTTCAGGAACGTCTGGTCGTGGTCCGAAGTCGATCTCTTGGCCTCGCGGAATGGTGGCCGGGTCGATGACCGCGGGAGGACCGTCGGGAAGGCTCGCCAGATCAACTGGCCCTTCGCCGCCTCCGGAGGGCGCGGCGCTGCCCCCACCATCGCTCGCAGCCTCGGATGACGAATCAGGCGCGCATGCTGCAGCGACCAACGCAGCGCCAGCGACTGCAGTTGAACGGGTGATCATCTTTCGTCGAGTTATCCGGTGATACAGATTCAACAGCGTTTCCTTACTAGGCGTCATTCAGTTCTAGTACGGGGAAACTGCGTTGGTTCGGATGGAATTTCGGGTGTACGAAATTATTCACACCGTGTTTTGGCGACAAAATGCCAAAGACGGTGGCTCGCCAGCCCCGTACTACGCGAGGTCAGCGAGAGCGCCGTCGTGATCGCTGAGTCGATTGCCGTTCACGTTGTTCGGCCAGCCTTCGACGTTGTTCATGCTGAACTCGGGGCTTGTGGCGATGTGATCGATGCCCGGCCGGGTGCAGCCCCGAAGAACGCCAGCCGTGGTGATGGGGAGTCCGGCAAATGTTGTCGCCAGCGCTTCCGCTGCTCGTCGGTTGCCGCCCTTGACGCGTGGTATGCGTTGGTTGAAATCGCCTGCGGCGATGAACGGCTCATCGATCGATTCGAAGATCGCCTGAAGATGTTCGAGGTATTCGAGGTGTTCCTCCCACGGTTTCTTCTTTGGACCCGTGTGATAGGTGACCTCGGCCATGTGCCAGGTGATGCAAATGCCGAGGACTAGCACCGACCCGATCGAGGTAGAGGCTCGGACCGCAACGAACCGAGTGGGATCAATCGGGGAATCGAACTCGACTCGTTCCAGACCCTCGGCCGACCAAACCACAACCTTGCGTTCGTCCTCGGCGAAGCGGCTACCGCGCGGTGGTGTGGCCCAGGCCGATTCGCCGCCGCCCAAAGAGAACGATGTTCGCGCCTCGGTTGCGACCGCGACTTCAGGCGCGAGCGATCGGAAGTATTCGATCGCTTCAGCTCCGCGTGGTGATGTGGGGTTCTTGCGTTCGAGGTTCCACGTGGCGATGCGCATCGATGTGGAGCGTAGATCACTCCACCGTGATCCGTTCCGTGCCCGCGCGTACCTCGCACGCGAGGTAGTGGCTAGCGGGCCTCCACTCCTCTAGCGCGGCTCGTCGCATTGCCGATCGTGTCGAGCAGCGATATTGCGCCGTGTTTGTCGAGGGGCTCGTTTCCATTGCCGCACTTTGGTGATTGGACGCACGACGGGCAGCCATCGGAGCATGTGCAGTTCTGGAGAGAGTCGAGGGTGGCGGTGAGCAGGGTTACGTGCTGATCGAATCCGAGCTCGGCGATACCGGCGCCGCCGGGGTGAGCTTCGTGGATGAAGATTGCGGGGCCTTCGGCTCCTGAGTGCCACGGAGTGGAAACCCCACCGACGTCCCAACGATCACAGATCGTGAACAGCGGCAACATGCCAATGGCGGCGTGCTCGGCGGCATGCAAAGTGCCTGGAATGGCAGAGGCTTCGATACCGGACTGCTCGAGCACCGGCACCGGGATGGTGAACCAGAACGATCGAGTGGACAGCGTTTCGACCGGGAGGTCGAGTGTCTCGTGCGCGAGGATTCTGCGGCTGCGAACCTCTCGGCGCTGATAGCCAACGACCTGGCTGGTCACATCGACCGATCCGAGGGACACCTCGACGCCCGACTCGCCGAGCGAGGTGGTGGTGTCGGTGGCGGTGATCGAGATGTCGACCTTGGTTCGCGCTTGGGTGTACTCGCTGCCGTCGGAATCGGTGACCGTAGCGACACGCTCCTCGAGGTCGAGTTTGGCGACCCGGTAGGGGCGCCCTTGGTGCAGGTAGATGGCCCCGGTGTGTACGGCACTGCACGCCCGAGCGGTATCGACCGTGCCCACGAGAGACCCATCGGCGCGAACGATCTGCACCTCGTCGGAGCTCGACGAACGCAAACCAATTGCCCGGCTCGGGCGATCGCGGCCGGCATACACGCCGAGTGGTCGACCGTTGCCCGATGGCTTGAGGACAAGCCGATCGTCTTGGACGAGGTCGCGCACGCCATCGTCGAGTGCGTCGCCCCAGTACGTATCGTCGTCGGGAGCCAACGGCTTTTCGAACGCGGCACACGCGAGGTGAGGGCCGAGAACGAACGGGTTGTCGGGGTTGATGACGGCTTGCTCGGGAGGGCGTTCGAGCAGGTCGGTCGGGTGCTTCATGATCCATTGGTCGAGCTGATCATCGCCCGCCACCAACACCGCCGCACTTGGTTGCAGCCCACGCCCGGCTCGTCCGATCTGTTGCCACATCGAGGCAACGGTGCCGGGGAACCCGTTCAGCACGCATGCATCGAGCCCGCCGATATCTACGCCGAGCTCAAGTGCGGAGGTAGCGACGACGCCGCTGAGGGAACCCTCGAAGAGTTCGTGTTCGATGGTGCGCCGTTCGGCCGTGAGGTAGCCGGCGCGGTACGCCCGGACCTCGCCGCCCTTGGGTAGTCGTCGGGAGATGTCGGCGGTAACGAGCTCGGTGCCACGACGGCTTCGGCAGAACACGATGGTTCGGTGCTCGTCGTGCATAAGCCGAGCGGCGATCGACGCCGCCTCGCTGTTCGCTGATGTGCGCAGACCCTGCGCCTCGTCGACGATCGGCGGGTTGATCATGATCAACTTGCGCTCGCCGCGCGGCGAACCATCGTTGGTGACCTCGGTGACCGGTAGGCCGCATAGCTGGCTAGCCAACACGCCCGGCTCGCCAATGGTGGCCGAGGTAAAGATGAACTTCGGGTCGGATCCGTAGTGGTTGCAGATGCGGCGAAGTCGGCGCAGCAGGTGGGCCACGTGGGTGCCAAAGATGCCGCGCAGCACGTGTAGCTCGTCGATCACGACGTGTTCGAGATGGCCGAGGAACTTCGCCCAACGCTGGTGGCCCGGAAGCATCGATGCGTGAAGCATCTCCGGGTTCGACAACACGACGTTGGCCGTCGAGCGAACCCACGTCTTTTGTTCGGGGGTGGAGTCGCCGTCGTAGGTGCCGGCAACCACGTTGTCGAAGCCGATCGCATGCAGCGCCCGCAGTTGGTCTTGTGCCAGGGCCTTGGTGGGGTAGAGCATCAGCGCGGTGCCCGTAGAGCCCTTGCGGTTGGCGGCTTCGGCGATGGGGATCTGGAAGCAGCGAGACTTGCCCGATGCGGTTCCGGTGGCGACGACCACCGAGTGCCCGGCGCGGACCAGATCGATGGCCTCGGCCTGGTGGGTATAGAGGGCCTCGTCGCCGAGCGCCCGCCGCACCTCAGGGCTGATCGAGGCGATTGGTTCGCCAAAGCGAGCAGCGCGTGCGGGTAGTCGTGCGACGTGAGCCAGGCGCCCGTCCTCGGCTAAGTCCTCGATCAGCCGATCAAAGCTGGCGTCGCTCGCGGCCAGGCCCGGAGCGGCGAGATCGGCGGTCAGGTCGACGATGGGGGAGGAGTCGACGACGGCCATACCCAAGTATCTCACCCGGCACTGACACCGTGGCGCTTCATCAGTCAGGAGGGCGGCGTCTTCTCTGGTTACCGCTAGGGGGTTCTGTCACAGAGTCTTGGGGTTCGGCTGGCTGCGATCGCGCTGGCGCGGGCACAAGAAGCCTGGCTCCGACATACCAGACAAGGCCGGCGAGGATGACTGCGAAGGCCCCCTGGGTTAGAGCGCTCGTAGCGAACGGGATGACAGCCGCGGCGATGACGACCGCCCAGCCGAGCCATTCCTGAGACTTCGGGCGGCGCGTCCAGGCGTTCGCACCATGGAGATAGCGGCCGATCGCGCTCTCGCTCCAAAGGAGAAGCATGCCAGCGAACACGATCGCGTAACCCAAGTTCCGAATGGTGCGCAGGTCCCGAAAGGCGTTGTTATTGTCGCCCCCGAGCGAGATGGAACCTCCTGTGCGGTATGCCACGAGGTCGCCGAACGTGAGGTCTTCGTTGACGCGTGCCACGATCTCGGCCAATGCGTCTCCCCTCGGCCGAAGCAGTTGCTCAAAATCCTCCCCCTGAAAGTTCGGTTGGAAGCCGAGGTCTCGGAGAAGATCGCTGACTTGTTCCGAACTAGACGGTTCCTCGGGATTTAGCGACACCGAAACCTGAGGCGAGGCACCAGACGTGAAGAGAGTCTCCCTAATCGCAATCTGTCGGCTGTATCCCTCGACCTCGGGGATTGCCTCGACCAGGTGAGCTTGCAACACCACGGGCTGGGCGAGCGCGATCGCCGAGGTGAGCAGCCCGAGAGCGATGAGCCCCGCCGAGAGTTTCTGTCGAGTCGTTCGGGTCTGCAAGGAGGCCAGGGTGAGTCGCTCAAAATCGGCGCGGAAACCAAGTCGGCTGCGTAGGTAGAACGCAGCACCTGCAACCACCACGATCGCAGTGATCGCAACGAGCGACTCGAAGGCGTCGTTGGTAGCTCCGACATCGGGCACGATAGCGCCGACCACGCCCACGAGTAGCCAGAAGAGGAGAAAGTGCCCGACCACCTGACCCGTGCGCTTGTGTACGTGGGCCGAGAACAGCCCCGCGGCGGCGATTGCGACGGTGAACGCGAAGCTCGCCTCGTGACGAAGCGATCGGAGGATCCCCCAGTCGATGACGCGAAGCAACGCGATGGTCGGGAGTAGGAGCGCCGCGTTCCACAAGATGACCGATGAGGCAGCGACGAGTACACGCGACCCCCGTGCAACGACGAAGGGCTCGCGAAAGTCACGCGGACTTGCGAAATAAGCAAAACCAACAACGGCTGCTGAACCGCCCCACGCCAGAAACCAGCCGGCGAGGATCCCGATAGGAGAGGACTCCTGGAAGAGTGCCTCGTTCAGGTCCTCTGCATCCGCAGATAGTTGTGGCTGGGCCAGGTCGGTTGCATCGAGGGTGCCCGTGCGGGCTTGGCCGAATGAGATCGCGGCGATGATGAGGAGCGCAAAAGCGCCAATAACTACGCGCCCAACGGTGTGTTGTCGTTTGACCCGGCGAGCTGCTCGGTCGACTACGCCATCCCAGTCAGCGGTCGCAGCGGTGCTGTGAGAAGCGGCATCTGTGAAAAGGCGATCTTCGATCGTGCTCATGGATTTTCCTCCAGTAGTTCTCGAAGGCGTTGTAGGCCGCGATGGACGTGGGTCTTTGCCGACCCGACACCGATTTCTAGCAACGTGGCGATCTGCTCGATTGTGCGGTCGTCGTAGTAACGCAGGGCGACACATTGGCGTTGGCGAATCGGTAGTTGGAGCAGTGCATCTCGGAGTGCGACATCAGGAAGGTCGTCGATTGCCTCGGTGCTGCGTTGCGCCTTGGCGTGCCTGCGTTCCAAGCCGATACGGCGAAGCCGAGAGCGCGTTGCATTCAGGACGCTCGTACGAACGTAGGCCGAGAGTTTTTTCGGGTCGACGAGGCCGGGCGGCCGTTCGAGTAGGCGGGCGAAGGTATCTTGCACGAGTTCTTCCGCGAGCCCTCGATCCCCAATCAGCAGGTAGGCCAGGCGCACGAGCGCGGCGAACTCTGCGTTGTATACGGCGCGCAGAGCAGCGGCGTCGGTACGAGCTGTACCGATCTGAACTCTCGCTATTTTCGCCTGGCCCACACCACTACTGACGCACACGACAGCGAAAACGTTGACATCGGAACGCGAAAAACCTGATCGAAACTTGTCGCCGCTGCTCTCCTGCGTACGGAGACCGTGGCGCTTCACCCGTCGAGCGACCGCAGTGGCCCGCCGGATTAATCGGCGACGATTGCAGTTACCGCTTTGCGGCCTAGTCCAGATACCTCGGCGAGCTGGCGTAACGATGCACCCGCATCGTGGGCGACGCGAATCATGTCGTCGCGGATTGCGGCCTCGCGGTCGACGCGGTCGGCGCTTAGTCCAACAACGGCCAGCGCAGCGCCGACCTCATTGCCGAGGCCTGCGCTGAATTTGGAGATTGCAGTTGAAGCGACTTCTGCGTCGGCCTTGCTGTAGCTCATCGGTCCTCCCGAAGTGCGAGTGCGAGCTTGTCTCGGATTCCCAACAACATCGGTATGCGAGCTGACAACTCACTTGTCGCCTCTGCGTGGTTGAGATGTGCCAAAACCAACGCCATGAGCTCCAGTGCTTCGACTCGCTCCAATTCGATAGATGCCATTGGTCCTATTGTAGCCATATCTGGTCCCTTCTGGACCAATAAACGGTCCGCGTGCTTTCGGGAAAAGTTAGGGGCGCGTAGTGACAGCGAACCGTGGCGTTGAAGCCTCTTGTCAACCTAACAAGCGTTAGGTAGGGTTAGGTGTGGCAGTGCTGACTGAGACCTCTGGACGACTGCGCGTCCTTGATGCGGCGGCGGAGCTTTTCGTCGCGCAGGGATACCCGGGGACCACGTTGCGCCAGATTGCAGCCACGGCCGGAATCAAGGCGGGATCGGTGTATCACCACTTCGATTCCAAAGAAGCACTGTTCGTCGCGGTGCTCAACGAAGGCATGGTCGTGATGACCGATGCCTTCGCCGCGACTCAGGTCGACCTCGACGAGGATGCCGACACCGATACGCAACTGCTGGCACATGTCCGAGCCCACATGGGCGCAGTGCTCGAACACGGTCCCTACACCACCGCCCACGTCACCTCGTTCTCGAGTGCCCCCGAAGCCGTGCGGGCACAAGTGGTTCCCGAAAGAGATAGCTACGAGCAGATGTGGCAGAGCCTTTTCGCCCACCTCTTTACCAATCTCGACTCGCAGGCAGTGCGACTTCACCGGCTCATCCTCTTCGGCGCGATGAACTCGGCGTCAGAGTGGTTCGACCCCGACGGCGATGTCACGCTCGATCAGTTGTCGTCGACCATTTGCGAACAGTTTCTCCACGGAGTCAATCCATGAACAGGATCACATCACGCATCGACACGGGCTCGGAGCAATACGCCACCAACCGGGCCACGTACCTTGCCGACCTTGCCGTGTTGGAGCAACGTCAGCAGTGGGCCATCGATGGTGGCGAGAAGCGACAACGTTCGATCGACCGCCATCACCGCCGCGGCAAGATCATGGTCCGTCACCGCATCGACCTCGTCACCGACCACAACACGCCGTTTCTTGAACTCTCGACGCTCAGTGCATTTGGCCAGTACGACGACGAAGCCCCCGGCGCCGGCATCGTCACCGGCATCGGCATCGTCCACGGGGTGCCCTGGGTCTTCATTGCCAACGACGCGACGGTCAAGGGCGGAAGCCTGTTCCCCATGTCGATCAAGAAGCACGTTCGAGCCCAAGAAATTGCCGAGGAGAACCGTCTGGGCATCATCTATCTGGTCGACTCAGGCGGCGCATTCCTGCCGCTCCAAGATGAGACCTTCCCCGACAAGGATCACTTCGGCGGCGCCTTCTACCGACAAGCCCGTCTGTCGGCGCAGGGGCTGCCACAACTCTCGGTCGTGCTCGGCGGATGCACTGCCGGTGGCGCCTACGTACCGGCGCTCAGCGACGAAGTGATCATGGTCGAAGGGATCGGGCGCATCTTCCTTGGCGGGCCTCCGATCGTCAAAGCTGCCCTCGGCGAGATCATCGAACCCGACGATCTTGGCGGAGCTGACCTGCATACTCGTGTCAGCGGTGTGAGTGACTACATCGCATCCGATGAACGCGAGGCATACGGCAAGCTTCGAGAGATTTGCGAGACGACGAACCAGCGTCGCGTCGATGCTCGCCAAGGTTGGCTCGACTGGATTGAGCCCGAGGCCCCGGCCTATGACGCCGAGGAGATCTACGGCATCGTCAGCGCGGATGACCGCATTCCCTTCGACGCAACCGAGGTCATCGCCCGCATCGTGGATGGCAGCAGGTTCGCCGAGTTCAAACCCGAGTGGGGCGAATCGATCGTCTGTGGCTTTGCTCGGATCTGGGGCCACCTCGTCGGCGTCATCTCAAATAACGGGATCATCTTCAGTGAGTCGGCGCTCAAGGCCACCCATTTCATCGAGCTCTGCGAGAAGCGCAAGGTCCCACTCGTCTTCTTGCAAAACACCAGCGGCTACATGGTCGGTAGCGACAGCGAGAAGGGCGGGATCGCCAAGAACGGCGCCAAGATGGTCGCCGCAGTAGCGAATGCCACCGTCCCGAAATACACCGTGCTGATCGGTGGCTCCTACGGCGCTGGGAACTACGGCATGTGTGGACGCGGCTTTAACCCGAGGTTCTTGTTCGCCTGGCCAAACTCTCGAATCGCAACCATGGCTGCTGACACCGCGGAGACCGTGCTGGTCGATATTCGACTCGCTGGGATGAAGGGCGCCGAGACCACCGACGAACAACTGGCGGAAATCAAAGCGCACATTCGCGGCCAGTACGAAACGCAGAGCGATCCCTACTACGCCACCAGTCGTCTGTGGGACGACGGCCTCATCGACCCCGCCGATACCCGCGACGCTCTCGGCCTGGCATTAGCGCTAGCCGCACGCCACGACGAGCCCGCCCCGGGACCGGGCCTGGTCTACCGGATGTGATCGTGATGCCTTGCCCCAACGAGCCAAACGCGGAGCCACCATGCGGATCCTGATCGCGAACCGCGGCGAAATCGCCCGTCGCATCATTCGTACCGCGCATGTGCTCGGCCACGAGACGGTGGCCGTCTATGCCGAACCAGACGCAGCCGCGCCCTACGTCAATGAAGCGACGACCTCGGTCTTGATCGGGCCTGCAGCGCTCGCGGACTCCTACCTATCGGTTGACCGAATTCTCGACGCCGCGACACAAACCAACGCCGACGCAATTCATCCCGGCTACGGCTTCTTGTCGGAGAACGGACCGTTCGCGCAGGCGTGCATCGATCATGGGCTCACCTGGATCGGCCCCAAGCCGAGCGTGATCTCGTCGCTCGGATCTAAGACCGACGCCCGCTCCATCGCCGAAGCAGCCGGCGTGCCAACCATCCCGGGTTGGGCGGGTTCGCAAGATCCCGACCAGCTCGCCGACGCAGCGGCCGACATTGGCTACCCGATCCTCGTCAAGGCCGCGTTCGGAGGCGGCGGCAAGGGAATTCGGATTGCCGAGGGCCCCTCGAAACTTCCCGAAGCGATCGAGCAGGCCTCGGCCGAAGCCGAAGCATCCTTCGGGGATGGCTCGGTGATCGTCGAGCGGTACGTGCAGCGTCCACGCCACATCGAAGTACAGGTCGTTGGCGACAAGCACGGTGCCATCGTCGAGCTTGGCACGCGTGAGTGCTCGGTGCAGCGCCGCTACCAGAAACTCCTCGAAGAGGCTCCGGCTCCAAATCTCGATCCAGCCACCAGGCAGAACATCCGCAAAGCCGCACGCGACTTCGCGGCCTCGATCGGCTACGACTCCGCAGGCACGGTCGAGTTCATTCTCGATGACGAGTCCGGCGACTTCTACTTCCTTGAGATGAACACCCGTTTGCAGGTCGAGCACCCGGTCACCGAGATGATCACGGGCATCGACCTCGTCGAGGTCATGATTCGGGTGGCAACGGGCGAGCCATTACCAATCGACGCCGACGAAGTGAGCCTCGAAGGGCACGCGATCGAGGCCCGCATCCTTGCCGAAGATCCGGCCAAAGACTTCGCCCCGCAGCTCGGCACGATCCACCAGGTTTCAGTACCAGGCGGAGTCCGATGGGATAGCGCCATCGAGCCGGGGAGCGTGGTCACTCCGCACTACGACTCGATGATCGCCAAGCTCATCGTGCACGACCGCAACCGTGACGCAACCCTCGCCGCCATGCGACATGGGCTCGACCAGCTGATCATCGATGGTGTTAGCACCACGGCTGGATTTCACCGCTGGCTTCTCGACCAGCAGCCCATAGTGACGGGCAGGGTCACCACCCGCTTCCTCGACGAGACCTCCGTGCCACAACCCGGGAACGAGGTGCGAGCGAAGGCCATCATCGGCGCGACGGTTTGTTGGGCCAGTGACGGTGTCGGGTCGGCCGCCAGTTCTAGCCCATGGCTGGGGTCGTCGTTCTCGCTCACGCCCTACGTCTCCTCCTCTGAGTTGGGTTTCGTCGATGCCGAAGGAGAGGTCATCGGCGTGTCGTTTATCGACGACGGCTCGGTCGGCGACGGTCCCGAATACGTGATGGTCGATCGACAGAACCGTCGTATCGCAATGAACATCGATGGGGCGACCCACAGCTTCACCGTTCCGAGCCGATCGGAGCTCTGGGCACCGCAGGCCGCCACACGAAGGGGAAGCAGCGACGCGATCGTGGCCCCCTTCCCCGCGGTCGTCAGCGAGGTGACCGTGAGCGCCGGTGACACCGTTGAGGGCGACCAAGTCCTCGTTGTTATCGAGGCGATGAAGATGCTCCATTCACTACGGGCGACCGGCACGCAGACCGTGGCTGAAGTCCGCGTGGCACCGGGCGATCAGGTCGAGAGCGGCCAGGCGCTGGTCACCTTTGCCAAACCAGAAGCGACCGACGAACCGACATGACGACAGAGAGACAAAGACGATGCGCAACGCATATATGACCGATGAGCTCGAAGCGATCTATGACCAGGTCGTCGACTTCGTGAACAACGAGGTCAAACCCCATGGGGAGCAATGGGAAGAAGACGGGAAGGTTCCCCGCGACGTCTTGAAGAAGATGGGTGAGCTGGGGATGTTCAGCCTTCGGGTTCCCGAAGAGCTCGGCGGTTTGGGTATGGGTTACTTGGCATCCGCGACCCTCAGCGAGGCGCTCGGCGCATCGACGTTCGCCGGGTTCGACGTGACCGCGCTGGTGCACTCCGATATGGCGGGTCCACATCTGATCAACTCCGGGTCACCCGAGCAGCTCGAGCAGTACGTGCCGGGCATGTTGAGCGGCGATCTCATCCTGTCGATCGGCGTCAGCGAGCCCGACGCGGGGTCCGACGTAGCCGGCATCCGCACCAAGGCCATCAAAGATGGCGACGGCTGGCGCATCAATGGCACCAAGACCTTCATTACCAACGCGGTCTACGGCGACATGACCATCGTTGCTGCTCGGACCGATATGGAGAACAAGTACGGCATCTCGATGTTCTTGGTCCCGGCGGGGACCGAGGGGTTCTCGGTTTCGAAGAAGTTGGACAAGCACGGCTGGCGATGCTCCGACACCGCGGAGCTCACTCTGGAAGAGGTGTTCGTCCACGATGATCATGTGCTCGGCACGCCGCATCGTGGCTTCTACGAGACGATGAAGAACTTCCAAAACGAACGCATGGTGCTGGTCGGGATGGGCGTCGGCGCGGCACAAGCGGCAATCGACATGACCAACGAGTACTGCCAGAACCGGTCGGCTTTTGGTGGCCACCTCTTCGACCTTGGGGCGATCCGTCAACGGATGGCGATGAATCAGGCAAAGGTCGATGCGGTGCGTGCATCGATGTATCACGCGGCGTGGATGGGAGACGAAGGCCAAGACAACGTCAAAGCAATGTCGGGCATCAAAGCGTGGGGGTGCGAGGTGGTCAACGAAGTGATGTACGACTGTGTGCAGTTCCACGGCGGCATGGGCTACATGCGCGAGTCGGCCATCGAGCGCATGTATCGCGACGCTCGAATCCTGCCAATCGGTGGAGGAGCGACCGAGGTCATGCTCGAAGAGGTCGCCAAGCGCTCCTATATTTCGGCGTAGTGATGCATCCCAACCCGCTACCCCGTCTCCGTTCCGTGCTGTTTGCCCCAGCGGTTCGCGAAGACCTCGTCCCCAAGCTGGTGCGCAGCGGGGCCGACGGTGTCGTCATTGATTGTGAAGACGCAACACCGATCGGCCAAAAGGACGTTGGGCGCGCCAACGCAGCCGCCCTGGCCCCGACGATCATGGGGCACGGCAGCGCCGTGTTCGTACGCATCAACCCGCCGACGACGCCCTGGTTTCACGACGACGTCACCGAGGGCCTAGACGCCGACCTCGCTGGAGTAATCGTGCCGATGGTCGAGACCGTCGAGCAGCTCGACCAATGTGCTGCGGCACTCGCCGAGACCGGGCTCGGTCACGTCGGAATCATCGCCGGGTTCGAAACCGCGCTCGGTGCCGCGGACGCCCGGTCTCTACTGGCCCACAGTCAAGTCGTTGGCGGCTACTTCGGGGCCGAGGACTACATTGCCGATCTCGGTGGCGTCCGAACTGAATCCAACCTCGAGGTGCTCTACGCCCGATCGTCGGTCGCTCAATCTGGCCGTATCGCGGGCAAGCCAGTGCTCGACCAGATCGTTGCCGACTTCGGCAACGATGGCCGGATGCGAGACGAGTCCTTCGAAGCCCGTTCGATGGGATACGCCGGCAAGCTCTGCATTCACCCCGGTCAGGTGGCTATCGCCAACGATGGCTTCACCCCCAGCGATGCCGAAGTCGAGCGGGCCCAACGCTTGCTCGCCGCGTACGACGCAGGGGTCGCGTCGGGAGTCGCCGCCATTGACTTCGAGGGCCAGATGGTCGACGGGCCACTCGCCGAACAAGCCCGCCATGTGCTGGCCCAATACGGAATGAACGAAGGAACCAGCTGATGACCCGAGAGATCGTCCCCAAAGGCATGTGGTTCGAGGAATTAACTCCCGGCCTCGTCGTGCAACACGCGTTGACTCGCACCATCACCGAAGCCGACAACGTCGGATTTACCACCTCCACGATGAACCCGGCGCCGTTGCACCTCGACGCCGACTACGCGGCCAGCACCCAGTTCGGCCAGGTGCTCGTCAACTCGATGTACACGGTCGCGCTTCTCGTTGGCTTATCGGTGCACGAGCTGACCCATGGCACCACGGTGGCCAACCTCGGATTCGACGAGGTGAAGTTCCCCGCGCCCGTGTTCCACGGCGACACCATCCACGCCGAGACCGAAGTAGTGGCCGCACGTGAGTCCAAGTCGCGACCAGGTCGCGGCATCGTCACCTTCGAGCACCGAGCCTTCAACCAAGACGACGTGCTCGTGTGCACCGCCGTCCGCAACGCACTCATGCACAAACGCCCGAGCTAGCGAGCCGCGGATCTGGAATCTACGAAAGTTAGCGACGATCAACTCAGTGAAATCGCGCTCCGAGATGCTGGTCCCATCACCTTCGCCGTATCGCTCTGAGCCACAACTCCAATAGTAGGTCAGGTGTTCGATCCGCAAAAGGACGAAATAACCGGGGTCCGACCCTTTCATCGCGGGGTGTAGACGGACCTCCTGTCTAGGGAGCTACGGTCGAGGTCGTGGACGACGCTTTCATCCCGTTGATCATTGGGGTTGTTGGAGCAGCCGTGTTTGTGGTGATGGGGTGGATGGGTTCCCGAGAGACTCTTCCGCGAAATGCGTTCTTCGGGATCCGGGTTAGTTCGACGACGTCGAGTGACGAGGCCTGGTTTGCAGCGCACAAGGTTGCGGCTCCCTATAGCTACGCGGCGGCTGTGGTAGTCCTGACCGCAGGGATTGCCAGCGCAGCGCTCGGGACAACGGAGGATGAGCAAGGGCTCATTTTGGCTGGCGGGCTCGTGGTCATGTTGGTCGTGTGGATCTTCGGCATCCGAAAGGCAATCGCCGCGGCCAAGGCCGTCTGAGCGGGTCTAGCGTCCCAGACGATGGAGGAGGAGCTCCCGTTCATCTTGGGCTTGATTAGGCCTTTCCTCGTGGGCGAAGTCAGGCGTTGGTAGTCGGACAGGATCGCCAAAGACATCACGAAGCCAGAAGGTGCGGTCGCTGAGCCAGTAACGAACCATCGTGACTGTGTTGTTGGCATCGAGGTGTGCATACCCCTCGCTGAGGATCCAACCACCCCAGCTCAGGTGTACCGCGGAGTGCTCGGTGGCGACGCTGGTCCAGTCGGGAACAAGGTGACGGTCGTGGGTTCGGATTGAAGCGTGTTGGTTATCCAGCGAGAACAGCTGGTGACGGGGCGGTAGTGCAGACTGACTATCGGGTAGGCCCCAGCAGCTCTGATGGGGCGTTGCTTCGAGGGGATGTCGCTCGACAAGTTCGGCCCAGTCGCTTGGCCGCTGGACGGTGAAGACCGGCAGTTGTTCTAGAGAGTCGCCTTTGACCGGCAACGACCATCTGCCGACGTCCTTCGAGAGTTCTTGTTCGACGGCGAAGTCGCCGTAGACGTCAGGTGGGGGAGCGGTGACGGTGCGAACGGCGTTCCGTGGGAACTCGCCGCTTCCGTAGGTCTTGTGGAAGTCAACGAACGAGGTCCTTTCGAAGTGGCGCCAGTTTCTAGAGTCACTCACCCACCACTCCTGCGCTTCGAGGTCGATCGGTGCTTGAAGCTGCGAGCCGAATGCCTGCGCGACGGCTTCGGCGATCGGTCGGCGTTCCTCCACTTTCAGGTACGCATCGAACGCCTCGTCCGCTCCATTGGGTTGCCAAGGGCCAACAGAACTCGCGGCGTCGAATGCATTGGCGAGTAGGTCTCCCCAAGACATCTCAAGGACGTGATCCGCAGCCTCAGCGATTCGTTTCGCGTCTGGCGTTACAGGCCGTTGCCAGGGTACGGGCGGGTGCTGGTGCCGTTCTAAGACATCGAGAAGGACGGCGCCAATCGGGGCAGCGATCAACTCGTCAGCAAATGATGGGGCCACCCCTTCAGCGTAGGCCACCGACGTTGTCCATCTCTGGGGACATTGCTGAATGGCACGCTCGGGAAGACATTCGTTGAGTAAGCCCACCAGCGTGCCGCGAACCCAACCACAAGTTGGTTGTCACACCCTCGAACTAGTGTTCTGTCTATGGCGATTGGGGCTTCTCTCTTTGACGAAACGGATACATCATCGACCGATGATGTTGATGCGGCGATGCAGCTCATCATCGGCGTGCTCTCGACCATGCCCATCGGGGAGTCCATGCACCGAGCCACCCGCTATCAGAACTGGCTGATCGGTCTAGAGGCCGAGCTCTTCGCCCGCAACATCGCCGCTGGAGCGTCGGACCGCGACAACGAGAAACTTGCCAGCGAGGGCCGCAAGACCACCAAGAAGACGGCCAAGAAGCGAGCCAAACGCGGCAACGCGGTCAAAGAGAACCCTGACCTCGCCAAAGACATCGCATCGGGTGACCTCGGCCCCGAACAAGCCGACGCCATCGCCGAAGCCGCATCCAAAACCGATGGCGACGCGGCACGAGACGATGAACTCATCGACGAAATCAAAAACAGCTCACCCGATGATGCCGACAAGATCGCACGTCGCTGGGTGAACAAGCACAACGACACCGACGAGGGCAGCAGCGCCGAGAAACGGCGTCGTCGGCAGCGCCGGAACCGAGACGTCAGCCGCTTCGATACCGAAGACGGCATGGCTGCTCTGTTGATCAAAGGCGATGACGAGTCGGTCGACGAAATGTACGCCGGACTCAAAGCGATCGGCAAGAAACTGTGGAAGCGAGACGGCGGACGGGACGTTCCAGCGTCGAAACAGCCACGTACTCGCCGTCAACGCCTGTTCGACGCTGCACATAGCAGCCTCACCCGGCCCAGCACTGGAACGGGCGGCGGAACCGGTTCGGGGTCGGTGCAAGGCCACATCCACATGTGGGTCAAACTCGACGACTTCCTGGCCGGCAAGAACACCGCCGAATTCGCTAACGGCAACATCGTTCCCCAAACCGTGTTGGCTCGATACGCCTGCAACGGCACGATCGCCGCCACCGTGTTCGACGCGAACGGCGAAGTCCTCCACCACGGCCGCGAACACCGCTACGCCACTCCCGCACAAGTACGCGGGCTCATCGCCAGAGACAAAGGCTGCGTTCGCTGCCGAGCCGACGTAAGCGAGTGCGAGGCCCATCATCTGATCCCGTGGAACGCACTCGCTAAAGGTGACACCAACATCGATGAGTTGGCCTTGGTGTGCGTCGATTGCCATCACTTCATCCACGACACCAACCAGACGCTGTACCGCAACGCCAAAGGGCTCTGGAAACTCAGACCAGCCACCCCCGACGAGTTACCGCCACCACGACCTCATGCGGACCAGCGGCCGCGCGTGAGCAAAGCGCGATGTTTCGAGCCCCCAGGCGAGAAACTCGAGTAGAGAGCGAAGCGAACGGCTTCGACACGAATGACCTGCTCATGAAGTGACTGCCGAAAGATTCGGACCGACGGTGCCCCGGCTGAGTCGAAGCGCGCCGTTACTCTGAAGAAATGGAACTACACGCACGAGCCAACGCCGATGGCGCATGGGTGATGGCGTTGCATGGCGAACTTGACCTTGCCGCAGCTCCAAGTTTTCGGTCGGCGGCACTTCAGTCACTACAAGATGGCTGGATTGACCTGGTCGTCGATCTCGAATCGGTTTCCTTCATCGACTCGGCAGGCCTTGGTGTGCTCATTGGCTTGCGTCGGCGTGTTCGTGATCTCGGCGGCACTCTGTCGGTGCGCGTGAATGACGTCGTGGCAGACCTTATTGCTAGTGCCGATCTCGCACCGCTCTTCGAGCTGGATCGGGTGGGGTAGCGCGATGATCGATCCAATTCCAAGCGTTTTGCCTGCCGGAGAAGAAGTCATTTTGCGAGTCCCGGCAAAAGCCGATTACGTGGCACTCGTGCGCGTCGTGCTCGCCGCCGCTGCCGCCATCGACCCCGATAGTCGAGACGACCGAGTAGACGATCTTCGTATCGCGGTGTCCGAGGCTGTGACCAACGCGGTCGAAGCGCACAAAGCTGCTGGCACCGACAGTCACGTCGAGGTTCGATGCTTCACCAGCGGACATCAAGTCGAAGTGACCGTACGAGATCGAGGTCCGGGCTTCGATCCTGACTCCGTAGAGGCCGCCCCCGGCGCCGAGGACCCGCGCCGGTTGCTCTTTGAGAACGGACTCGGGATCCCCCTTATGCGAAAACTCGTCGACCGAACCGATATCCAAACCGGTGACGAAGGAACCCTCGTTCGACTAGTAATCGATACATCTCTATCGCCGAGCTAATCGCTCTCCGCGCCGTTTTACACCGGCTGTCGTGCGCCTCGTAGTTTTGGAACTTAGGATCTGCTCATAGTTGCCGACGCGTGAATTCACGACGTTTGGCGTGGGACTGTGGCCCTAACAGGCCAGAATGTCCCGCTAAGGCATCGACAAAAATCGCCCTCTACCAACCGCAGGACCCATGTCTGGTCATCACCATCTTCCTCCTTCTGAACTCACCTGGATCGGTAGCGATCGCAGATTGGCGCGTCGTATTGGACGTCCCGTACTGCGCTTTATCGCGCTCGAACCAGCCGCCGGAATCATTCTCGTCGTCGCGACGATCCTGGCTTTGGTACTCGCAAATTCGCCGCTCTCCGGCGTCTATCACGACATCCTCGATCTGCACCTCACCATCGACTTTGGCGATGTGCACATCCTCGACGAATCGGTCGAGCACCTTATAAACGACGGCCTGATCGCGATCTTCTTCTTTGTTGTCGGTCTCGAAATCAAACGTGAGCTGGTAGTCGGAGAACTCCGTACGCCTCGCGCCGCAGCCCTGCCGACAATTGCGGCAATCGGCGGCATGGTCACCCCGGCGCTTCTCTACTTTGCCTTCAACACGAGCTCGCCTGAAAGCGCCGGTTGGGGCATTCCTGTCGCCACCGACATTGCCTTCGCCCTCGGCATCATGTCGCTTCTCGGAAATCGCGTCCCGACCCCACTGAAGCTCTTCTTGCTCGCGCTCGCCATCGTCGACGACATCGGCGCTATCGCGATCATCGCAATCTTCTATACGTCCGAAATCAACACCGCGTGGCTCGTTACCGCCATCGTGTTGCTCGCCCTGGTGTTCGCAATGCAACGGGCCAAGGTTTGGTACACGCCGCTGTACGCCGTGATCGGCGTCGTGGTTTGGTACGCCGTGCTCGAATCTGGCATTCACGCCACGATCGCTGGTGTTGCGCTCGGATTGCTCACCCCGGCGACACCGCTGCAACGCAAGGTCGAGCCTTCTGAAATTGTGGGCTCGGTCGTCGAGCCTCACGATCTCAACGCGGCCTCGGCTCGTCGAGCATCGCTCTACGTGCGAGAGAGTGTCTCGGTAGCCGAGCGGCTCCAGACCCTCATCCATCCGTTCTCGAGCTTTGTGATCCTTCCACTCTTTGCATTGGCCAATGCAGGCATTGCACTCAGCGGCGAATCGATTGCCGAAGCGTCAACCTCGACGGTGACCCTCGGTGTCATCGTTGGACTCGTCGTCGGCAAGACGCTGGGCGTGACGGTGTTTACCTTCGCCGCGGTGAAGTCGGGGCTGTGCTCACTTCCGGGCGGAATCACCTATCCGATGGTCGTCTCGGTTGGCATGCTCGCAGGCATTGGCTTTACCGTTTCGCTGTTTATCACCGGCCTTGCCTTTGAGGGTGATGCACTCGAACTCCTCGATACTCAGGCCCGCCTCGGAATTCTGCTGGCATCGCTTGTCGCATCCATTTTGGGACTCATTCTTCTGGACCGTTCCACGCGCTCACTGGCCGCAACTCCCGAAGAGCCCGATACGGTGCCCACGCCAGCTCCAACTCCTGTCCCTGCTGAGGTTTAATGCATGTCTGCTCTTGTAATCGTCGAGAGTCCGGCCAAAGCCAAGAAAATTGCCGAATACCTGGGCGACGACTTTGTAGTTGAGTCCTCCATTGGCCATATCCGAGATCTTCCCCGCAACGCAGCCGATATTCCAGCGGCCTACAAGTCCGAGAAGTGGTCGCGGATGGGTATTGACGTCGACAACGACTTCAAGCCTCTGTACGTCGTATCGCCGGACAAGAAGGACCAGATCAAAAAGCTGAAGTCGCTTCTCAAAGACAGCGACGAGCTCTATCTCGCAACGGATGAGGATCGCGAAGGCGAGGCCATCGCGTGGCATCTCCTCGAGGTGTTGAACCCCCGCGTTCCAGTGAAACGGATGGTCTTTCACGAGATCACCAAGAAAGCCATCGTTGCCGCGTTGGAAAACCCGCGTGAACTCGATCGTCACCTCGTCGATGCTCAGGAAGCTCGACGCATGCTCGACCGTCTCTACGGCTACGAGGTCTCACCCGTGCTGTGGAAGAAGGTCATGCCTCGCCTCTCGGCTGGCCGCGTGCAAAGTGTCGCGACCCGTATCGTCGTCGAGCGTGAACGCGAACGAATGGCGTTCATCCGTGCCGGGTATTGGGACCTCGAAGCGACGTTCCAGAAGTCTGGTGAGGTCGATTCAGGACAACCCAAGGCCTTTGGCGCAAAGCTTCTCGAACTCGACGGCAAGCGTGTAGCTACCGGCCGAGACTTCGACGACACCGGTGCGCTGACGAAACCTGACGCCACGGTCGTGCTCGACGAAGCGGCTGCCGGTCAGCTCGTGGCTTCGCTCGATGGCGCCGACTTCTCCGTGCGTTCGGTGGAACCAAAGCCCTACCGCCGTCGACCTGCAGCGCCGTTTATGACCTCGACCTTCCAGCAAGAAGCTGGCCGGAAGCTCTCTATGAGCTCAGCCATGGCAATGCGAGCCGCGCAGGGACTCTACGAAAAGGGTCTCATCACATACATGCGTACCGACTCGACGACACTGTCGTCGACGGCCATCGACGCATCGCGAGATGTGGTCAAGACCGAGTTCGGCGAAAAGTTTCTGCCCGACGAACCACGCACCTACGCAACCAAATCGAAGAACGCGCAAGAAGCTCACGAGGCCATTCGTCCTGCGGGCGAGGCATTCGAGAGCCCCGCCTCCGTCGCCAAGCAGGTACCCAAATCAGAAGCTCGGGTGTACGAACTGATCTGGAAGCGCACCGTCGCCTCGCAGATGACCGATGCCGTTGGCGAAACGGTGTCGATCCGAGTCGGAGCTGGCACCACCGATGGCCGAGACGCAGAGTTCTCTGCGAGTGGCACGATCATCACCCACCAAGGGTTCCGGCGTGCATATGTAGAAGAGTCAGAAGACGACGAGGCCGCGAACGAAGGCAAGCAACTCCCGGCGCTTACTGTGGGCGACTCGGTCAACGCTGACGAGATCACGTCCGAGGGTCATGAGACTCAACCGCCGGCTCGATATACCGAGGCGTCGCTAGTGAAGCGACTCGCCGAGCTCGAGATCGGTCGCCCGTCGACCTATGCCTCGATCATCGGCACGATCCAGGACCGCGAGTACGTCTGGAAGAAGGGCTCGGCGTTGATTCCGTCGTTTACCGCCTTCTCCGTTGTTGGGTTGCTGGAACAGCACTTCCCCGACCTTGTCGACTACACCTACACCCGTCGTATGGAAAGCAAGCTCGACTCGATAGCGAGCGGCAATTCCGAGGCGATTCCGTGGTTGCAAGAGTTCTACTTCGGTGACGAGCAGACCGAGGGTTTGAAGCACAAAGTCGATGAACGCCTCGGCGAAATTGACGCCCGCGCAATCAACTCCATTCCGCTTGGCGTAACCACCGACGGCGAGATGGTTGTTGCCCGAGTTGGTAAATACGGTCCATACGTTCAGCGTGGAGAAGACTCCACGGCATCGATCCCCGACGAAATAGCGCCCGACGAGCTCAGTGTTGACCGGGCCGTCGAGTACATCGAGAACGCAGCCAAGGGTCCCGTGTCGCTGGGCAAAGATCCAGAGACGGACCTCGATGTCTATGTGATGACCGGTCGGTTCGGCGACTATGTGCAGCTTGGGGAACTCGTTGATGGCGAGGACAAGCCAAAGCGTGGCTCGTTGTTTGCTTCGATGACTCCCGAAACGATCACCCTGGAGGAAGCGCTGAAGCTCCTGTCGCTGCCTCGTGTTGTCGGTGTCGATCCGGCCGACGGCGAAGAGATCACCGTGCAGAATGGCCGCTATGGCCCGTACCTGAAGAAGGCAAAGGACAGCCGGAGTCTCGAATCCGAAGAGTTGCTCTTCACCATCACGCTGGAGAAGTGCCTGGAAATTTTGGCCCAACCCAAGACTCGCCGCGGTCAGGTCGTTAAGCCGCCGCTGCGTGAGATGGGTGAGGATCCAGAGACCGGCAAAGACATGGTGGTCAAGGATGGCCGCTTTGGCCCCTACGTGACCGACGGCGAGACCAACGCAAGTCTTCGCAAGGGCGACACCGTCGAGGAACTCACCGTCGATCGTGCCTCGGAGCTCTTGGCGATCCGACGCGCTGCTGGCCCAAGAAAGAAGAAGGCCACGAAGAAAAAGGCGACCAAAAAGAAGGCGACGGCCAAGAAGAAGGCCACGAAGAAAAAGGCGACCAAAAAGAAGGCGACAGCCAAGAAAAAGGCCACGGCCAAAAAGGCACCGGAAACGGACGCCGGCTAAACGCCGCGAATTTCTCTAGGGATTCTTGGAATTCCTCAAATGTGGTGAAAGTTCTGCCGATGTAGTCAAAACGGCTCATTCCCCGAGCTGTCGTACTATCTCGGAGCTTCCCGCCATGTCAGGGCAGAACGCAATGCGAACTGATCAGTTCGCCTCGACAAATGACCGTCTCGATTCGATATTGGATGCGCTCGATTCGCTCGCCACGACAACTACGGCGACACCCGAACCTGTCGAATTGTCCCCCTCGACGTTGACGCCGGTTCCCGCTACCGACGATGTTGCGCCGGACCTATCGGGCGATCTCGACCGAACCCCAAGTCCTTCAGACATCATCGAACCAACGGCTGCCGCCGACCCCGTCGCTGCAGACATGCCGGATGAACCGGTGGTCTCACCCCCGAGACTTCGCGTCGTTCCTGAGATGCCTGACGTCCCTGAAGCATTCGATGTTCCTGAGATGCCTGACGTCCCTGAAGCATTCGATGTTCCTGAGATGCCTGACGTCCCCGAGCTGGCCGATGATTCCATCCTCGTGCCACCGGCAATTCCAAAGTTTGAAAGCAAGCTCCCCGACCTGCCGCCGTCGTTTGACACCGGAGCTAGCAACGACGACTCGCATGCGCTCGGGCAATTCACGACCGAAGCAGTGGTAGAGGCACCCGCACCGACCGAGGCGCTCGAGGGTGCTGCTGATCCAGTTGTTGCTGCGTCAGATTTCCCTGACCTCTTCGAGGTCCCCGAGACGCCGGTCGTTGCCGACCACAGCGTCTTTGAGCAGCCCACCGCCGATGAAACCCCCACCGTCGAAGCTCCCGCTGTTGTCGAACCGGTAATGGCCGAAGCCCAAAGCATCGAGGCCCCTGCGGTCGAAGAAGCTGCTGTGTCTAACCACAGCGTCTTTGAACAGCCCACCGCCGTTGAACCAGCCACCATCGAAGCTGTTGCTGAACCGGTTGTTGCTGAAGCACCTGCTGTTGCTGAACCGGTTGTTGCTGAAGTACCTGCTGTTGCTGAACCGGTTGTTGCTGAACCGGTTGTTGCTGAAGCACCTGCTGTTGCTGAACCGGTTGTTGCTGAACTGGTTGTTGCTGAACCAGTTGCCCCTGCACCGATCGAAACGCCCACCGTCGCCGAAGTTCCCAACATTGGCATGGCAGCGCCAGTAGATGCTGCACCGCCAGCTGACGCGGACGCTTCCGTTGTCGATGCCGAGCCCTCCGAAGAGGAGGTCACCCGACCCGCATCGATCTTCCGCACACAACCAACGCCGGCCGCGGAGACCCCGCAGGTTGATCACAGCAAGCCCCCTGTCGTCAACGATGACGATTGGGTCAGCCATCACATCATCGAACCTCCCGTTGAGTCCACAGTCTTTGATGAGGTTCCCTCAGCAAGCGCTGCGCCCACGACTCCTACCCAGCTTGCTGGCGAGGATCTGTGGAGGGTTGATACCTACACCGACCTAGCCGCAACGGACGATGCGCCGCCCGAGAAATCCTTGCCGTTCTTCGCCGACGGTCCTTCCCCAGCCGACGCTGGAGGGGATCTGTGGCAGACCGTCGACGGCACCGGATCGATGCCGTCACCCGATAGCGCTGTACCTGCCGGTGCCGCGCAAGGTTTTGACTTGTTTGCTAACACCGACGTGAGCGCAGAGTCGGAGAACGTTGCGGTGCCTGAGTGGGATGAAGTTCCCCTCGCAGAAGACAACGTTGTCGCAGTTCTCGATCCCGACAGCGATGTCGGAGCGAGATTCCCAACCGACGAAGACCTCCCGATTCCTGACTTCACCGGCGTGTACGACGAGACCCCAAAGGACTCCGAGGCATGGAACGTTGATCAGGCGATCCAAGGCAGCCCAGCCGAAGGATCCCTATCGCAAAAGACCGCGATGATGCGTCGCAACGAACTCGACCGGCTTCGTCCGGTAGCTGAGGAGTCGCTCATCGAAGAGGAGAGCGAAGGCAATCGAAAGGTTCGCCCCGTTTACCTATTGGTGATCTTGGGCATCGCACTCTTTGCCTTGCTACTCGTCTTCCTTGCCGACCCGATGTTCCTCGAGGAACTTCAGTCGCTGTTCAACGAGGCGAACAGCTAAGTCGAAGGTTTAACAATCGGGCCAACACGGCGCGGGAAGCGGTACCGGAACGCCAGCCACGCAAATAGGCCCGAGGCGATCGGGAACCAAAGCGACACGCCTCGATAGGCAAGAACCGCCACGCTCGCTACGTCGAGCGGTATGCCGGATAACACCAGCACTTGGGTCAATCCAACCTCGACGAAACCCAGGCCCGCTGGGGTGATCGAAATCATCGACAAGACCGCGCCAGATGCGTAGGCCACCATGACAAGACTCAGTCGAGGTTCGACGTCCACTGCGTATAGCGCAAAGACCAACACGAGGTAGTCAAAGGTCCAGTTCAGTGCGCTCGCAGCCGTTGCTTGGCCCCAACGAGCACCGAGAAGCCCCGCCAGCCGGTCTCGTTCGCGCACGACATCATCTGGGTCCACGCTCCAGTCCTTGCGAAGGACGCGACTGACCATCCGAAGTATCCGGTCTATTCCGCGTGCGGCCCAGATGAGTGGTGCGGTCTTTCGCAACATGAGCGCACCGATGCCCAAGAGCAGCGCACACATCACCGCTGAGGCAATGGCAATTGGTGACAACCCCTCAGGGATGGGCGCACCAAACAACGCAATCGTGACACCGATAGCTGGGATCGCCGCCAGGGCAGCCGTGGACAGGATGGACATGGCGGCCAAGGCGCCGCCGGCTTGAGCCGGGCTCGTTCCGCTCACGGCGAGCATGCGGAACATGGTCGCGCCTCCCGCTGCCGCGCCACCGCCACCAGGAAACACGCGGCTCACCGAATTCGACGTCAACTGACTGGTTGCTGCAACGAACCAGGAAAGCTTGGGAAGGAGGATCTTCATCAACCACCACAGCGACGCGAAGCTGAGGATCTCCGCCAGGATCATCAGTACGAACCAGCCGGGTCGAATGGTTTGGAGACGCTCGGCCTGGCTGAGTACTTCGAGGAGTCGATCTATGAGCTGCGGGGCGAACACGGAGATTGCAAGAACGAGGGTCGCGATGAGAAGCGCACGCTTGACCGCACCCCAGACATAGTCGAGTTCTCCGATCGCTGGCATCTCCCACGCGGTCGCCGATTGCGAGTCTTGACCGTGTTCGTCGGGGGGGTCGGGGGCAGAATCGTGGGAAGTCGATTCGATATCTCCACTTCCGGACATCCACGGAGCGTACTTGCTAGCCGTGTCTCGTAGCACCGCGAGTTTGCTAACTTGCAACCGATGTCGTCGCTTATTGGGGTACCTCGGGGTCGATTTATCGTTCTCGAAGGCGGAGATGGGTCGGGTAAATCAACGCAAGCCCGCCTCCTCGCGAATGCGCTGAGCGCAGAGTTGACCCGAGAGCCCGGTGGTACACCGGTCGGCGAGAAGATTCGTGAGCTCGTCCTCGACCCCAGTACTCCCGAGCTGCATACCAGAACCGAGGCCTTGCTTATGGCCGCAGCACGTGCGCAACACGTCGCTGAATTGATCGAGCCCACGCTGGCCAAAGGAACGTCCATTGTGAGCGACCGTTTCATCGCGTCGTCGCTTGCGTATCAAGGCGTAGCTCGTGGTTTAGGAATCGAGGCGGTCGCGGTGACCAACGAGCTTGCACTTGACGGCCTAACGCCAGACCTCACGATCCTTCTCCGGGTACCTGCGATCGATGCGAGAGACCGAATTGACCGCGACCTCGATCGGATCGAGCAGGCCTCGTTGGACGAGTCCGTCGTCGCTACCTACGAAGAGCTGGCTGCAGCAGACCCCGCGGGTTGGTTGATTGTTGAAGCCGTCGGATCGATCGAAGACATCCACGCTCAAATTCGCGATGGCGTGAAGGAGCGTCTCGGTCTATGAGTGCCTTCGATACGCTCATTGGCCAGCCACAGGTGGCGGACCGCCTTCGAGCGGCAGTTGAGGCTCCGGTGAACGCCTATCTCTTCGTTGGTGGCCGGGGCACCGGGAAGCGCCGGGCGGCGGCCCTTCTGGCCGGGGAACTTATTGGTGACGATGGCGATCGCGAACGCAACCGCTCGTTGGCAGTTCGTGAGGAACACCCTGATCTGGTGATCTTTGAACCCGAGGGCAACTCGCTTCGCTCAGAGGAGGTCGAGGGAATCATCGTCGAGGGTTCGCGGTCGAGTGTTGAAGCCGGACGAAAGGTCATAGTCATCGACCGGTTTCATGAAGCCACGCCAGAGGCAGCTGCCCGCTTGCTCAAGCCCATCGAGGAGCCACCTCCCTCGACGATCTTCGTTCTTCTCGCCGAAGAGGTCCCGCCAGAGCACATCACGATCGCCTCCCGGTCGACGACCATCGATTTTCCATCCGTGTCGGTGGCCGCCATTCGTGATGCCTTGATTGCTCGGGGCGTCACGGAGGAGCTGGCGGACTCTGCGGCGGTTGGTTCGGGTGGCGATATTGGACGCGCTGAACTGCTGGCAACCGATGAGGCTTTCTCACATCGTCGCCAGTTGTGGTGGGACGCTCCTACACAGGTCGCAGGAAGCGGCTACGACATTGCTCAACTGGTGATGTCGATCATCGAGGCCACAGACCTTGCCCGCGCTCCCTTGGAAGATCGGCACGCACGTGAGTCCGAACGGATGGACGAACAAGAGTCGCTGACCGGCGTGCGCGGCTCAGGCCGCAAGGCCATGGAGGCCCGGCAGCGCCGCGAGGCACGCATGCAGCGCACAGACGAGTGGCGCATGGGGCTTGCGACGCTCGCACAGCGCTACCGCAACGAGTTCCCCGATGGCGACCGCCACCCTGAGGTCTTTGCGACCCTCACCGATTCTGCCGAGGCCCTCGTGCGTAACCCCAACGACGAACTCTGGCTACATGCCCTGTTCCTTCGACTCCCGCGGGTCTCGGCTAGCTAGCTTTTCTGTAGGGAAACTCGTGCCACTCGATGATCGGCTGCCTTGGACAAGATGCAGTGCGCCCGGTGTTGGGTGGGCAAGATGTTCTCCTCGAGATTTGGCGCATTGATCGTGTCCCAAAGGTCGCTGGCAACCGCGATTGCTTCATCGATATCGAGATCGGCGTAGTGGCGAAAGTACGACAACGGGTTCGTGAACACCGAATCTCGCAGCGCCAAGAATCGCTCGACATACCACGACTTAATCGATTCGGGTTCGGCGTCCACGTAGAGCGAAAAGTCGAAGTAGTCCGACACGACGCGATGATCGGGACGACCGCTCCCATGCAGGACATTGAGTCCCTCGACGATGAGGACTTGGGGGCGGCGGATGGTGACCTTCTCGCTCGGAACGATGTCGTAGGCAAGGTGGGAGTACACGGGAGCATCCACGTGCTCAGCCCCCGACTTCACGTCTTGGAGAAACGCCAAGAGCGCCGCCGTGTCATAACTCTCAGGAAAGCCCTTCCGATGCATGATGTCGCGCCGTTCGAGCTCTGCATTCGGGTACAAGAAACCGTCGGTGGTGACCAAGTCGACGTCGGTGTGTTCGGACCAGCTCGACAGAAGCTTCTGGAGCAGTCGAGCGGTTGTGCTCTTCCCCACGGCAACGCTGCCGCCAATTCCAACGACGTAGGGAAGCTGCGCTGGCGCAGTTCCGAGAAACGTATCGGTCACCGCCGCAAGCCCTTGAGTTGCCTGAATGTGCAGGCTGATGAGTCGACTCAACGGAAGGTAGATCTGCTCGACTTCGTCGAGGTCTAGATGCTCGGTGATCCCGCGCAGTTCGGCGACATCTGCTTCGTTGAGAGTCAGCGGCGTCGAGTCCCGTAGACGAGACCATGCGGCTCTGTCGAAGTGCTCGAAGCGATCTCGCATCGGGCTACTTTGCTCTATCACCGACGGTATACGCGAATCGTGTTCCTAAGGCCTGCCTCTAATGTGTCGAAAATATGGTTGTATGGGTTGGTTTGAGCAACGTCTCGCAAATCTTGATGGAGCGAATGACTTCGACGTCATGATCCGCAAGCTTGCGAACACGATGCTGCCTCTGGGTGCTGTTGTGGCCGAAACAACCGGCGACGCCGTCGTTGTTGGGGGAATCCACACGACGCTCACGAACTTGCGACGCGCGTGGGTTGAACAACCCGCAGAGGACCGCATTCCCTGGTTGGAGCGAACGGTCCGAGCCCTCGTAAATCCGCAGCCAATTCCCGATGCGTTGGACACCACACGTCTTCGGCCCTCGATTAGCTCGCGCAAGACGCTCGGCCTGGCCGCCTTGCGATCAATGGCTGAGGGTGACTCCTCGTCGCTACATGAAATCCCGCATCGACCCATTGCCGGCGATCTGACCTGGACGCTTGTTTGGGACACGCCCGCGACTATGGATCTCGTGACCGAAGAACAGTTAGAGGTATGGGGTGTCGACTTCGATGCCTTGCTTCAGGCCGCCAAGATGAACCTTGCGCTCGCGCCATTCCTTGGTTGGGAAGTTGTCGAGGACCGGATCTTTGCGCCCAAAGGCATCGACGATTACGACGGTGCTCGAGTCTTTCTTCCCGGACAGTTGGACTTCCTGCCCTTCTCTGAAGAGCGAGTGGTCTTTCATCCTGCGCGACCCAGTTGTGCCGTCATGTCGATCGACGATGAGGACGCGATCGCCGCTGCCGCCGCGAACGCCCTGAGCCATGTTGGTACGGCCAATCGCGTCAGCCTGCCGCCGTTGGTTGGCCACACGGGACATTGGCGCCCATTGCGTCTCGACCCCGAGCACCGTGCGTACGACACGTGGTCTCGACTCGTTACCTATGACCAGGCAGCCGCCTACGAAACGCAGCACCGGTTGCTTGAACCAATGATCGGCCCCGAAGTATTCGCCGCCAGCTACGTGCCCATCGAGCAGTCGAGCGGAGCTCTGTCGTCCTATTGCACCTGGACTCGCGGCGTCGAGGCCCTATTGCCCGAGACCGACCGGGTTGCGTTCTATGAGGAAGACGCCGAGCCTTTTCTCGTTCCTTGGGACGTCGCTCACGAAGTGGTCGGTCACCTGATGGAAGCGACCGAGCATCAGCCTTCACGCTGGCGCGTCGTCGAATATCCAACGACGACCGAGCTTTCGATTTTGCGCAATGCCTCGATGTAACGCCCGGATCTAGGGTGCCTATGTCAAGGCGAGGTCGCTAGTTGCTGGAGCGCAGCGGCCAGTCGTTCAACAATGGAATCGACGAGTTGTCGGCTGTGTCTCGAACCAAGAGCACCTGATGCAGCTGGATTTCATTTCGTTCGAATGCCACGGCAGAGCCAGCCATGTAGAGGCGCCAGACCATCGCGCGTCCTCGGCCGACCTCGGCCACGGCGGTATCCCAATTGGCCTCAAGGTTCGATACCCAGGCGCGGAGTGTCTTGGCGTAGTGAAGTCGGAAGGACTCCATGTGGCGGGCTTCGAGCCCCGCTTGTTGCATAGCCGAGATCGTCGCACCCACTTCGTGCAACTCGCCGTCGGGGAAGACATAGCGCTGGATGAAACCCTTGTCGCCTAGACCGGTGAAGTTCGCGGCACGGCTGATCGCGTGGTTCAGGAAACGCCCATTTGGTGTGAGTAACTTGTGTGCCTGCGAGAAGTAGCGCTTCAGTTCCGCTGGGCCGCCCACATGTTCTGACATACCGATTGAGCTGATGGCATCGAAGGGTCCGTCGGGAACGTCCCGGTAGTCCTGAATGCGAATTTCGACCTGCTCAGCCAGACCAGCGTCGGTGACCCGCTTGCGGGCCCGCTCGGCCTGTTCGACCGAAATGGTCACGCCGACAGCCGTTACGCCGTAGTACTTGGCGGCGTGCATGACCATCGAGCCCCAGCCGCAGCCAATGTCGAGCAGTCGCATGCCAGGTTGCAAGTTGAGCTTGCGACAGACGAGGTCGTGCTTGTTTGCCTGGGCGGTTTCGAGGCTGTCGTGCTCGGTCTCATGGACAGCGCAGCTATAGGTCATCGCCGGGCCGAGAACGAGGTCGTAGAAGTCGTTGGAAACGTCGTAATGGCTGGAAATAGCCTCAGCGTCACGAGCCCGTGAGTGCAGTCGGCCCTTGAGCGCGATTTCTTCTGGTGGAAGTGGTAGCCGCTTTAGATCTCGGAGGTCGTTGAGGCTCTCCACGCCAATCAACTGCCCGAGTGACTTGAGCAGGCGAAGATCCAGCGTGGGGGTCGAAACCCGATCGTTGACGTCGAACACGCCAAACACATCGCCATGCAGTTCGATCTCACCGGCGATGATCGCTCGCGAGAAACCAATCTCTTGGCCACGTGCCGCAATGATTCGCTGCACCGCATTTGGCGAGAGAATCTCGAGGTGCGTTGCCGCATCAGCTGGACCGACGTCAGTGCCGTCATAGGCGGTGACCCGGATTGGAATGTCTTCGCCGACGAGCGACGTGACTAAGTCTTGTACCTGCATGATCAAATCTCCCGTCAGATGTTCGCGTGGGTGGGCCGTATCGGGCAACACGGAACGCGTTAATTGCGCTACCTATAGCGACACATTCTGGTCGCGTTGTCAAAAGCGCTATTCGCTCGCGAGCCGGTCGAGGTGTCGACTTCGTGGCGGCTGATCCGGCTGGGGGAGGTGGTCGCCGTCGATAGGGCTCGAGGCCGATGCCGCGTCGGGTTCGTTCACCCGAGATGACCCGGAGGCTTCTTCGAGCAGCGTGGCAAGATCGTCATTGATCCGTTCGAGGCGCTCGGTTCGCAATCGGGACTGCACTGCTCGGGCTCGTGCTCGTCGCGCGGATACGACCGGTCCCACGCGTTCTGGGTCCATGCCGGCGCGAGCCAAAGCCCAACTGTGTTCCTCTATTGATTTGCCGTTCACTAGCCGGCCCTCCGACTCCGCCTGCCCGTTACCTACCAATAGAGCCAACGTTAGAACGCAACTGTGACCTGCGCCATATGGGAGGCACTTTGGGCATCTGGAGCGACTAGCGGCCTGTACACATTTCCCGCAATGGAGTTGGTGTGAGTGGAGGACTTGGCTAAAGTAGCCAGCTGTGCGTTCGACGTCTGCCTCGTGCAGACAGCCGAACAACTGAGTTTCTCAGAACACAATCGACGTCTCACCAGGCCCCCGGGAACCAGTGAGCAAAACCGAGAAATCGCTCCGCTGGGCCCTGCCCATGCGGAGCGTTCGCGTGAGTGGGCTGCGCAAGCGGTGTACTTCCAAGAACTCCACAAGGATCGAGAGCCATGGCCACCAAAGCCATCGTTGGTGAAAAACTGGGAATGACGCAGGTCTGGCGCGACGACAAAGTCGTGCCCGTGACCGTGTTGAAAGTAACGCCGGTTCGGGTGGTGCAAATCAAGCACCCCGAAACCGACGGTTACTCTGCGCTCCAGGTCGCCATCGGCACCCAAAAAGAACAGCGTGTCACCAAGCCGGTGATGGGCGCCTACGAAAAGGCCGGCGTTGAGCCTGGCCGCAAGCTCGTAGAGCTTCGCCTTGACGACGTGAGCGAATTCACGATCGGTCAAGAGATCGGCGCTGACATCCTCGCTGAGGGCGATGTCGTAGATGCCACGGGCGTCAGCAAGGGCCAAGGTTTCACCGGTGTCATGAAGCGTCACAACTTCAAGGGCCAACGCGCAAGTCACGGTGCACATCGAGTGCACCGCATGCCTGGCTCCGTCGGACAGTGCGCAACGCCGGGTCGTATTTTCAAAGGCAAGAAGATGGCCGGTCGCAGCGGTGGCGAAAAGGTCACCACGCAGAACCTGATGGTCGTCGAAGCCAACGCAGAGGAGAACCTCGTGTTGGTCAAGGGCAACGTTCCCGGCCCAAAGGGCGGAACGATTCTGTTGCGCAACGCAACGAAGAAGTCGGAGGCAAGCTGATGGCATCGATCGACGTCAAGAGCGTGGCTGGCAAGAAGGCCGGCAGCGCCACTCTCGATGAAAGCATCTTCGGCATCGAGCCGAACATTCCGGTTATGCACCAAGTCGTCACGGCGCAACTTGCCGCACGTCGTGCAGGAACCCACTCGACTAAGACCCGAGCCGAGCGCAGCGGTGGCGGCGCAAAGCCATGGCGCCAGAAGGGCACCGGTCGTGCTCGTCAAGGTTCGATCCGTTCGCCACAGTGGCGTGGCGGCGGCATAGCCCACGGCCCAAAGCCTCGTGACTACAGCCAAAAGACGCCAAAGAAGATGATCAAGCTCGCGCTTCGATCAGCGCTCTCTGACCGTGCCGCTGATGGCAAGGTCGTCGTGGTCGATTCGTTCGACTTCAGCGCACCGAAGACCGCCGATGCGGTCGCCATGATCGATGCACTCGGGCTCAATGATGAAGGTCGCATCCTTTTGGTGCTCGGTGACGGCGAAGAGAACGCCGCATTGAGCTTCCGCAACATTCCCAACGTGCACGCACTGCCGGCAGGCGAACTCAACGCCTACGACGTGTTGGTAAGCGACACGGTCGTGTTCAGCCAGAGCACGCTTCCGGTCGCCGATGCGCCACAGCCAAAGAAAGCCAAGCCTGCAGCTGCTCCCACACCTGCAGAAGTAAGCGCCGACGAAGTCGTCGATAGCGCAACAGCTACGGACGAGGAGGAGTAATCATGGCAGTCGACCTTCGTGACGTCTTGATCAAGCCAGTGGTTTCAGAGAAGAGCTACAGCCTTCTTGAGGACAACGTGTACACCTTCATCGTTGCTCCCGATTCCACCAAGACAGAGATCAAGCAAGCCGTAGAAACCCTGTTCGAAGTCACCGTACTCAAGGTGAACACCCTCAACCGCAAGGGAAAGCGTGTACGCGATCGCCGTTCTGGCACGTACAACATGCGCAGCGGTGCCAAGCGAGCGATGGTCACGCTCGTTGAAGGCGACGAGATCGACCTGTTCGAGGTGTAAGGCATGGCTCTTCGTAAACGCAAGCCCACAAGTCCCGGACGTCGTTTCCAGACGTCCTCGGACTTCTCAGAAATCACCAAGACCACGCCGGAACGTTCCTTGCTCGAGAGCAAGTCCCGCACCGGTGGTCGTAACAGCTACGGTCGCAAGACCAGCCGTCACCGCGGTGGCGGTCACAAGAAGCAATATCGCAAGATCGACTTCAAGCGAAACAAAGATGGAGTCCCAGCAAAGGTCGCTGCGGTCGAATACGACCCGAACCGAAGCTGTCGCATTCTCTTGTTGCACTTCCATGATGGCGAGAAGCGCTACGTGCTTGCCCCCGAAGGCGTGCAGGTCGGGGAGACCTTGCAAAACGGACAGGGGTCGGAGATCAAGCCAGGCAACGCCTTGCCATTGCGCTACATCCCCGTCGGTACCACCGTGCACAACGTTGAGTTGCAGCCAGGTGGCGGCGGCAAGATCGCCCGTTCCGCTGGATCGAGCGTGCAGCTCGTGGCAAAGGACGGGCCATATGCCATCCTTCGTCTGCCAAGCACCGAAATGCGTCGCGTTCCCATCGATGGACGGGCAACTGTGGGCACGGTTGGCAATGCCGAGCACGAACTCATCAAGATCGGTAAGGCCGGTCGTAACCGCTGGAAGGGCAAGCGCCCACAGACCCGCGGTGTTGCAATGAACCCTGTCGATCACCCTCACGGTGGCGGCGAGGGTAAGACCTCGGGTGGTCGCCACCCCGTGTCGCCTTGGGGCAAGCCCGAGATGCGCACCCGTAAGGACAAGTTGGTGTCCGACCAGATGATTATTCGCCGTCGCCGCAAGCGCGGATCGCGACGGTAGGAGGGTAAGAGACAATGCCACGCAGCCTGAAGAAGGGTCCCTTCGTCGACGAGCACCTGCTCAAGAAGGTCGATGCCCTCAACGAGAAGAGCGAGAAGCAGGTCATCAAGACCTGGTCACGTCGTTCCACGATTATCCCCGACATGCTCGGCCACACCTTGGCTGTGCACGACGGACGCAAGCACGTTCCCGTGTACGTGACCGAAGCAATGGTCGGTCACAAGTTGGGCGAGTTCGCGCCAACTCGCACGTTTAAGTTCCACGCCGGTCAAGAGCGAGGTGCTCGCCGATGACAGGGGCAAAGACCAACGAACGTCCGGGCACCCGGGCTTCGGTCAAGCACGTTCGCGTGTCGGCCTACAAGGCCCGTGAGATCCTTAACCAGATCCGCGGAATGCACGTTGCTGACGCAGCCGATTACCTCGAGCTCTGCGAGCGCGGCGTAAGCGAACCGATCACCAAGTTGCTCGATTCAGCGGTTGCGAACGCCGAGCACAATGATCTTCAAGAAGCCGAGCAGCTGTTCGTCTCAGCCTGCTACGCAGACGAGGGTCCAACACTGAAGCGTTGGCGTCCCCGTGCACGCGGTCGCGCCACCAAGATTCGCAAGCGCACCTGCCACATGACGATCATCGTCAGCCGCATGGATGACGACAAGCTCGACGTTCGTCGCAACCGCGCTGAACGTCGCGATTCTGGCAAGTCCAACCGCGCCGATCGTTCCGCACGAGTCGCCGCTTCCAAGGGCGAAGAGGTCGATGCACCAGCAGAGACCAGCGCCGACGAGGAAGAGACCACCGCAGCGGTTGGCACACTCGGCAATCCAGCTGAGGGTGACAACCCATACGGCGATGGCAGCCACGTTGCCCTCGACGACGATTCGATGCCTGAAGGCTTCCCTGTGAAGGGCAACGCTGACTCGGGCAAGTTCCACCAGCCAGATGGACGTTGGTACGAAAACACTGTCGCCGAGGTCTGGTTCGCTGATGCCGATGCAGCTACTGCTGCTGGCTTCACCGAAGCGGGCACCAAAGCCAAAGCAACCGACTCGGAAGAGGAAGAATAGCCATGGGTCAAAAGATCAACCCCTACGGCTTCCGCCTCGGTGTAACCACCGACTGGAAGAGCCGTTGGTTCGCAAGCCGCGAGGATTACGCCAACTTCATCATCGAGGACAGCGAAATTCGCACGTTCATCATGAAGGACCTGCCTCACGCGGCGATCAGCCGCATCGAGATCGAGCGCAAGTCCAGCCGTGACAGCCTGCGTGTTGACGTGCACACCGCACGTCCGGGCATCGTCATTGGCCGCAAGGGCGCTGAGGCAGATCGCCTTCGTCAAGGCTTGGCCAAGATCAGCGGCAACAACAAAGTGCAGCTGAACATTCAGGAGATCAAGACTCCTGAGCTCGACGCCGCATTGATCGCACAAGGTGTTGCCGACCAGCTCCAGGGCCGTGTCGCATTCCGTCGTGCGATGAAGCGTGCCGTACAGAACGCGCAGAAGGCCGGCGCTCTCGGTATTCGTGTCCAGTCCTCGGGTCGCCTCGGTGGCTCTGAAATGGCACGCCGTGAGTGGTACCGCGAAGGTCAGGTGCCGTTGCACACCCTGCGTGCCGAGATCGACTACGGATTCCGAGAGGCCCACACCGCTGCTGGCCGTATCGGCGTCAAGGTGTGGATTTACACCGGCGAGCGTCTTCCGTACAAGAGCGAAGCGCAATCCAAGATTGAACGTGAGGCCGCAATGGCCGTTGGCGAGACCTCCGGTCAGAACCGCCCACGTCAGGTTGTGTCCAGCTCGGCTGCACCACGCAAGCCAGCTGCCGCCGAAGGTGCCCCCACCGAAGGCGAAGCACCCGAGGAGCTCAAGCCCCTCGTTCCCGAAGCAGATCCCGAGTTCGAAAAGCTCCTCGCCGCCGAGGAAGAGATCGACGCATCTACCCGCACCAAGGACGAAGCACTCAACTTCCGTCCTGGCGATGCGGATTAGAGAGCAGGTACCACAATGTTGATGCCCCGTAAGGTTGCACACCGTAAACACCACAGAGGACGTCTGCGCGGAAACGCAAAGGGCGGAACCGAAGTCACCTTTGGCGACTTCGGCCTCCAAGCACTTGAGCCTGGCTGGATCACCGCCCGTCAGATCGAGGCTTCACGTATTGCTATGACCCGTCATATCAAACGTGGTGGCAAGGTCTGGATCAATGTGTTCCCAGACAAGCCAGTCACCGAGAAGCCTGCAGAAACCCGCATGGGTTCCGGCAAGGGCAACCCAGAGCGTTGGGTAGCTGTTGTACGTCCAGGCAAGGTGCTGTTCGAGTTGAGCTTCCACGATGAAGACGTCGCCCGCGAGGCGATCGATCGTGCGATCCAAAAGCTCCCCATCAAGTGCAAGTTCGTTAAACGAGACGAGGGCTTTTAATGGCTAAGGCAAAGAAGCTCGCTGAGCTTTCCGACGCAGACCTGTTGACCCGTCTCGATGAAGTCTCTGAAGAGTTGTTCAACTTGCGTTTCCAGAACGCGACTGGCCAGCTCTCCAATGTTCGTCGCCTGGGTGAAGTCCGCAAGGACAAGGCACGGGTACTGACCGAACTGCGAGCCCGCGAGATCGCTGCGGCTGAAGCAATGGACGCCGAGGAGGTCGCCTCATGAGCGATGTAGACGAGACAGTAACTGACGCTGTGGAAGAAGTTGAAGAAGTGGCTGTGGAAGAGGCAGCACCCGCTGCGGCTGTTCCAGCTGAAGAGGCTGACGGAACTCGCGAGAACCCTCGCAAGATCCGTGAGGGCGTGGTCGTATCGACGTCGATGGACAAGACGATTGTGGTCGAGGCCGTCGATCGTGTTCGCCACCGTCGCTACGCCAAGACCGTGCAGCGTTCAAACAAGTTGTTCACGCACGACGAGACCAACGACGCAAACGTTGGCGACCGTGTCCGTATCCAAGAAACCCGCCCGATGTCGAAGCGCAAGCGCTGGCGTCTGGTCGAAGTTATCGAGAGGGCTCGCTAATGATTCAGCAAGAGTCCCGTCTCAAGGTCGCCGACAACTCTGGCGCACGCGAAATTTTGTGCATCAAGGTGCTCGGCGGCACCCGCCGCCGTTACGCAAGCATCGGCGATGTCATCGTGGCCACCGTGAAGGATGCAAATCCTGGTGCGGCGGTCAAGAAGGGCGAAGTCGTCAAGTGCGTCGTCGTCCGTGTGAAGAAGGAAATTCGTCGTCCCGATGGCAGTTACATCCGGTTCGACGAAAACGCAGCGGTTCTGATCAACGAGCAGAGCCAGCCGCGAGGAACACGCATCTTTGGCCCGGTCGGTCGTGAGCTTCGAGACAAGAAGTTCATGCGCATCGTGTCTCTGGCGCCGGAGGTCCTCTAACTATGAAGATCCAAAAAGGTGACAAAGTCCAGGTGCTTTCGGGCAAGGACAAAGGCAAAGAGGGCGAAGTGATGTTCGCTTTCCCAGACAAGGACAAGGTCATTGTCGAGGGCGTCAACCTGATGAAGAAGTCTCAGCGTCCACTCGGTGAAGGCAACCCTGGCGGCATTATCGACATCGACATGCCTATGCATGTCAGCAACGTCGCAGTGCTGAGCCCCAAGGATGGCAAGCCGACTCGCATTGGCTACAAGATTCTCGAAGATGGCACGAAGGTGCGCATCTGTAAGCGGACGGGAGCAGAATTCTAATGACTGCAACCAAAGTGATTCCTGCCCTGAAGCAGCAGTACTACGGCGAAATTCAGGCAAAGCTCAAAGAAGAACTCGACCTTCCCAACATCATGATGGTCCCGAGGCTCGAAAAGATCTCGGTGAACATGGGTGTGGGTGAGGCGGCACTCAATAAGAAGGCACTCGAGGGTGCACTTGTTGACCTTGCAATCATCACCGGCCAAAAGCCAGCGGTGACCAAGGCCAAGAAGTCAATCGCAAGCTTCAAGCTCCGTGAAGGTCAAACCATCGGCGCTCGTGTAACGCTTCGAGGCGATCGCATGTATGAGTTCCTCGATCGAGTTATTTCCCTAGCAACACCTCGTATCCGTGACTTCCGCGGTCTTCCGTCGAAGAGTTTCGACGGAAGAGGCAACTACACCTTCGGCGTAACCGAACAGCTCATCTTCCCGGAGATCAGCTACGACAACGTCGACGTCGTCCGCGGTATGGACATCACCATTGTCACGACCGCAACCAACAACGAGCACGGCAAGGCGTTGCTCGATTCGTTTGGCTTCCCATTTCGAAAGGCAGGCCAGTAATGGCAAAAAAGGCGCTTATTAACAAGCAGAAGAAGACCCCGAAGTTTAAGGTCCGCGCCTACACCCGCTGCCGCATATGCGGCCGCCCGCGCAGTGTGTACAAGAAGTTCGGTCTCTGCCGTATCTGTCTCCGTGAGATGGGACATGCCGGCGAGATTCCGGGTCTCAAGAAGGCCAGCTGGTAGGGGAGCAGACGCTATGACAATGACCGACCCCATCGCTGACATGTTCACTCGCATTCGTAATGCGAACACGGCCATGCACGACGACGTATCGATGCCATCCTCCAAGCTGAAGGAGACCCTCGCGGAACTCCTGAAGTCCGAGGGTTACATCACCGACTTCGAGATCGCAGACAACCCAAATGGCCCAGGACGAATCCTGAGCATCGACATGAAGTACTCGCCGGAGCGCAAGCGCGTTATCTCCGGCCTGACACGAGTGTCCAAGCCAGGCCTGCGCGTGTACCGCAAATCCAACGAGGTTCCTCGTGTTCTGGGAGGGCTCGGCGTCGCCGTGCTTTCTACAAACCGTGGCCTCATGACTGACCGCGAAGCTCGCCGTCGCCGCATTGGCGGCGAGGTACTCGCATACGTCTGGTAGGTAGACATGTCTCGTATTGGAAACGCACCCATTACCGTTCCGAGCGGTGTTGATGTTTCGGTCTCTGGCCGCGACGTCACCGTAAAGGGATCAAAGGGCGAGCTGTCGATGACGCTCCCCGGCGAAACCACCGCAGCGCTCGAAGACGGCGTACTTACGTTGTCTCGTCCCGACGACACCGGGCCGAGCAAAGCCATGCACGGCCTTGGCCGAACTCTGGTGAGCAACATGATCATCGGCGTCAGCGAAGGCTTCGAGAAGAAGCTTGAGATCGTCGGCGTTGGTTACCGTGCAGCAGCTAAGGGCAAAGATGCTCTCGAAATGCAGCTCGGTTTCAGCCATCCGGTTCAGATCAAGGCACCTGCGGGCATCGAGTTCGACGTGCCCGAGCAAACTCAGATCATCGTCAAGGGCATCGATAAGCAGCTCGTTGGCCAAGTCGCCGCAGACATTCGCAAGTGGCGCAAGCCTGAGCCCTACAAGGGCAAGGGAATCAAATACGAGGGTGAGCGAATCATCCGCAAGGCCGGAAAGGCAGCGAAATAATGGCAAAGAACGTTTCTGCCGAGCGCCGCCGTCAGCGTCAGCGTCGTCACTATCGGGTTCGTAAGAACGTCGTGGGATCCACTGAGCGTCCTCGCTTGGCGGTATTCCGTTCCAACAAGCACATCGTGGCTCAGGTCATCGATGACTCCGTTGGTGAGACCATGGTGTCGGCATCGACCCATGAAAAGGACTGGACCGGAAGCGGTAGCACCGTCGATGCCGCCGCAAAGGTTGGAGCGCTCGTCGCCGAGCGAGCCAAGGGCGCTGGTATCTCGACTGTCGTATTCGATCGCGGTGGCTACCTCTACCACGGACGTGTGGCTGCAGTCGCTGACGCTGCCCGCGAAGCAGGACTGGAGTTCTGATGGCGTACCAAGACAACAATCGCAATAACGATCGCGAGAACGAGGGCGGTCTGCGTGACTCCCGAGTGATCAACATCAACCGTGTGGCCAAGGTCGTCAAGGGTGGTCGACGCTTTAGCTTCACCGCTCTCGTCGTCATTGGCGACGGCAACGGTCAGGTCGGCCTCGGATATGGCAAGGCCAAAGAGGTCCCGCTCGCAATCCAGAAGGGCACCGAAGAGGCGAAGCGCAACTTGTTTGCGGTTCCTCTCGCCGGCGGCACGATCGTGCATCCGGTGCTCGGTGAAATGGGCGCAGGTCAAGTTCTCATTAAGCCCGCAGCTCCCGGTACCGGCGTCATCGCCGGCGGTGCAGCTCGAGCCATCCTCGAAGAAGCAGGCATTCAAGATGTGCTCTGCAAGTCGATTGGGTCACCCAATCACATCAACGTCGCTCGTGCCACGATTGCTGGCTTGCGCGACCTGAAGCGCCCTGACGAGATTGCGCGACTTCGTGGTCTCGACGCCGAGGAATTCGTTCCAAAGGGACTGCTTCAGGCATACAAGGAATCCCAGCGAGACAGCTCCGACCCAGCAACTGCTGGCGTCGTAAGCGAGTCCTGAGCCTAGGAAAGCAACATGGCAGATCTCAAGATCACTCAGGTGCGTTCCACGATTGGAACCAAGCCAAAACAACGCGGCACGATTCGCGCGTTGGGACTTGGACGTATTGGACGCACAGTCACTAAGCCCGATACCGCTGAGGTTCGGGGCATGATCGCCCGGGTTCCACACCTGGTCGACGTCGAGGAGGCATAACCATGGCGATCAAAATTCATGATCTCAAGCCCGCTGAGGGCTCCCGCAAGAACGCAAAGCGCAAGGGCCGCGGTATTGGTGGCAAGGGCGGCAAGACCGCAGGCCGCGGTACCAAGGGTCAGCACTCTCGCGGACGTGGCAAGGTACGCGTCGGTTTCGAGGGTGGCCAGATGCCACTCGCGAAGCGTGTTCCGAAGCTGCGAGGCTTTACGAACCCGTTCCGTGTCGAATACCAGGGAATCAACCTCGACACGATTGCCGAGTCGGGTCTCAACGAAGTCTCTCCAGAGACGTTGTATGAGGCAGGCCTCGCCGGAAAGAAGTCACTTATCAAGGTTTTGGGTCGTGGCGAAGCGCCAAAAGGCGTAACCGTCAAGGCGCACGCCTTCTCAAAGAGCGCTGAGGAAGCCATAACGGCCGCCGGAGGAACGATCGAAGTTCTTCCAAAGCCATGGGGCGACTCGCCTCGTCCGCCCGCAAAGGGCAATCAGCACACCAACCGGTAGCTCAATTCTCTCACCGCTTTTTTCGGACATGTTCACGACGCCCGCGGCGTTCGCGTGAACGAATTCGGCTACCGTTGAGAGAACTCGCTACGGAGGAAACCCCTTGTTCTCACGTATTGCCAACATGTTCCGAGTACCGGACCTTCGGGTGAAGATTCTCTTCACCCTGGCCATGCTCGCCCTATACCGGCTGGGATCTTTCATCCCCGCGCCTGGTATCGACACACTTGCGGTGCAGCAGCTGCGCGAGAACAGCGACCAGCAGGGGGGCATTCTTGCATACGTGCAGTTGTTCTCCGGCGGTGGCTTGACCACCTTTGCGATCTTCGCCCTGGGAGTGCTTCCCTACATCACGGCCTCGATCATCATGCAGGTCTTGGGTGTCGTCGTCCCTCGTATTGAGCAATGGCAGCAGCAAGGCGCTGTGGGCCAACGCAAGATCACGCAGTGGACTCGCTACCTCACGATTGCGATCGCAGTCATCCAATCGACGAGTTTCTCGTTCTTGTTCAACCGTGCCGACGGCTTGGGCGGCGGCTTCGTACTGTTGCCGAAGTTCAACGTCTTCACCGTGCTTCTCGTGGTACTCACCCTCACCGCAGGAACCGCCCTCGTCATGTGGATGGGCGAGCTCATCACGCAAAAGGGCATCGGCAATGGAATGTCGCTGATCATCTTTGCCTCGATCGTTAGCCAGTTCCCCGCACAGTTCTCAACACTGTGGACGAACCAGGGATGGGGAGCCGTCCTCGCATTCGTCATCATCTTGTCGATCGCCCTCGTCGGCATCGTGTTCGTCGAGAACGGTCAGCGCCGCATCCCCGTCAACTTCGCCAAGCGAGTCGTCGGACGCAAGATGTACGGCGGCCAGAGCACCTACATCCCGCTCAAGGTCAACCAGTCGGGTGTTATCCCAATCATCTTCGCCAGCTCTGTTCTGTACCTGCCGAACCTGATCGCCGTTGCGCTTCCAGACACCGCCTGGGGCAACGCCATTCGTAACTTCGTCGACCGGAACCTTGTCGATCCGACCGCACTGCTCTACATCATCGTCTTCGGATTCATGATCGTGGGCTTCGCATACTTCTACACCGCGATCACGTTCGACCCGGCTAAGCAGGCAGACACCATCCGTAAGCAGGGTGGCTTTATCCCTGGAATCCGTCCTGGTCCCCAGACCGAGCACTACCTGCAGCGGATCCTTACCCGTATCACGTTGCCAGGTGCATTGTTTATTGCAGCTGTTGCCCTGTTGCCGAACCTCATCATGACCGCTATTGGCTTTGACCTCGATCCAGGTCACGGTGGCGGACTCGGTGCTGCAGGCTTCGGATTCATCGGAATTTCGATCCTCATCGCCGTTGGCGTAGCGCTCGAAACGATGAAGCAAATCGACAGCCAGCTCACGATGCGTAACTATGAAGGCTTCCTCGCAAAGAAGAAGTAGCCTCATCGGCTAGTTACACACCAGAGTTTTTAGGAGAGCCATCAGATGGCACCACGAGTAGTCGTCCTTGGGCGTCAAGGCGCGGGTAAAGGAACCCAATGTGCTCGTCTTGTTGACGAGTACGGAGTCGTACATGTCTCGACCGGAGACATGCTCCGCTCAGCGGTTTCTGCCGGCACCGAACTTGGCCAGCAAGCTGACGCCATCATGAAAGCTGGGGACCTCGTCCCCGACGACGTGATGATCGGTATTGTCGGCGAACGCTTGGCCGAAGACGACATCATGGAAAATGGTGTTCTCCTCGACGGATTTCCCCGTACGCCCATTCAGGCCGACGCGCTACGCGCAATCTTTGACGGTCAAGGTGTCGAGCTCGACGCCGCACTGAACATCGATGTTCCCCTCGACGAGGTCAAGGAGCGCATGATGGCTCGAGGCCGTGAGGATGACACCGAAGAGAGCATCACTCGACGTCTCGAACTCTACGAAGAGCAGACCGCCCCATTGATCGAATGGTTCGCCGCCCGCGACCTCCTACTCGTCGTCGACGGCCTAGGTGACGAGGACGAAGTGTTCGATCGCGTACAGGGTGCGCTCGCGCTGTAAGTGCAGTTTGAGTTTGAGGCGGAGTTGTATCCGTGGCACAGCGACAAGACCACGTGGGTTTTCGTTTCGCTTCCGCACGATGTCTCCGACGCTGTTGACGACGCCACGTCGATGACCGGCGGCTTTGGGAGCGTCAAGGTGATGGTGAGCCTGGGAGGTTCTCAGTGGAGCACGTCGTTGTTCCCCAGCAAGGAACAGTCCACCTACGTGCTCCCGATCAAGAAGGCGATCCGAACCGCTGAGGGAATCGATGTCGGCCAAACCGGCGCGTTCACGATCGATCTCGTGCACGCCTGATCTCGCGCCCGGCCACCCGAAACCATTGCGCGTTTCCGTGGCTGTGCACGTTGACGAGGCCAATTTCGTCGAACCAGGGCGACCAGCTTCCGGACTTCACCACCACCCAGCGCCTGGCAACACGCCGAGCGCTCGCTACCCACTCTTGATCGAGCGGAATCTCTGACGCCACGGAACGCAGGATCGAAAACGAGGCATCGGAAGTCTTTGGCTTCTCAAACATTGGGTCGATCAAGACGACGTCGGCCGATTGCGCTGGCGCTTGCTCAAGCCACGCCCGAGCGTCGGAGTGGACGAGCGAAATGGTCGCAGCCTCTACATCGATAGCGCCCGCCTGTTGGGCGAGAGGGTCGTTCTCGTCAGCGAGGTGAAACAAGGCCTTGCTCGCTTCGATCCCCACGAGCGTCCCCGTCGGGCCGATGATGTGGGCCGCAACTACGGCGTCGCGTCCCAACCCATAGGTGCAGTCGACCACGCTGTCACCAGGCCGCAGCTCGGCGGCCCGGATGAGCGGGTCGCTCTCGTTGGCGGCAATGTGGCGTAGTCGAATCGCAGCCGTGCTCAGACTTACTCGCAGCTGGCCATCTGCAGTCGACAGCAAGACCCCTTCCGCAGCGAAGAGCAACAGCGCTTCGGCATGCGCGTACATGGCCGCCATCGAGTCTTTGCGCCGGTCAAAAAAAGGCAGGCCCCACACGTGCGCGCGTTCTTGTGCCCGATCGTAGACATCCGTTGATGCCTTCAGGGTCGTAGAGATGCCCAACGGAACTGGGGACGCGGACTGTTGAGACCCTGACGGGCCAGCGGGCTCGGACACGTTGGCGGCTTAGGCTCCCTCGGCGAGTGTCGCGATGACGGCAATGGCGAGGATGCCCAAGAAGAAGAGCGCAGTTGCGACGAGCAGGAGCGTGCCGAGGATGCCAACGATCTTTCCCGCCGTCGCAATATCGCGCTTCGAAGGGTCTCTGCGTCCCGCCTCGATGCCCTCGATTTCCTTGCGAGCGTAGTACCAACCCAGTGGTGAGATAAGCCCGCCGCACACGACTAGCCCAAGGATGCTCACGACGAGCGAAGTGACGGCTTGCGATGGCTCCCAGTGACCGATTGGCGCCGGGGTCGCATCGATTGGCTGCGGTGCTGACACTCCTGGTTGAGGCGACGGTGCTCCGTAGGGCGGCAACGCAGAGTTCGGGTCTGCAGGGTTGTGGGAAACGGGGTTCTGATGGGCCGGTCGGTCTGCTGGGTTCGACCACCTCGGGTCGCCATCGGGCGGATTGAACGGCTCCATCCCCCCGTTGTATCAGGTTCAGCCCCAGCCAAGCTCATGCAGACGGTCGTCGTCGATACCAAAGTGATGAGCGATCTCGTGGACGACGGTGATCTGGATCTCCTCGATGAGTTGATCGAGCGTGTCGCACATCTCGCAGAGGGGAACTCGATAGATCGACACCCGGTCGGGGAGCTCCATCAGACCATAGCTATCGCGTTCGGTTAATGGGATTCCCTCGTAGAGCCCCAGCACGTCGGGTTCGTCGGGGTTTTCGTCCTCGACTACGACAACAACATTTTGGACGAAGGCCATCAACCGTTCATCTATGAGATCTAGAGACTTCACGACGTGCTGTTCAAATGTCTCTATGGGAATGAGTTCCACGAATTCGATAGTAGGTCTGGACATGCTGGAGAGCGGGACACCGAGTCCCGGGCGTGACGTCCGCCCGAGTTTTGAGCTCGGCTCGGCTGCTCTAGGAGGCCGATCGAGCTGGTCTTGAAGCTGTCTTGCTCGATGTCGACCTCTCGGCCTGGTCCTAGCGTCTCGCGAATGTTCCGTTCTCCAGTTGGTGGTATCGCCAGGTGGCGCTAGGTTTAATCGCTGGCCCTGCGCGCGTTCACGTGTGCGGAGCCATAAATCTTCTAAGGAGGAGATTCCACTGGCAAAGCCAAAAGAGGACGCAATCGTAATGGAAGGCACCGTCGTGGAGCCTCTCCCTAACGCCATGTTCCGAGTTGAACTAGAGAACGGCCACAAAGTGCTGGCCCATATTTCAGGCAAGATGCGGATGCACTACATCCGAATTCTGCCGGGCGACCGCGTCCAGGTTGAGCTAACCCCCTATGACCTCGAACGAGGTCGGATTACCTACCGCTACAAGTAAGTCCCGTAGCGGTATCCAACACTCACCTCCGAGTGGGTCGAAACAAGAACGAGAAAGGACGCAGTCGTGAAAGTACGAGCGAGCGTCGGCAAGATGTGTGAAAACTGCAGAGTGATCAAGCGCAAAGGTCGCGTACGGGTCATCTGCAGTTCCAACCCCCGACATAAACAGAGGCAGGGCTAGCCCCATGGCACGTATTTCCGGCGTGGATATCCCGCGCGACAAGCAGGCCCAGATCAGCCTGACCTACATCTTTGGCATCGGGTTGACCACCAGCCAGCAGATGCTCACCGAGCTCGAGATCGAGCCCACCGCTCGAGTCAAAGACCTCACCGACTCCGAGGTCGCACAGATTCGTGGCTACATCGAAGAGAACCTTAAGGTTGAAGGTGACCTCCGCCGCCAGGTAAGCCAGGACATCAAGCGCAAGATGGAGATCGGCTCCTACCAGGGACTGCGTCACCGTCGTGGTCTTCCCGTCCGTGGCCAGCGCACCCACACCAACGCTCGAACCCGTAAAGGTCCTAAGAAGACCGTCGCCGGAAAGAAGAAGGCTGTCTAATGGCAACTCCCGCACCACGCAGGAAGCGCAAAGTCTCCAAGAACGTCACTCACGGAGTGGCACACATCAAGAGCTCGTTCAACAACACGATCATCACCTTCACCGACCAGGACGGCAACGCACTGTCTTGGGCGTCTGCAGGAAACGTCGGCTTCAAGGGTTCTCGCAAGTCGACCCCATACGCAGCGCAAATGGCCGCTGAGCAGGCTGCTCGCCGAGCCATGGAGCACGGCGTTCGCCGAGTCGATGTTGTTGTTCGTGGTCCAGGATCGGGTCGCGAGACCGCTATCCGTTCGATCACGAACACCGGTATTGAAGTAACCGGAATCAAAGATGTGACCCCCATTCCTCACAATGGGTGTCGTCCAGCAAAGCGTCGGAGGGTCTAAGGATGTCTCGCTATACCGGTCCAAAGGCACGCGTCTCGCGTCGCTTGGGCACCAACATCTGGGGAACCAAGGGTGAGACGATCGCCCTTGATAAGCGTCCCTACCCACCGGGCGATCACGGTCGAACCCGTCGCCGTGGAAACGTCAGCGAGTACTTGCTTCAACTTCAGGAGAAGCAGAAGGCTCGTTACTCCTACGGTCTTACCGAGAAGCAGTTCCGCAACATCTACGACGAGGCAAGCCGTCGCACCGGTGTAACCGGCGAAAACATGTTGCAGTTCCTCGAGCGTCGTCTCGACAACGTCGTGTACCGCGCCGGCTGGGCGGCTACTCGTCCCCAGGCTCGCCAGTTCGTAAACCATGGCCACATCGAGGTCAATGGCAAGCGTGTCAACGTGCCGAGCTACCGGGTTCGCCAAGGCGACACGATCACCGTGCGTGCCAAGGCTCGCAACGGCGTGACCCTGCAATGGAACATGGACGTGCTCGATCGATCGAAGCCAGCATGGCTCGACGAAGGCAGCGACAAGTACGCAGCCGTCGTGCACCAGCTCCCATTGCGCGAGCACATTGACGTTCCCGTTCGCGAACAGCTCATTGTTGAGCTGTACTCGAAGTAAGTTCTTATCCACCAACCACGTAACTCCCTAGGTCACCGACCTGGGGGTCGCCTTCGAAGTTCCGAGGAGAACACATGCTGACCATTCAGCGTCCGACGGTCGAAGC
>CAYTUB010000007.1:0-3063 GCA_964441145.1 uncultured Acidimicrobiales bacterium
TGGCTCATCTCGGTGAGACGCACACCCAAGTGATCGAGGTGCAGGCGGGCGACCTTTTCATCGAGTTGCTTGGGCAGCGTGATGACCTGCGGAGGTGGCCCTGCGTACGCCTCAGCGTTTGCGTGAAGCTCGATCTGTGCAAGCACCTGGTTGGTGAAGCTGAATGACATCACGAAGCTGGGGTGGCCGGTTGCGTTTCCGAGGTTCAACAAGCGTCCCTCGGAGAGCACGATGACCGAGTGCCCGTCTGGGAAGACGTATTCGTCGACCTGTGGCTTGATGTTCGTGCGTTGCACATCGCTCATGCGGTCGAGGCCGGCCATGTCGATCTCGTTGTCGAAGTGACCAACGTTGCCAACGATTGCCTGGTGCTTCATGCGGGCCATGTGGTCGGCCATGATGATGTCTTTGTTGCCGGTCGTGGTTATGAAGAGGTCAGCGGTCTCCATGACGTCTTCCATGCGGACGACGTCGAAACCTTCCATTGCGGCCTGCAGCGCGCAGATTGGGTCGACTTCGGTGACCATGACCTTGGCGCCTTGGCCCTTGAGTGAGGCTGCGCAGCCCTTTCCAACATCGCCGTAACCGCAGACGACGGCGGTCTTGCCGCCCAACATGACGTCCGTGCCGCGGTTGATGCCGTCGACGAGGCTGTGTCGGATGCCGTAGAGGTTGTCGAACTTTGACTTGGTGACGGCGTCGTTGACGTTGATGGCTGGGAACAGGAGGCTGCCGTCTTCTTGCATGTGGTAGAGGCGGTGGACGCCGGTGGTGGTCTCTTCGGAGACGCCACGGATTTCGGGAGCGATCTTGGTCCAGAACTCCGGATCGGCTGCGGCGATCATGCGCAGCTGCTCCATGAATACGCCCTCTTCTTCAGACGCGTCCTCTGGCGTCTCTGGAATGGCGCCAGCCTTTTCGAATTCGAGACCCTTGTGGACGAGCATGGTTGCATCGCCACCGTCATCGAGGATCAGGTTCGGGCCTTTGCCGTCAGGCCAATGGAAGAGCTGTTCGGTAGCCCACCAGTACTCCTCGAGCGTTTCGCCCTTCCACGCAAAGACGGGAACGCCAGCTGGATCGGACTCAGTACCGGTTGGCCCGACTGCCACGGCTGCTGCAGCGTGGTCTTGGGTGGAGAAGATGTTGCAGGTCACCCAACGCACATCGGCGCCGAGAGCGGTGAGCGTTTCGATCAGCACGGCGGTTTGGATCGTCATATGAAGCGACCCGGCGATGCGAGCCCCTTTGAGGGGTTGGCTGTCGCCGTATTCGGCGCGAAGCGACATAAGGCCGGGCATCTCGTGCTCGGCGAGTCGGATTTCGTTGCGGCCGAATTCGGCGAGAGACAGGTCGGCGACTTTGAAGTCCTGGTCAGACATGTTGGAGGCTCCTTGAAAGGTGTCCGCCGCCGATAATGGCATGCGGATGGGGTGCTTTGGGGAATCACCCCGCATGGCTGTGGCCCGCTGGCCTCTAAACGTCTGTTCAGCCGAATGTGAGTGTATCGCCAGCTTGCCCGGTGCGAGAACCTAAGCGCCGACGGTTGCCAGCCACGCAAACCCGCCGTCGCCAGAGACCACTGCGGATTCGCCGATGTTCAACCAACAGGCCTCAGTCGCGGCGAGAGTCATTTCCTCGCTGGCTCCGTGGACCATGAGGGCGTCTCCCGTGCACAAGACAATGCATGGCCCTACCACTTCGGGTTTGGTTTCCACATCGAGGCGCCGAAGTTCGAATTCTGGTGCTGGGGTCAGGTAACGGCCATCGGCACCTATCGAGACGAGTTCGGGCTCGAGCGCATCGGGAAGGACCACGTCGAGGAGGTTGACCACGTCGACGTGCTTTGGGGTCAGGCCTCCGCGCAGGACGTTGTCGCTGTTGGCCATGATTTCAATGCCCAACCCGCTCACGTAGGCGTGCATGTTTCCTGCGCCGAGGTAGAGGGCCTCACCCGGTTGCAGCGTGACGTAGTTGAGCAACGCAGCCACACCAATCCCTGGATCACCGGGATACTTCTGCGCGAGACGCGAAATCAGTTCGCACTCCCCTGCCCATTTCTCGCCGTCATAGGCGGCTGCCGCCTCGACGAGTTCGCGAACCATGTCGTCTGGTGCGACATGTTGTTCATCGCTGCTCGCTGGTTTCAGCAAGCACTCGACTGCGCCCTTCGGCCCGCCCTCGGCAAGATCTGCGCGCAGCGCGACGACACCGAGGGCTTCGAAGAACTGGTCGCTTTCGACAGCCGGCCGGAACCCGACGAGGGCCTCGAAGGGCGTGAAGGCACAGATGAGCTCGGGCTTGTGGTTATCGTCTTTGAAGGAACGGTTGAACGCGGTTGGCTCGATTCCAGCGGCTTCTTCGGCGGCGAAACCGCGTCGGGCTTGTTCGATCGAGGGATGCGCTTGAATGCTCAACGGGGATCCCGCTGCGAGCAGCTTTAGGAGAAAGGGCAGCTTCTCACCGAAACGGTCGACGATTTCCTGCCCGAGGTACTCCAAAGGATTTGCGTGGATGCAATCGAGAAGCGAGGTGCCGTCGTCGCACATCGTGGCAGTACCGGGATGCGCTCCGTACCAGATCTCGGCCTCTGGCTCGACGCTTGGCTCTTCGCCGCGCAGGTCTGCGAGGAGCGTGTGCGATCCCCACGCATAGTTCTGAACTCCACCTGCTAAGCGCTGCACAGGTCAGTCGGCGAAGGTTGCGGTGAGGCCCTCGGCCTCGACCTTGGCCATCAGGCGTTGGTGCTCGGCATCATCGAGGGTCTCCGCCTTGTCGATCAACATCACCGGGATGTCGTTGGTGATCGAGTACCGCAGCTTCAATCGCGGGTTGTAGAGCGAGTCTTCGCTTTCGAAGTAGTACAACGACCCCTTGTCCTTCGGACAAGCAAGAATCTCAAGCAGCTGTGGCGCTAACGACATGTTCGCATCGTACCCAAGCCCGGCGGGTCTGACCCCAACCCCGCCCAAGCATTCTTCGAAGGATGCGGACCACCTGACGGTCCGGAAGCTTCGAAGATTTCAAGGTGGTGTTCTTCGAAGGATGCGGACCACCTGACGG
>CAYTUB010000007.1:3163-53176 GCA_964441145.1 uncultured Acidimicrobiales bacterium
TGGTGTTCTTCGAAGGATGCGGACCACCTGACGGTCCGGAAGCTTCGAAGATTTCCAAGATCAGAAGTTCGACCTGACCTCGGCTACGCGGGCGGCGACGGCATCTGCGTCGGCGGCTTCGAGGTTGAGACGCAAGAGTGGCTCGGTGTTGGAGGGCCGAAGGTTGAACCACCAGTCGCCCATGTCGACGGTGAGTCCGTCGAAACGGTCTTGTTCGGCGCCTTCGTAGGCGGCAGCGACCTTGTCGATCGTTGCGGCGGTGTCCTCGACTGTTGTGTTGATCTCGCCGGAGGCGACGTAACGACGCAGCGGCGCAACCAGTTCATGCAGCGGCTTGCCAGCCGTACACATTGCCTGAAGGATGACCACCGCTGCGATCAGCCCTGAGTCGGCTCGCCAGTTGTCACGGAAGTAGTAGTGACCGGAGTGTTCGCCGCCAAAGGCAGCGCCGGTCTCGGCCATGACGGCTTTGATGAAGCTGTGCCCGACTCGGGTGCGCACCGGCGTTCCACCGTTCTCGGTGACGAGCTCGGGAACGACCTTTGAGCAAATCAGGTTGTGCAGGATCGTGGCGCCGGGCTCGGCTGCGAGCACACGCTCGGCAACGAGCGCGGTCGTCAACGAACCGGACACGCCTTCGGCATTCGCATCGACGAGAAAGACGCGATCGGCATCACCGTCGAAGGCCAGGCCGATGTCGGCCCCGACTTCGAGCACACGCGCCTTGAGATCGACCAGGTTCTCTTCGTTGAGCGGGTCGGCCGGATGGTTCGGGAAGGTGCCATCGAGTTCCGGGTACATGATTTCCAGATCGAAGGGCAGCTGATCAAAGACCGCTGGCACAACGAGTCCACCCATGCCATTCGCTGTGTCGGCGACAACTTTCAATGGGGTCATTGCGGCGACGTCGATGAACGACAACACGTGGGTCGCGAAGCCTTCGAGTAGCTCGGCGGTACGCGAGGTCCCAGGTTCGGCAACGGGTTCGAGCAGCGTCCGCGACATCTTTTTGATCGCGTCGAGGCCGGTATCGCCCCCGAGTGGGGCCGCTCCGCGTCGACACATCTTGATGCCGTTGTATCCCGCCGGATTGTGTGACGCGGTGAACACGGCTCCAGGCAGATCCATCGAGCCCGAGGCGAAGTACATCATGTCGGTCGACGCGAGTCCCATGTCGACCACATCGACACCTTGGCTCATTGCGCCTTCGGCAAAGGCGGCAGAAAATTCGGGGCCGGTCGGCCGCATGTCGTGACCGAGGACGATTTCTGTCGCTCCCTCGGAATCAGCAACAAAGCGGGCGAAGGCCGCGCCGATCTGTCGACTCAAGGTCGCGTCGAGTTGCTCTGGTGCTAGCCCGCGGACGTCGTATGCCTTAAAAATTGCATCGATGCTCATGAAGCCCTTTCGGAGGTTTACTTCTGGTGTTGAGAAGCCGGCGAATCAATCGAGACCGGAGCCGGAAGTTCAGCCAAGGCCGCCGGATCGGTATACACGCCGCGAGCGGACCAACGGCGGATTCGACCGATATCGGTGAGCAGTTGCATCGTGTCACGCACCAGGTTCACCGTCGAGCTATCGGTTTCTGCGACCGTCATCGGGATCTCCTTGAGCGTCAGTCTCCAACGCTCGATGAGATGGAAGATTTCGATGTCGAACGAGAAGCCGTTCAGCTGCGTTTTGGCGAACACCAACTCCGCAACATCGCCCCGGAATCCTTTGCAACCGGCCTGGGTATCGCGGTATTGGCCGAGGAGCAGCACGTGGGTTGCCAAATTGACCATTCGCCCGCCGACATCGCGAATCAAACCTGCGCTGGTTTGGGTCATCAGGCGTGAGTCTCGACGTGAGCCAACGACGACATCCCAGCCCTGCTCGAGCTCGCCCATGATCCGGATAGCCTCGTCCGGGCCATAGGCCAGGTCGGCGTCGAGAAACACTCGGCTGCGACCATTTGCGGTACGCATTCCGTGGCGTACCGCTCCACCTTTGCCGAGATTTTCCGGAAGTAATTCGCCTCGCGCAAGACCGGTGGCAGCAGCGGCTTCTGCGGTGCCATCACCCGATCCATCGTCTACCACGACGATCTCGAAGTCAGCGGGGTCAACGAACATTTTGAGATGGTCGTACAGCGTCTGCACGGTGCCTGCAATGCGCTCGGACTCACGATAAGCCGGAACCACGACCGACAACCGCAATGGATATTCGGGCGCTGGCCGAGCGGCTGGGAGCCGTTGTTCGTCTCGTACCACCTGAAAGAGGAACCAGCGGTTCGAGATGGCCCGCACACTCGCCGCGGCGGCAATTGCGACGAGTTTGGCGACCCAGCCTTGGGTATCGGAGACAAAGAGCACGAAGAGGTCCACCAGGCCGGCGATCGTGATCGATGACATGAACGCTATGGGTCGGTGAATCCAGCGAAGGTTCGGGTCATTGCGAAGGGTGATTTGGCGGTGAGCTGACACACCGAACACCGCGGCCAAAGAAAGCGCAGCGATATCGCTGGCCCACCATTGAAAGCCCAGTTCCCGAAAGCCCAGGTACACCGAGAAGTCGATCAGCGTGGCGAGCGCGGCTACCGCCAAGAAGAAGCGGAACCGCGGGGTCACGCCGCTACAGCTCGTTCACCGTCGAGGAACTGGGGAAGCCGGTTCCGGCCTACGGCTATGAGCAACACAGCTCCGGCAAGCGTCAGGGCGATCGCGGTCCAGTCGGTGGCGTTTCTGGCGAAGCGAAGTTCGACATCCGTGTCGGTTGGTACGACGACCATGAAGTTCGGCGCCACTCGGAACGGCCCTTCAGCGCCATCGGCCTTCCAGTTTGGGAAGAATGAGGAGCGGACAAGAACCGGGGTGCCGATCTGGTCGACCGAGAAGCTGATCAGATCGGTATCGGTCTGCACATTGCTCACCGTGACCTCTTCGGCCACGTCAACCTCGGGGAGCAGACTTGCTAGGACGGCTTCGCCTTCGCCGATCGAACCGGCGAGTGTCGTACCTTCGGCCTCGTATCGCTCCACAATGTCGCGATCGACTCGTGGCCACTCTGCTGGACCACTCGATGCTGGGCGAACGGCCGAGTCGGCGGTGAACCATTCGACTCCTACGTCGAGCCACTCATCTTGATGGTCCCGCACCCCGTCGATCACCACAGGGGCGACGTCGAGGGGTTCGATGAGCAGAGACTGGGTTTCAAAGACCACCCACGGCTCCGCCGATGCCACTTCGCGCAGTTCTGGGTGAAGCCGTGCCGCCCCAACCGCCTCTGGAGAGAAGGCCATGTAGTACCGAACGCCGAGCTCCTGGAGCCGTTCGACGCCACGATCGATGTCGAAGTCTTGGTATGGCAAGTTCCGCATGGCTCGGGAAGGGCCGCCAAAGGAGCCGGAGTCACCGATCTGTTGAGCTGGAGCCGAAAGGTCGCTCTGCAAGAGGAAGTGGTAAGGCACGCTCGGGGTGGCCTCGAAGAACAAGCCTTCCTGAGAACTAATGCAGCCATCGGTCCACAAGGGCAACAACATCATCGCCATCGTGGTTCCGTAGCGGTTGAGTTCGGGGGCGAATTCCCACAACGCACGCCCACAGCCGACCTCTTCGCCAACGCCTTGCATGGTGCGCTGGACGAAGTTGTATTCATCCCAGCCACCCTGGCCAACGTTGCCTTGGGCGCTCAGGTTGGCTTGCTTGCCCTGCAAGCCCGAGAAGTTCCAGCTTGCCCAACCGTTGATGAAACTCTGGTCTTGAGACACGATCTCTTGCCCAAAGGCACCCCACGCAAGGCCCTCTTCTTGTTGCTCGATACCGCCAAGCGATTGCAGCGAGAGACCCAGCAGCACCAGCACGCCTGCGGTCGCCACAATTGCGCCACCGGCATAGGCAGCCGAAGCATTGGCCGGTCGAAGCATGAACTTTGGTGCCTCGTCACCGGTGGGCTCACCATCGGGACCAGCCACGGGGATACCTGCGAGTTGTTTGATGCTCGTTTGCACGATGGGCCAGGCCAAAGTCACGACGATCACACCAACGGAGAGAGCAAAGATGAGCGCCCAGAACGCAAGTTCTGCGCCGGCGAGCTCCCCAGAGAACACATCGCGGGCGGGCGATGCCAACAGCAATCCAAGTGAGGTCAACGCACCAGCGACCAGGGCGACCGGAACGGCTCGACTCATGCCCACGGCGACCGACGTTCCAATCGATGCGACGAGCATCGTGATGGCGAGCACTCGCAGTGCGTACCCGCCAGCGCCCGTGGCGTAGTCGAAAAAAGCCGTTGGCTCAGGCCAGACGGTCGACATGCGGATGCTGCTGGGCAGCAACACGATCGCGGAACTTATGCCGATGGCAACACGCATTACTGCGTTGACCTTGACCAACTCGCGAATCACCAGGCCGACGCCCACGGCGGCGAGCAGCGTGACCGACAGGTAGTAGAAGGGCAGAATTCGTGCATTCCAGAGGCGACCATCGGGGAAGTACACAAACCCGAAGGCCATGATTGCGCCGGTGCAAAAGAGGATGCCGCCAAGTTCGACGCGCCGCACGATCGAGAGCACGAGGCCAACGGCCGCCAGTGTCAGCAGAACTGGCAGCGGAGGGAAGTCGCTCAGGGTGTCGGCCGGGTTCAGGATCGAGCGGGTGACGAGTGGCGAGTGAATGATCTCGATGCGCTCCCAACCCATGTCGTTGAGAAAGCTGGTGCGCAAGAAGAAAGGCAGGACCCAAAAGGCCGAGAGCAACGCAGAGAGGAGTCCGGCGACGCTGATCCATTGCACCGCACGGAATCGCCCGGAGAGCACGCGAAAGACCATGACGACGAGCGTTGCGGCGAGAAGGAAGAACGCTGGCAACAGGTGACTGAGGCCGGTCAGCGCAATGAAGATGCCTGCCCATGCTCGGTATTGGCCGGTTCGAGTGCCGCGGATGACCAGACCGAGCGCCACCATCGACAGGGTCAGGGAAATAGAGTTCGCGAACTCGCCGGCGAGCGTGGATGCGATATTTCCTCCGTAGATGTTGAACGAACGGTCGAAGGCAAACGCAAGACTGCCGACAGCGAGCACTGCGGGGCCAGGAAACCGCAGTCCGGAGAAATGCCCGAGTGCCCACGCGCCAACGGGGAACAGCACAACGCCGCTGACCGCGATCAATTTGAAGGCCACGTTGTACGGCATGCTGATAACGAGCGGTGCAGCGATGATGCCGGCGATCGCTAACTTTCGGGAAAGGTCCTTTCGCCCTCGTTCTCTCAGAACTAGCGATCCGCCGAATATGGCCAACAAGACCAAGGCGGCAACGAGCGGCTGAAGTCCGACGTCGAGGACAACGATCGCGAGCGCTGGTACGACCATGTAGAAGTGGAACGCGGGAAAGCCGCCGTACCAGTCGGGTGTCCAGCCACTGAGACGGAAGCGAGGCAGAAGCTCATCGCGCAGAAACGCTGGCCCCCAGACGTGCGCTCCCATGTCGCCACCGGTGGGCGTGGTGTCGGAGAAGATCAACTCGGGTTGCAGCTGCCAAAAGACAAATGCTGCGCTTAGAGCGACGACCGAAGCAGTGACCACCCGCTCGAAACCATCGGGTGTTTGGTGACTATCGATTGGGTCTGGGTCCGGCGGCGGAGGCTGCTGCGAGCTTCCAATCTCGTCGATCACGTTGATCTCGTCGATTTCGGTCGGCTCACGCATTGAATCCTCGGGCGGAGCAATAACTGACATTGCGTCAGTCTCCCATCTTCAGAGGGTCGAGTGGGGTTCAGTAGGGTGGTTCAGGTTTGCTCAGCTTCAGCGAGCTGGTCGAGCACGTTGCCGAGCGTGGTGCGTCCTTGTTCGGTCTCCCAAATTCGCAGGTCACAATGTGAGCAGGATCGCAGCGTTCGCGCCTGCCCTTCGATGCGTAGCTGCAACGCGACCATGTCGCGGGCGCACTTGGGACAACTCTTTACTTGAATAGCTGGCTGCTTCATGTCGCCGACTCCACTTCTCGTTCTGCACTCCTTCGACGATTCGGAGGTGAGAGTGAGTGGTTGTCGGTTAGAACGACGTAAAAATGGGTCCTTCGATCCAGGCGGAGAACACCTGTAACGGGCCTTGCCCGCAGATTTCTTTCGACGGTTTAGCCAGCGCTTGAGGCGATGAGCAACGCGACCAGCGTGAACGCGTTGAAGGTCATATGGGCGATGATTGCGGGCAGGAGACGGCCCGAGCGATGGGCCAAGATGCCAAACACCAGCCCAACGACGCTGAGTGGAACGAGTTCAACCAGCGAGAAATGCACGGCACCGAAGATCAGGCTCGAGATGCCAATTCCTACGGGAACGTTTGTGAGACGAATCAACGCAGGTTGTACGAGCCCTCGGTAGAAAATTTCCTCGACGACAGGTGCACCGATCGCCACGCACACCACCAGCAGCACAACCAGGAGCGGGGAGGACGAGACGCTATCGACGAGAGTGAGCGCACGTCCTGTGGGCTCGAGTTCGCCAAAGATCAGTTGCATCAAGATGACGACGATCGGAACGAGCGGTATTTGAAGAACGAGGCCTGCGGCGATTCCCTTGGGAACGTCACTCCACTCGCCGCGCAGTGACCAACCGGGACGATCGCGCTTGAGGATCCCGGCGTACACCCACGCAATGCCGAGCAACAAAATCCAACCGGGGAACAGCAAAAGCAGTTGCCACGCCACCGGAACCGACCGGTCGGCGAGTTCTTGTTCGGTGACCACTTGCCCCGCTGCCCTTCCGAGGTTGCCGCCCGGGCGCGCGGGACTAGATCCCGAGAAACCACCGGCGCCGATGACCGCGACAAACAGGACGCCCTGAACCGCCGTTGAGGTAATCCAGGCGACCAACGCCTCGACAAGACCCCAGGTGCGCTGTGGGGTCTGCGTACCCGCGCCTACCACTGCTAGCTAGCGTGCAGCGCGTAAATACCTCGTGGGGCTCGCTCGTCGCGAAGCTCCCAGCCGCTCGGTGGCGTCGATCGATCTGCGTGCTGCGCGCAAAGGTCGTGGGTCATTGGATGAGACTCATGGTGAAGATCTTCGATCCACACTACTTGGGCCTCGTAGTCGTAGGACATCGTTGCCGCAGCAGCAACAGAACACGTAGGACGGGCGCAATGACGCTTCATCTTTTCCACGTTAGTCAACGGAGAACGAGTGCGCGCGGACCGCGCGATTGAGATTGCAGAGCGCGCGACCTGCGCGTCTGTTTCCGGCGTTGAGGTACCGTCGAATCATCGGTTCGGCGGTCTCCGCATCGACTGAGGCACGCAACGAAGGCGTTCCAAGGCAAAGATGGCGACCTGAAGAGGTGCTGAATACTTCACAAAACAGCTGCGGCTAGGAATTATGCCAACGAATATGGGTTGATTCCTAACACGCACTGGTGGCGATCCGACTGACCAGTAAGCAACTAGGGTGAAACTATGGCTCAAGACCAAAAGCAGTCCACTCCAACAGGCCAGGAACGCTCCGGCATGCCCCGCTACGCGGTATGGGCATTGTTCGCTGCCCTGATCCTCGTCTTGTTCGCGGTTATCCCGCGCGGCACAGCAGGCAACGAGGTGTCCTTCTCGCAGTACCTGGACTACCTAGAAGACTCCTCGGTCGAACGTGTCGAACGAAACAACAACACCGGCGAGATTGTCTTCGAGCGAGCCGACGACAGCGGCGAGGTCTTCGTCACTAGCGGCCCGGTTCCGGCCTCCGATGAAGAACTTGAGTTGCTGAGCAACAACGTTCCTTCATCAGATGAGGACCCCGAACTTGGCGTCACCTTCTCGACGCCAACAGAGAACGCATTCGTGCAGTTGCTCTTCTTCTTGTTGCCGGTCGGCTTGCTGATTGGCTTCTTTGTCTGGATGCAACGCCGAGCACAGGGCCAAGTGGGCGGCATCATGTCGGTCGGGCGTAGCAAGGCAAAGACCTACACGACCGAACGTCCGGGTACCACCTTTGATGACGTTGCTGGCTACGCCGGTGTGAAACAAGAAATCACCGAGGTCGTCGACTTCCTGAAGAACCCCGACCGCTTCTCCGAGATCGGCGCCCGCACACCAAAGGGAATGCTGCTCGTAGGCCCTCCAGGAACGGGTAAGACCCTCATTGCTCGAGCGGTTGCCGGCGAAGCCGGAGTGCCCTTCATGTCGGTCACCGGTTCCGACTTCATGGAGATGTTCGTCGGTGTCGGCGCAAGTCGAGTGCGCGACCTCTTCGAAAGCGCCCGCAAAATGGGCCGTGCGATCATCTTCATCGATGAGATCGACTCCATTGGCCGCAAGCGTGGCGCTGGACTCGGTGGCGGCCACGACGAGCGTGAGCAAACCCTCAACCAGATGCTCGCCGAAATGGATGGCTTCGAAGCCACCGAAGGCATCATCATGATGGCGGCGACGAACCGTCCAGACATTCTCGACCCTGCACTGCTGCGTCCTGGCCGTTTCGATCGCCAGGTCGTCGTGCCCCTCCCCGAACTTGAGGACCGCAAAGAGATCCTCGCTGTTCACCTCAAGGGCAAGCGGACTCACGAAGACGTCGATGTCAACGTGATCGCACGCGGCACACCAGGTATGAGCGGTGCCGACTTGGCCAACCTCGTGAACGAGGCCGCACTCTTCGCAGTGCGTGGTGGCGAAGAGAAGATCGGCATGAAGAACTTCGAGCAAGCTCGTGACCGAGTGATGCTCGGCATCGAGCGCTCCTCGATGGTCCAGACCCAAGAAGAACTCGAGCGCACGGCATACCACGAAGCTGGTCACGCCTTGTGTGCTGCGGTCCAGGACAACCACGATCCTGTCCACAAGGTAACCATCATCCCAACCGGCATGGCCCTTGGTGTCACCATGACGCTGCCGACGGGCGACCGCCACTCGATGGATAAAGACGAAGCCGTAGCGCTCATGATTATGGCCATGGGTGGGCGCGTTGCTGAATCGCTCGTATTCAACGAGTTCTCCTCGGGCGCAGCCAACGACCTGCAACAAGCGACGAACATCGCTCGCCGCATGGTCACCGAATGGGGCATGTCCGAGGCCGTAGGGCCAATGTCATTGTCTGACGCCGGGCCGGTCTTCCTTGGCGAAGACATGATGCAGTCCCAGTCTCACTCGCCAGACACCCAGCGGCTGGTCGACGAGGAAATCCGACGGATCCTGCGGGAGGCCGAAGATGGCTGCCGCGATCTCCTGATCACCTACCGCAACGGCCTCGACCTCATCGCCCGTGCACTTCTCGAACACGAGAGCATTTCGGGCGACGAGATCTACAGGTTGCTCAAGGTCTCTGGTGTCGAGGTCAAGGCTCCGGCTGGCATGTCGATGTCAGCGGTTGTCGGCGAAGCTGAGGCTGATGCCGACGCTGAAGGTCTCCCAGCTGTCCAGGACGCCCCTCAGGCGGACCTCGAGACCGCTGAATAGGTAGCGCAAGAGCGACGCCGTGGAAGTCATCATCGTCGTCGCCGTAGCCCTCGTCGCACTCGGTGTCGGCTGGTACACGCAACGCCGTGCGCCAGACGCACCAGTGCAGCCGACGCACCACGTACTTCCCACACAGCTCGACCGGGACGACTTTGATCGACCCGACGCGCCCTGGCTTGTTGCGGTCTTCACCTCGGAGACCTGCGAAACCTGTGCGAAGGTGTGGACGTCCACCCAGCTCGTTGAGTCAGATCAGGTAGCGATCCAAAACATCGCGTACCAAAAGGACCAAGATCTCCACGATCGATACAACGTGACGGCCGTACCGTCGGTAGTGGTCGTCGACGAATCCGGCGTGAACCGAGCCGAGTTTCTCGGCCCTCCTAGCTCCGCTGAGCTATGGGCCACGCTCGCAGAAGTTCGCGATGCCGCCGAAGCTGGCCCATAGAGCTCGCTGAGCACTTCCGCCTGGCGCTAGCCAATGAGGAAGTCTGAGTCATCTTCCTCGACAGCTTGAGGCACGCCGTCAGCGCCGGGCAACATCGGCGCCCAGGACCGAGAGCTCAAGCCGGTGATCTCACGTGTCGCAACGATAGGACCGGTCGCATCGAGACGAAGCGCGAAACGTCCAGTGGCGATATCTGCCAGGGGCACGCGAGCGGTGCGCTGCGGGCCCACTTCAATCGGGATCTCACGGCTTGCTCCGTCGACAAACACCGTCGCCGTAACACGCACGAAGGTATCTTCGGCCGGGTTGAACACGTGAATGGCCGAACGCTCGTCGCCCTCGGCTACATCGACGGTCGTGAAGACCGTCGTCGACTCGACGGGCTGTCCAGCAGAGGAAGCAAAGCCCGTGGAGGGTGCGTCGACGTCAAGTTCAACCGCCTCGGCGACCGGGTCGAGTTCGACCACGGTGGGGCGCTGTTCAAGCCCGGCGACGATGAGCGGGCCGTCCAACGAGCGAACCACGATCGAGAACGAGGAGATTCCGGCGAGACGACCGGACGAAACCAACGGGATGACCTCCATCTGGCCAGGCTGCAAGACCACCTCGAACGGCTCGACAAATCGCTCGTCGCCCGCAGGGAAGATCTCCGCGTTCGCACGGATGCGCGACTCGCTCGGATTCACGATGACGAGGCTGGCCGGGCCAGCGGCCGGGGTAACCCCCGGGAACGTCCACACATCAGAGGGGGCGGGAGCACCGGTAAACACGCTGAGACCCTCAGGGGCCCCGGTGCCGTCAAAGGACTGGATCGATTCGGCTACCACGCGTCCTGACCGCACGCGAATGGAGCTCGTGATGTTCTCCGAGGACGCTACGAAGTCTCCAACCTCGATCACCCGCGACGAACGAGCGGGAATCGGCAGACCGATGAGACCCTCGGGGCTTCGAGCCCCGACACTGGTCACGAAATCGATATCGACGGTCGCGAAGTCCGGGAACGGATTGAACACAACCAGTTGCAGCCGTGATCCCGGTGTCGTCGATCCAGACGCCAACACCCACTCTGTCGACCCATCATCGGTGCACGCCGAGCGGGCAACACCGGTTACACCGGTAGAGATCTTGTCGACGAGGACTCCTCCCCCATCGATCTCCACGGCGATCGAGACAATGTCGGCCTCGTTGAGATCTGCGAGGCGCAAGCTCGAACTGGATTGTCCGGGGAGTGCAAGGGTGAGCTCTTCGACCGTTCCATCGTTGTCGGGCAGGCTCGATCCGGAAAATACCGAGACGGTCGCCGTCCGTTCACTTGGCATGGTGTTCGATAGCAGCACCTCAGACACCGCGAGGCCATCTGATGAGGTGGCCGCGGCACAGAACCAGGTTGAGGAAAGCGCATCGGTTGGACGTACCGATGCGGCTGGCAGTCGAAGCTCTTGAGTAATGATCTCCGGCTCACTTCGTTGTTGATCCAGCACAACCGCGCCGATCAACAACGCGAGCACGATGGTCAGTCCAGGCAGACGGAAGGCGGTCATCCCACACGCTCCGCTGCTGCCAACTCTCGACGATCGTCTCGTCGAGCACGACCGATGAGCCAGCGTCGAAGACCAAACAGCGCAATCCAACCGATCGCCTGGGCAATCGAGATCAGGCGATGCTCGTCGGAGGTTTCATAGCTCAGCACGGCGTCGACAGCGCCAAGACTCGAGGACTCAAAGCCAATGCCGACATCGCCAACATCGATTCGCTGCACCGCGTTTCCATCAGCCAAGAGCGTCCATCGAGATGTTGGTTCCCACGATGCGAAGAGATCGCGCTCCGCTCGGGTCTGACCGGAGAATTCGAGATGTTGCACCCGGTCGACGATTGCAGGAAGAGGGTCGGTGATGCGCAGTACGTCTTCCATATCGTTGGGGGCCACTGCGCTATGCACGGGCGCCCAGGCAGTGTTGTCGAAAATCGTCACGGCAGGATTGACAACGCCGGTGCGAACTAAGTCGAGCTGTGCATTGAGGCCGGCGGCGCGGACGTCGGAAACAACTTCGCGTCGAGATACCTCCGGCACCGGTGCCTGTTGGTCCATGATCACAACAAACCGGACGCCAAAGGGCACGAGCTCTCGCCCGAGACGGCTTGTCCGCCCGTCGAGGCCAGCGGTGATGGCGTCGGTGAGCGCAGCCGTGGCGCCGGTGTCGGGCCCACGCCACAGCGCTCGAATGTCTGGCACGCCATCAAATGATGATGCCCACGCCAACCCATTTGCCGTCGGAATCGCGCCGGCCCCAAGCACGTGTGCATCACCGATCCAGATCGTGCGGAAGCTTCCGTCTAGCGGGTCGGAATCGAGCGCGCCATAGGTGGTTGTCAGATCGGCCTCGGCAAGTTCCCACCGTCCTGAGCCACTGGCATCGAGAAGCGGGATCATTGCAACAGCGAAGGCGACCACAGCCACCGCTGCAGGAAGGAATCGACGAGCCTTGGCGTCGGCCAGGTCGATTTCGACAACCATCGCCGCAATTCCCGCAAGAGCTGCGATGGCCACGGCAATCGGGGTAAGCAAGAGCTCAGACGTTGGAAAACCGACCGGGATGACGCCACGTTCGTCTGCCCATGCAATCCCCCACACGACCAACATCACGCCCCAGAGGCGCATGGCCCAGGTGAACCGAAGCCCTCGACCCGATACGAGCCCGAGGAGAGCTGTCACAAGCGCCGCCATTCCCCATGGGAGCGCGCCGACCGGCCCGGTTGAGAGTGTGAGCAGCTCCGTAAGGGGCACATCGGTGGCCGCCGTTGTCTGAGCTGTCCCAAACATCGACCACTCCCGAAGGCCCTGGAGGTAGGGAGCGTTAACGAGAGCGGCGATTCCGAGAGCGAGCAGCGAACCAATGAGAGCTGGGATGGTGCCCCGTACGTCTCCAGAAAGCAACGAGCCGACTACCAGGCCGAGCAGGATCAGCCCAAAGAGGGCGGCCGAAAACGGTTCGAACGCAATGCAGAGCGCCATAATCGCCGCGAGCGCTGCCACCGAGGCCGGTCGTCGGCGTTGAAAGCCAAAGGCGGGGGTCCGTGTGATCGCGATCATGTTGGCCAGCGCCCAAGGAAGGGCAGCGACCAGAAACAGGGCCGTAAGTGAACCATTGGCAATGGCGTTGTAGGGCAATGGAGAGGCGGCGTACATCGCCGCGGCAGCAGCGGGTGCCGTGCGGGCCGCGGATCGGGAGAAGAGGCGCCACATCCCGGCTACGCCGAGCGGGAGCGGAACCAAGATGAGAAGGGCCCGGAGCAGTCCCTCCGATCCAAGTGTGACGGCTCCCAGTACATCGAGCAACGGCAGCGCGAAGGGCGCGAACCCCTCGCTCCCGAGACCCCAGATTCGAAAGCCGCCTAGCCAATCGCTTGTCAACGTTCCAAAGTCTTCAGGGAGCTCGCGGAACTCACCCACGATCGGAATCGGCCGCGTCAGCAAGTGCCGGGCTCCAAAGATCAACAGGGTGGCCACCGCAACGCCACCACCGACGCGAAGTGGCGAGACCACAGCCTCGCCAGCATCTGCAGCAAGCTCGCGCTGCACCACTCGCCTGTCGAGACTCTCCGAGAGTCGTATCGACCCGCGTTTGCGAAGCAGGGTCAGTCCGCTGGGATCATAACGCTCATGGGCAAAGAGCACGGCCCGACGCTTTGACAACGACCCGAAGTGTCTCAGGTTCCAGAGCCACGCGTTGGCAATCGAGGCCGCCTCAGCGAGATCGATACGAGCAATGGCCACGACCAGTTCAATCAGATGCAGGAAGATGTAGCCAAGAACAACGAATGGAAGGCGCGAGAGGGGGGTCGCCGCGAAAATGGAACGCATTTGGTGACGCCGCTCACGAAACGTCGGCCCGACGCTGCCACGCTGTTCGAAGGCTCCCCTGTGGCGGGCCTTGGCTGGCGAAGCAATGACGATCTGTCCGCCGATTGAGCGGAGCCGTAGCGCAAGGTCGTGAGCCTCACCGTGCCAGTCCATTGCCTCATCGAAGCCCCCCAAGGACAGCAACGTTTCTCGGCGAAGGAGAAGGCATGCGGTAGATGTGCCGAAGAAGTCGATCATTCGGTCTTGTTGACCCTGGTCGAAATCCCCCGGTCGCACGATTGATGTCGTCGCTCCGAATCCATCAGCTTCGAAGCCAGATGGCATAAGTCGCTTCGGATCCTGCCAGTCCAGGAGTTTCGCTGCGACCATGCCATCGGGGTCGCGACGCCGAAGGAACTCACGCACGAGCGACGCGACTGCGCCTTCCTCCATTGCGGCATCGTCGTGGAGGAGTAGGAGGAGTTCTTCCGTTGCCGATTCGACGGCCTGATTGACCTTCGCTCCAAAGCCGGCATCGCTACTAGCTGTCAACAACGTGCACTCAGAAAGGGACTCGCCGTAGCGGGCGAAGGTTTCGGCCTCACCGGGGCCGTGGACGATCGTTACGCGCAGCTCCGGGTAGTCCTGGCGCTCTAGTCCGGCGACGACGTCGTCGAACCAGTCCCCGACCTCGTGCGCGGGAATGATCACGCGGACGGACGGTGGGGCGGGAGTAGCCGGTGGAGAGGAATCAGAAGCCGATTGCACAGCCCCGATACGCTATCGGTTGATGGGTACCGCTGACCAATACCCCCGTGAAGGACTCCAAAGAATGAAAGCGCTCATAACCGGTGGCTCCGGCTTTACCGGGCGCGAACTGCAACGTCACCTCACCGCGATGAACGATGATGTGGTCGTTGTTGACCGCACGTCGACAGGGCTCGACATCACCAATCGCGAAGCGGTGATGGCTGCGATAGCGGACGCAAAGCCCGATGTCGTGTATCACCTTGCGGCGCAAGCCCATGTGCCGACCGCCTGGGATGACCCCGTAACGACGATGCGGTGCAACGTTGAGGGCACGCTGAATGTGCTCGACGCTGCCGACCGGGCGGGAGCGGGGCGGGTGATCCTTGCGAGCAGCGCGGATGTCTATGGATCGGTCGAGGAAGCGGCGCTCCCCATCGACGAATCCACCGAAGCCCGGCCAAACAATCCTTACGCCGCGAGCAAACTCGCCGCTGAAGCCCTCGCAATCCAAAGCTTTCACGGTCGCGGGCAGGACGTTATTCGCCTGCGGGTCTTCAACGCTGTGGGACCAGGCCAACGACCAGAATTCGCGTGCTCGGGGATCGCCCACCGAATTGCCGCCGCCGAAAGCGCCAACACGTCCGAAATTCAGGTCGGTCGTCTCGATGTGCGTCGAGATTTCATCGATATCCGAGATGTCGTCCGCGCCTATCGACTTGCCGCCGTTGCCGGGCGCCCCGGCGCGGTTTACAACGTGTGCTCCGGCACCGACCGCTCTATTGAGGAGATCGCCCACGGGTTGGCTCAGCACAGCTCACAGGACGTTCACTTCACGGTGGAGACCGAGCATCTGCGACCTGTCGACACGCCCGTCGTGCGTGGGAATGCGGCCGCCATCTCGACCGACACCGGCTGGTCCACGGAGATTCCGTTCGAGACGACGCTCATCGACGTGCTCGAGGACGCTCGAAAGGCGCTTGCGTAGTGACGGAGTCTCGCAACATTGTCGTTCTGTGCGGAGGGGTCGGCGCGGCTCGCTTCCTACGCGGGCTCATCGATGTGGTGCCCCACTCGTCGGTCACCGCAATCGTCAATGTGGCCGACGATATGAAACTGCACGGATTGTGGGTGAGCCCAGACATCGACACCGTGATCTACACACTTGCCGATGCCATCGACCCCGATCGAGGCTGGGGCCTGCGAGACGAGTCCTGGAATGCCATGGACGCACTCGGCCGCTATGGCGACCGCAACTGGTTCAGCTTGGGCGACCGTGATCTCGGAACTCACCTGCAAAGGACGGCTCTGCTCGACGAGGGAGCGAACCTCACCGACGTCACGGCAGATCTGTGCACTGCGTGGGACATTGGGGTCCGAGTATTACCGGTGAGCAACGATCCCATTTCGACCAAAATTACCCGTGCCGACACCGGCGAGGAGATCTCGTTCCAAGAGTATTTCGTCGGTCTCCAACATGACGTTCCCGTGGCGGAGATCGTCTTCGACGGGATCGAGAACGCTCAAGCAACCTCGGATGTGAACCAGGCCCTAACCAACGCCGACCTCATTCTCATTGCACCATCGAACCCTCTCGTATCGATTGCACCAGTCCTCGGCGTGGCGGGGGTGACAGAGGCTCTACAAGCAAGCCGCGTCCCGCGGGTTGCGGTGTCGCCCATCGTGGGGGGAAAGGCGTTGAAGGGGCCAGCCGCGAATATGTTGGCTGAACTCGGGCACCGGGTCGACGCTGCTGGAGTTGCGTCTTTGTGGTCCCCCATCATCGACCTGATGATGATCGACGACCAGGACCGCGCCATCGCACGTGATGTAGCAGCCTGCGGCGTAGTGCCCTACGTAGCCGATACTGTCATGGCGGACCCCAAACGGAGGCGTGCGGTCGCTCGAGCAACACTGGCTGCCGCACAGCTTTTCCCATCGAGAGGAGCCTGACATGACCAATGCAGATCCTCTCTCACCCGAGGAACTCCGGATCTTTCCCGTGCGTTCCATTGGTGAGGTAACCCCTGGCGACGACCTTCCTAGAATTCTGTCCGCTGCCGTCGCACTGGCCGACCACGACGTCCTGGTCGTCACCCAGAAGGTGGTCTCAAAGGCCGAGGGACAACTCGTCGAGATCGATGACAGCGATCCTCGGGGCCACAAGGCAATCGTCGAATCCGAATCCGTTCGCATTGTGCGCAGGCGAGGCGAGCTCATTATCAGCGAGACCGCACATGGCTTCATCTGCGCAAACGCGGGAGTCGACCTGTCCAATGTCGAGGAGGGTTACGCCGTGCTACTTCCGGTCGATTCGGACCGCTCAGCACGTCGAATCCGAGATGTAATCCGGGCCGAACAAGGCGTCGAAATCGGCGTCATCATCACCGATACATTCGGCCGTCCTTGGCGTCGCGGAGTGACCGACGTTGCGATCGGCAGCGCAGGAATTGGTCCAATTCTCGATCTGCGAGGTACCGCTGATGCTGCCGGACGCGAGTTGCAGGTCACCGAAGTTGCCGTCGTCGATGAACTCGCCGCCGCCGCCGAACTGGTGATGGGAAAGAGCACTGGCCTTCCAGCAGCGGTAATTCGCGGAATTCCGACATCATGGTTTAGATCTGGGAGCGTTCGTGCCGAAGTGGTACGTAGTCCTACAGAAGACCTGTTTCGCTGAATTGGAGACACAAGTGAGTAATTCTAAGGCCGTGATCGTGAGCGGGTATTTCAGCCCGATTCACACTGGACATCTCGACATGATCGAGGCAGCAGCTGAACTTGGTGATGAGGTCATTGTCATCGTCAACAACAACGCGCAGCAGGTCATGAAGAAGGGCAAAGTCATCATTGATGAAGCTGATCGCCTTCGCATTGTCCAGGCACTAAGCCTGGTCGATCATGCCCTCATCGCAGTCGACGAGGACCGGACGGTCAGCGCGTCGCTCGAAAAGATCGCGGACGACTTCAGTGACCGGACCTTGGTCTTTGCCAACGGCGGAGACCGCAAGCCCGAGTTCGTGCCTGAAGCTGCTGTTTGTGAAGCCCACAACATCGAGTTGCGATTTGGTGTGGGCGGCGACAACAAAGCCGACTCATCGAGCCGAATCAATGTTGAGTTGGGCCTGGAGGACGAAATGAGCGCTCCTCCGAGTGAGACGACCTAGCCGTCGTCCTCTTCGCCCTCAGGGATTTGGGCTTCGAGCCCATCCCGGGTAATTGGGTTACCCGCGTCATCGAGAATCTGAAGTCCATCGGGGCCGACGAGTTCGCCATCGTCATTGAAGCCAATGGCTCCGGCTCCGCCATCGAGGCCGCTGTCGTCGTGACTGGTGAGGTCGTTCAAGCCATCGGTACGAATGACCGACGGTGACGCGGCCTGCGCCGTTGCGATGGCGTCTGCTGGAGGTGGTGGGATGTCAGCGCCGAGTGGGGCAAGAGCGAGCACGAAGCCGTCTTGGTCACCGGTGAATCGGTAATCGTTGAGGTCTTCGGTAATGAAGTCCGTTGGCTCGGTAGCACCTGGAGGGAAGAGCGCAATCTGCAAGACAGCATCTTCGCCACCACATTGCACGCCTTCGGCGAGTTCTGGGCGGTTGGCGAAGGTCAGCGCAACATCGTCTTCGATCTGGGCTTCTGTGGCTTCGAGGAAGACGCCAAGTGTCGCAGCATTGCCGGTAGCCGTTGAGCTGAACGGATGGATGTGCACCACACCGTCAGAGTGGGTGTGAATACCAGCGTTGGTCGTCTGTGGATCTTGGATCGGAAGCTGGAAATCGTCGATCGTGCAGTCGTAGATGCCGTACGGCGCATGCCAATGATCGCCAAAGGTCGGTTGCAGCGCAGCTACGTCACGCCCATTCCAGGCGAAGAAGACCAGCGCCGAGCCCGCAATGATGATGCCCGCCAACGCCATGGGGAACCCAAGGGATCGTTGGTCGCCACTACTTGACGAGGAAGAGGTAGCGCCAGCCTTCGCCGCGCGAGCTACCTTCTTCGAGGAGTCGGATGCTTCGTTAGATGAGTCTTTGCGAGCCACGAGAAACGATGTTATCGACTCTGAGGCCGAATAGACTGGCACCCCCCGAAGGTCTTAATCGGTCCTAGGAATTGCGCTTCGGTGCGAGAAGCCCGTCAAAGACTTCTTCGTACTGCTCGGCAGCTCGCGCAGGGGTTGTCCACTCCTTGACCCACCGGCGGCCGCTGCGTCCCATGGTCGAACGCATTGCAGGGTCATCCAGCAGCTCGACGAGACGTTCGGTCATCGGCGCAGCAACGTCAGGAGGCACCGAAAAACCGGCTCCGGCTTCCACGACGACTCGGCTGACCTCGGTGCCTTCATCGACGCTCGCAATGACCGGGCGTTCCGCTGCGAGAATCTTGTAGAGCTTGGATGGCACACTCGACCACGCCAAACCTTTGCGAAGCGGGATGACGTGAATGTCAGCCGCTGCGAGTACCTCGGGTACCCGCTCGACCGGCTGATATGGAATGACGCGGAAATTGTCGAGGCCGTGAGCTCGCTTATGCACCTCGCCGATCGCCGAGCCGCCGCCGTTCACAACGAACACGACATCGTCGAGGTGGGCGAGTTCGCGGGCCGAATCTGCCAGGAGTTCAACCGATTGAGAAAACCCGACGTTGCCGCTGTACATGACGACCCGTTTGCCCTCGAGCCCGAATTCTTTGCGATAGGAGTTCTCGATCGGCTGAGGGTTGAACGAGGTGATGTCGACAAAGTTGGGAATGATCGCCGTTTCAGAGGACGTCTTTCCCTCCACATTGCGCCGCATCTCTTCGCTGAGCACCGTGACCACGTCAGCACGGTCATAGACGAAGCGTTCCAAACGTTTCGCAGCCTTGATGACCGACTCGTTTGTGATGGTTCCGGTCTCGATTGCTACATCGGGGAAGACATCTTGGATGTTGAACACGAAAGGGACACCGCGCCGCTTCGCAGCCAACCAACCAGCAACCCCCAGCGATAACGGTGGCGACATGGCAAAGACGACATCAGCGTCGAATCGGTCAACGACCGCAGTGCCCAAACCAATTGCGGTAAATCCTGCGAAGGCCGCAGCGCGAGCGGCGATATTGGTCTTGTCGGTCGGGAACGGATGCACCCGGGAGATCTCACCCCACGCCCGCGCTTCGGTTTGGATAAGTCGCCCTTCCCAACCTTGCTCGACCGCGTGCTCGCGGTACCAAGGAAGAGCGGTAACGACGTGTATCTCGTGGCCTCGCTTACCCAAATGGTTGACGATCGCACTCATGAATTCGCCCGTTGGTGCACTATCGGGTTCGAAGTGCGGGCAGAGAACCTGAATCTTCACAGCTATCTCAGGCTAGGACGCTGCACGCTCGTATGCGCCCAATTGCTGCTGAGCAGTCTGTTCTGAGCTGTAGCGACGGGCATTTGCCGTGCCGCGGTCCACCAGGTCGGCACGTTCGGCCGATCCCAACCGGTTCGCCATGGCATCTGCCCAAGCCTCCAGGTCGGTCGGATCACAGATGATGGCTCCATCGCCAGCTACTTCGGGGATTGCCGTCGACGATGACGCAATGACGGGCAGTTGCGCCGACTGGGCTTCGAGCACCGGCAACCCAAACCCTTCGTATAGGGACGGGAACACCAGCATCTCCGCACGAGAAAACAGGCCCCTGAGGTCGCCTCGTTCGACATGCCCGAGCATATGGATCGCCGGGGACGCCGACGCTGCATATGCGACGATCGCTTCGTGGTCTTTGCCTTCCGAACCTGTGCAGACCAGTGAGAGGCTCGGGTCCTTCGCCTGAGCGATCGCGAAGGCATCGAAGAGGAATCGATGATTCTTGTGCCCGAGAGTCATCGCGGGGAACAAGATCACGGGCCCTCGCTCAACAATGGCTTCGAGCTCAGGCGACAGCTCAGGCGACGAGGTGCCGAGATCGGCATCCTCACTTTGGCCTGCATAGGCCGAGACCGTCACAACCCGGTCGGGGTCCGCTCCGAGCCGCTCGATCACGTCCTGTCTGACCCAGTCGCTGGGAGTCGCAACCACATCTGCCCGTTCCACTGCCTCGGGCAAAGCACGAGCCAAGAATTCCTGCTTCGTGCGGGAAAAGTATTGCGGGTTGGTGATCGGCTGCAGGTCGTGGATGGTAACGACGGTGGGTCTCGCCGAATCGAACGGGACCGTCCCTCCCGGGTGGTGCAGCACCCCCGACCCCGTGTCCATAACCCGTGCGAGCCACAGACGTTCCATTGCCACTCGAGCGGCCCGCGACCGACTCGTCACCGGCGGGGCAATGAAGGTGGCACCGCTCAACCCCATCGCCGATGTTGCTTCGACAGGTCCGATGATTCGCAAGTCTTCGAGACCGGGCTCCGCACCGGCGAGGCTGCGCAACACTCGACGGATGTAGGTCTCTGAGCCGCCAACTTTTCCGGGCCGGAGCCACATCACGTTGACCGCCACCTCCGAGACCGGGTTCATCGCTGCGCTGCCTCGTATACCCGCTGGGTCTCGAGCGCTGTCCGTTCCCAGCTGTAGGTTCGTGCCCGCTCGAGTCCTGCCCTACCGCAGCGTGCCGCGAGTTCGGAGTCGCCAAGGAGCGCATCGATTCCATCGGCGAGGGCCTGCGGCACGCGTGTATCGACGCTAAGCCCACCATCGCCCAGAATCTCGGCTTGGGACGTTCCCGCGGTGGTTACCACCGGTGTTCCAACGGCCATTGCTTCGAGCACCGGAAGGCCAAACCCTTCGAAGTGGCTGGGGTAGACAAGCAGCGATGCCGCAGCCATCACGGCGTCGAGTTCAGCGCGCGGCAGCGCTGGCAGCCGCAAGCCCGTTGCGTTGGCGTCTCCCCAACCGTCGGGCCCGACCAGCACCAAAGGGACATCATCGAGGAGATCGAGCGCTGCCCCCAGGCCATCGAGATTCTTGCGGGGCTCCATCGTCCCAACGTAGAGCACAAAGCGGTCAGGAAGCCCGTATGTCGACCGCACCGATGCCGTGTGGACGTTGCCGATCTCGGGTATGTGCACGCCCCAAGGAATGACCCGAATTCGTGCCTCATCAATGCCGGCGCGGACACAGTCTTGAGCTGTGTGAGCAGACGGGACGATGACCAACATGTCACCGTTGCGCACTCGGTCGAGGAACCTCGTGAGATAGGCGACCCCGCGCGACGAGAACCATTCGGGATGCCGCACAAAGGCAAGGTCGTGGATCGTCACCACGGTCGCGAGCCCGGTTTGTGGAAGCACATAGGCCGCAGCGTGGAGCACGTCTGCGTCTAGCCATCGATCAGGTCTTGGCTGGCCGGTACGACTCCAAAGCTGCGTGAGCGCACGTCCGGGAAACGGCAACGTTTGGGTCGTGATCGATGCAGGAAGCGCAACGCCTGGTTCTGATGAATATCGGCCGTGCACCCCGACCAGTTCGGTGCCGTGTGCTGCGAGCGCATCGCACAAGGACACAACCGAGCGGGCTGTTCCACCGGGCACGGTGTTCCACTGCTGGTCCAAAAGCATCGCAACCCGGGTCACGGGCTAGGACCCTACTGGGATTCGAGGAGTTCTCGGAAATACTCGATGGTATGGCCAAGGCCTTCACGCAATTGCACGACCGGTTCCCAGTCGAGTTCCTCTCGTGCCTTGGTGATGTCGGGCTTGCGTTGCATTGGGTCATCGACGGGAAGATCGTGATAGGTAACCTTGGAGCCCGTGCCAACCAGTTCGGTCACAATCTCTGCGAGCTGGGAAACGGTGAACTCGTTCGGGTTGCCAACATTGACGGGTTCGTTGACATCGGAATCCAACAATGCGAGGAAGCCGCGAATCTCATCGGCCACGTAGGTAAACGAGCGGGTTTGTGAACCGTCGCCGTAGATGGTCAGGTCTTTACCTTGGAGGGCCTGCACGATGAAGTTTGAGACGACGCGGCCGTCGTTTGGTCGCATCCGTGGCCCATAGGTGTTGAAGATGCGGACAATCCTCGTGTCGAGGCCGTGATGGGTGTGGTACGCCATCGTCATCGCTTCTGAGAATCGCTTGGCTTCGTCGTAGACACCTCGTGGCCCGACCGGGTTCACATTGCCCCAATACGCCTCGGTCTGCGGGTGCACGAGTGGATCCCCATAGACCTCCGAGGTCGACGCCATAAAGAACTTCGCATCTTTGGCCTTGGCCAACCCGAGGCTGTTGTGGGTTCCTAAACTTCCGACCTTGAGCGTTTGGATTGGCATCTCGAGGTAATCGATCGGTGACGCTGGCGACGCGAAATGCATCACGACATCGACGTCTCCGGGAACCCAGAGATAGTTCGACACGTCGGCTTCAACGAAGCTGAAACCGGATCGGCCAAAGTTGTGCTCGATATTGCGTGTTTCGCCGGTGACCAAGTTGTCGACAGCGACGACCTCGTCCCCCCGGTCGAGCAGCGCGTCTCCCAGATGGGATCCAAGGAAACCCGCGCCGCCGGTAACGACTACTCGTGCCACTAGCTGCGACCAATTCCTTGATAGGTAAAGCCGCGGCGACGTACAGCTCCGCGGTCCAGCAAGTTTCGACCGTCGACGATGTGTTTGTTTGCCATGACGTCAGCCAACTTATCCAGATCGACAAACTTGAATTCGTCCCACTCCGTCAAGATCGCCAACACCTCGGCATCCTCGGCAGCTGAATAGATGTCCTCGCATACCTCGACGCCCTCGATTGGACAGTCCTTGCCGACGGGGTCAAAGGCACGGACAACGGCACCTGCATCAACGAGTCGACGCGTAATTTCAATCGCCGGCGAATCACGCATGTCATCGGTGCCGGCCTTAAAGGTCAGCCCCAACACACCAATTCTCACTCCGTCGAGAGTGTCACCGGCAGCGAGCTTGATCTTGTCTACGACCCGGTCGAATTGCTGCTCGTTTACTTCGATCACACCTTTGAGGAAGGCGAAGTCATAGCCAGCGTCCTCGGCGATGCCGATCATTGCTTTGGTGTCCTTCGGGAAACATGAACCGCCCCAACCCGGGCCCGGCCGCAGGAAGTGGTGACCAATTCGCGAGTCATAGCCAATGCCCATCAAGACGTCAGCAACATCGGCGCCTGCGGCTTCGCACACCGCAGCGACCGCGTTCGCGAAGGAGATCTTCGTGGCAAGAAAGGCATTCGCCGCGTACTTACACGTTTCGGCTGATGCCGGATCGGTGATCAAGATCGGAGCGCGTACTCCGAGATACAGCGCCGCCACTCGCGACGCAGCGGCGCGATCATCAGCGCCGATGACCACGCGGTCTGGATTCAAGAAATCGCCGACCGCTGACCCTTCGCGCAAGAATTCCGGATTCGAAACGACGTGGACATCGCGGCGCTGCAACGCCCGCTCTACCAACAGCGTTGACCCGACCGGCACAGTCGACTTGTTCACTACGACGGCACCGCGGTCGAGGTGAGGAGCGATCTCTTTGGCGGCGGCCTCCACGTAGGAAAGGTCCGCACGGCCATCGTCACCCTGTGGTGTCGGCACGCAGAGGTAGACAAACTCGCGGTCCTTTACGGCGTTTTCGGCACCCAACACGAAATCGAGACGGCCAGCTTGCATGTTCTCGCGAACGATCGATTCCAGGCCATCTTCGTGGATTGGAATCTCACCCTTTTTGAGCGAATCGACCTTCTCGGGCACGATGTCGGCGCAAAGAACGTCGTGACCAAGCTCGGCAAAGCATGCGCCGGTGGTCAAACCCACATATCCCGTACCGATTACGGCGATTCGAGCCGTCGACTGGATCTCCGTCACTGCCATATTTTTCTCCTTTTCAGCCGCCGGTGGGTGTGCATGTAACACCCTCCGGTGGCCTACCGCGAACGATGGTAGGGGATGCCTCTACAGAAGTCGTTGGGGCATTTGGCCTTGCTGTGGTAGCGCTTTCCGAGGTTGAGGCTACGTCAGAGGGTGCATCTACCACAATTGTAGTGACGGACGACTCAGCGGAACCTTGAGCATTTGTTTCATCACTCTCCGGAGCGTCCTCGGGTCCTGGTGGCATCGAGGTCGTGGTCGTCGCCGCAGTTTGCTGTTGGGAGAACTGCCGCAGAGCCCGATTTACCCCTTGCTCGAGGTCGCTTTGCGGGCGGGGGAATTGACGTATCCCGGAGAAGTCCGCACCCACGTCTAGGCGAACGCCAACCTCGGCAGCTACTTCGAGCGCGGGGACGGAGTCCAGGTAGCGAGCTAAGAGAAGCGCCTCATCTCTCGAGTCAGGCCCAAAGACGACCCGGGTAGCGCTGTCATGTACCCGCTCCCCTCGTGCGGCCATAAATCCACGCTCGGCGAGTTCTTCGACATGGCGACCCTCGGTCGTGTCGACCACCACGGTGACCTCGGCCGGGCGAACACTTCCGGCAACACCTTGAAACAACGCCAGGGAATCGATGGATGCATCCTCGACCAGCGCCTCGCCCTGGTAGACGCCTGATTCGGAGAACAATGCGGCGACGGGAAGCGTCGAAACAACAAGGTCCTCGGTGTTGTAGTCAGCAAAAGCTGATGCGAGGTCAAGCATGTCGCCCGGTGTCAGGTTTTCATCGAGTTGCACCGCCTGGGAGCCTGCATCGATGAACTCGCCAATGCGCGAAATATCTGACCGGGCAACGGAGAGCACTTGCTCTAACGCGAGAACCATGAACTCCTGTTGACGTTCGATGCGGGCCAAATCGGGAGCGACAGCAACGAGGGGTACCCACTCGCCATCGATCCTCTCCTCGATCGACCTCGCGCGTACGTAGGCGAGCGATTCACTGCCATCGAGCGCCCAACACCCCGCGTCGAGCGCAAGACCCGAACCCCGGTCGCGAGTCGGGTAAGGAAAGTTGACCGATACACCACCGACGATCTCGACAACCTGGGCGAAGCTAGCGAAATCTGCGACCACGAAATGGTTGATGGGAATCGAGAAATTCGAGTCGATTGTCGATATGAGCGAATCTAAGCCGCCGACCGCCTGGGTGGCGTTGATCCGAGCCGTCGTTCCCCCCGGCACCTCGACGATGAGGTCGCGCGGCAAGGAGATCACCGCTGCCTCGCCGGTCGCCGGGTCGAGTCGAAGGATGAGGATGGTGTCGGGCCTGACAACGCCGCGTGCCTCGTCTTCGACATTACGACCTTGACGGACCGGATCATCAGGATCGAGCCCCTCGGAACTATCGACTCCGACAAGCAGCAGGTTCACCGGGTCACCGGGCGCCCCTTCCTGAGCAAGGATGCCCGCACCCACGCGGATACGTGGAAGGTCTGCGAGAACTGTGCGCGCCTCCCAAAAGAAGCGCGCACCAACGAACAAGGCAACAGAAATCAGCAGGCCGCAAAGGATGAGAAGCCGTTGAGGCCAGGTTCGGCGACCTCTAGCGGAAGCGTTCATTACTCACCCACGCTAGTGCTCAGCGATCGATCTCCGAGACGCGGTCTGCGTCTCGGAGATGAACAACATCGCCGGCAAGAAAGCTCTGCTCGTTGTCGCCCACCTGAAGCACGAGCGCGCCCGTCGGATCGAGCCGGAGCGCAACTCCAACGACGGGACCTTCGCGTTGTTCGACTCGCACTCGACGACCGATCGTTGTGCAGCTCGCTACATAACGCTGATGTAGCGCCGAGACACCGAGCTGTTGCAACAGATTCAGCTCCTCGTCGAAGCATCGAACGAGCTCTTTGGCGAGCGCTTCGCGGTCGACCGGTTCACCCGTAAGCGACTCCAACGCAACAGCCCCACCAAGGTCTTCGGGAGCTGCGGCAATATCGGCTGCTGTCGGCCAGGACACGTTCAACCCAATACCAACAATGACGCCGTGGACTCCGTCGGCGTCGGAGACAGCCTCGGCGAGAATTCCGGCCAGCTTCTTGGTCTCGCCCGTGGAGGATTCGACAATCACATCGTTTGGCCACTTGAGCGTTGGAACGACCGGAGAGGTGTTGCCGATCGCTGCAACAACCGCGGTCGCCAAGGCGGAGTTGACGCCATGGGCTGTCTCGGCGTTGGTCCAGGGCACGAAGAACGACACCATGATTCCGCCAGCCGGGCGCATCACCCACGATCGCCCACGGCGGCCGCGCCCCGCGGTCTGCTCGTCGGTGAACAGGACTCTCGGGTCCGTGAGATCGTCGTGCACCTCCTGGGCGAGGTCGGCGTTCGTCGACCCCGTCTGTTCGACCCAATCAATCGACTGAAACCGCCCAGCGGCGAAGTGGTTCACGTTCACCCAAACAGACTGTCACCAGGTTCACACAGAGCCAACTTTCCCCATCTCTATAACATGGACTACTACATGGGGATGTTTAGTAGCGTTTTGATAGCAAACCGGGGCGAAATCGCCGTTCGGGTGATCCGAGCATGCAAGGAACTCGGTGTCTCAACCATCGCCGTGTACTCCGAACTCGATCGAGACGCTCTCCATGTTCGGCTCGCCGACCAGGCCTACGCGCTAGGTGGCCAAACCGCGGCCGAGTCGTACCTCAACACGGATCGGATGATCGAGGTCATCCAGGAGAGTGGCGCCGAGGCAGTGCACCCTGGTTATGGCTTCTTCTCCGAGAACGCCGATTTCGCTCGTGCGATTTCGGACCTGGGCGTCGCTTTCATCGGACCTCCGCCAGCGGCGATCGAGGTCATGGGGGACAAGATTTCTGCCCGCCAAGCCGCCGAAAAAGTCGGTGTCTTTGGGGTACCGGGGACCACAGATTTGATCACCGACCCACAACAGGTGCTCGATTTTGGTGCCGAGCACGGCTGGCCGGTCGCAATCAAGGCCGCCTATGGCGGCGGTGGTCGCGGCATGAAGGTGGTCGGGGGCGCAGACGAGGTCGAGGCTGCAATCGAATCAGCGCAGCGAGAAGCGCTCGCCTACTTCGGTCGCGACGAGATCTACATGGAGCGCTATCTGTCGAATCCCCGTCACGTCGAGGTCCAAGTACTTGCCGACACGCACGGGAACACGATTTCTCTTGGAACCCGTGATTGCTCGTCTCAACGTCGCCATCAAAAGCTGATCGAGGAGGCCCCGGCATTCGGTATCGACCAGAAGACCCTCGACGACATGTGCCAGGCCGCAATCGACGTGGCGGTTGGATGTGACTACACCAATGCCGGAACGGTCGAATTCCTCTTCGAAGACGGCGCCTTCTATTACCTCGAAATGAACACTCGTCTCCAAGTAGAGCACCCGGTGACCGAACTTGTCACCGGCGTAGATCTCGTCGAGCAACAGCTGCGTGTCGCCGCTGGCGAACCGCTGACCATCAGCCAAGACGACGTCACCATCACGGGGCACGCGATCGAGATTCGGATCAATGCCGAAGACCCGGCCGAGGGAGCGTTCCTCCCATCGCCTGGACCCGTCACCACCCTGACTCCGCCCGACGGATTCGGCACCCGCTTCGACACGGGATATGAATCTGGCGATGAGATAAGCCAGTTCTACGACAACCTCGTCGGCAAGCTCATCGTCTGGGGCAAAGACCGCGACACGGCAATTAGACGTGCACTACGTGCGCTCGACGAACTGCAGATCGAGGGCGTTTCCACCACGATTCCGGCCGACAAAGTGATCCTCGAATCAGCGGAGTTTCAGAACAACACCCACTCGACCAATTGGGTCGAGAACGGACTCAACCTCACCGGTGTCGTATCGGTCGCTGGCGCGCCAACATCGGAAACCGAGGAACCCCTGGCCAAGAAGAACGTCCCTGTCGAGGTAAACGGTCGCAAGTACGACGTCACCTTGTGGGTTCCCGAAACCGTCGGCGCACCCGCGGCTCCGGCTCGGGCGCGGCGCGCTCCAGCCAGTTCCTCGGGGGGCTCCGCTGGAGGCGACGGCGCAATCGCAGCCCCGATGCAAGGAACCATTGTTGGTGTGCATGTCGAAGTTGGCGACACGGTGTCTGCTGGCGACGCTGTTGTGGTCCTGGAAGCCATGAAAATGGAGAACTCGATCAACGCCGACATCGATGGCACCGTCGCAGAGGTAGCGGTCGCGGTTGGCGACTCGGTTGGGTCCGGCGACCTCCTCGTCAAGATCGAGGCCTAGCGAGCAACGGCGTTATTGCGCCCCGCTATTCGGCGGCTTCGGCAAGACTCTCGCTGAGCGTCGGGTGTACAAAGAGGGTCTCCGCGAGGTCGCGTACCGTCAGCTGGTTCTGTACGCACAGAGCAATGATTGAAATCAGTTCGGCAGCGTGGCGTCCAACGATCGATCCGCCGAGCACAACACCGGTGGCAGGGTCCGAGATCAACTTGACGAAGCCTCTTGGGTCATCGTTGATCAGCGCTTTGGCCGATGCCGAGAACGGCACCTTGGTAACACGAACCTTGCGGCCGTGGGCGAAGGCATCAGCTTGGGATACGCCGACGTCGGCGATCTCGGGTTCGGTGAAAATGGCCGACGCGGCCTTGGAGTAATTGATGTGTTTGTTTCGTTCGCCCACACCCATCACGTGCTCGGCGATCTTTCGACCCTGCATTGTGGCCACCGACGACAGCGGGAGTTTTCCCGAAAGGTCCCCGGCTGCATAGATGTGGGGGACATTGGACTGCGCGTCTTCGTTGATGGGGATGTAGCCGCCATCGGAGGTAACTCCGGCCGCCTCCAACCCAAGCGAATCCGAATTGGGAATCGAGCCAATGGCGAGCAACGCATGTGTGCTCGCGACAACCCGGCCATCGTTGCACTTGACGACCACTTCATCGCCGGAGCGATCGATGCTGGTGCTGCGTGCACCCTTCAACAGGTTCACGCCGCGGCGAAGGAAGTCTTGTTCGAGTTCGTAGGCAACCTCTGGGTCCTTGTCTGGCAAAACGTGTTGACGGCTCACGATCAAGGTGACCTCGGAACCAAGCGAGGCGAACATGTGCACGAACTCCACGCCGGTCACGCCCGAGCCAACAACGGTCAGGTGCTCGGGAATTTCCGGTGGCGGATACGCGTGGCGGGTTGTGAGAATTCGTTCGCCGTCGGGTGTACACCACTCTGGGACTCGCGGCCGCGAACCCGTCGAAAGCAGTACCGCATCGGCATGCAGCTCTTCGGTGGTGCCATCGTTGAGCGAGACTTCGACGCAATGGGGTCCGGTTAATGAACCCGTTCCCTCAAGAATCCGAACATTCTGGCTCGACAGCAGGTCGTTGTTTGAGGCTTCGAGGTGGTCCATGATGCTCGCCAGGCGACCGGAAAGGTTCTCGGTATCGATGTGGGGCGTCACCGTCTCGAGGCCCATCCCCTCGCTGCGGCCAAGAAACGAAAGCGCTCCGCCGGTTGCGATCATTGCCTTCGACGGGATGCAATCCCACAGGTGAGCGGCTCCACCGATGACATCGCGCTCAATGAGCGTTACCTCCGCACCAAACCTCGCTGCATAGGTTGCTGCGGCGACCCCTGCGGGGCCACCTCCGATAACCACAAACTGAAGTGCCATAGATCGCCAACACTATCTCTCTGGCTTCGACCATCTGCGGTTCTCAGCGACTACTATGCGTTGCGGTGAATTCGTTGACTGGACCACTGTTGGTCGCACTCGGGGTACTCGTCGTCGCTGGTGCGGCGAAGGTACGCGCTCCGTCCCCAACTGCGACGGCCCTCGACGCATTGCACATCCCCAAGCCGCTGGTTGCCGCCAGGGTCATGGGCGTGGCTGAGGTTGCCCTCGGCATTGCCGCAGCTGTATTCGGTTCGCCGTGGCTTTTCGCCGCGGTGACCGCGTTATACGCCGGGTTCGCCCTCTTTATTTTGTGGGCGTTGAGCGGCAATCAAAGCGATATCTCCTGTGGTTGCTTTGGCCATGAGGACACTCCACCTACGGCAGGGCACGCCGCGTTCAATGCAGCCGCAGCTGCGATTGCGGGATTGGCTATAGCCAATCCCGTGTCGATCCTCGACTTTGACGGCACGATCGCCGAAGCGATACTCGCTTCGGTCTTGATCGTTCTTGCCATCGTGGTCTCGATCGCTGCGCTCACCGCTGTGCCTCGCAATCTTGCTCTCGTCCGAGGGACCGCTCCGGCAGCAACGCCGGAGTTCGCACTGAGAACACCCCCAACCACCACTCGCTCGAAACGAGGTATGACGTGAGTATTCGTCTCGTCGATCGCGCCGGATCCGCAATCGCGAACCGCACATCACGACGCAGCTTCATCACCAAGACCACGCTCGTCGGCAGTGCCATTGCGACCGTGCCTGTCGCCTACACATTGCGACCAGGAACGGCATACGCAGCCATTTGTCGATGCAACAACCAAGACTGTGATTGCGGCTCGACATGTTGTGATGGGTACACCGAGTTCTGTTGCACGCTCACCGGCGAGAACACGTGCCCAACAGACACCATCCCGGCCGGCTGGTGGAAGGTTGACGGCTCCTCGTTTTGCACCGCTAGCGGCGTTGCTGGTCCTCGCTACTACCTCGATTGCAATGCAATCCCTGCTGGCCCATGTGGAGCTGGTGGTGTTACCCGTCTGACTAACCAGTGCGATTGCAGCTGTGCCGAAGGCAGCTGCGGAAATCGCAAGGCCTGCTGCACGGCCTTTCGTTACGGACAGTGCAACCAGTCGATTTCGTGCCTCGGCCCGATCGTGTGCCGTGTGGTCACCTGCACCCCACCGTGGCGCTTTGACCCGACGTGCACGACGGCCACCGCCACCGACAACAACACTCGATTCCATCACCGCCCATGCCTCGATCGCCCGACTCCAACGCGGGGAACGCTCCCTGCCACCTTCCGTGATGGCGAATGGACCTTGGCCTACTCCCTCCCCAACACGGGAACTCCAGAGACCGTCAGCTTCACTTTCGGCCAAGCGGGCGACATCCCAATCATGGGCGATTGGAACGGCGATGGCACGTGGACCGTCGGGGTGGTTCGTAACGGACGACGCTGGCTCTTGCGCAACGAGAACACCGCCGGGCCAGCGAACCTCGATTTCGAATTCGGTGAGCCTGGCGACATTCCTATCGCCGGGGATTGGAACGGCGATGGCGTCTTTGGCATCGGCGTCCGGAAAGCCAACACCAACAAGTGGGAAGTGCGCCAGACTCCGAGCGCCGGGGCCCCCGATCGAGCGTTCGCATTCGGCGGGAAGGGCGATATTCCTGTCACCGGCGATTGGAACGGCAATGGCCAAACCGGTGTCGGCGCAGTGCGCGACGATACCAAGGTGAGGGAATGGCGACTACGTCACACCGTCACCGACGGGCCGCCGCAGCGTGAGCTCAAATTCGGCACCTCCAACCCCACCTACGTCGTCGGCGACTGGAACCAAGACGGGGTGTATCTTCCTGCGATCGTGCGTAAGAAGGGCCGTTGGCGCATGTCCAACGAAGACGATTCACGATTCCGGTTCGGCCGAGGCGGTGACATCTTCCTTACGTGGCAAGCGGGAAGTTGGACACCTGGGCAGCTGCCCTCATGATCTACGTTGTCGGTGCTCTCACCGTTGTGGTGGTGATGCTTACGGTGTTGGTACTCGGGCTTCTCCGCAGCCACGGCGAGATGCTGCGGGCCTTCAACGAACTCGGGGTTTCCTTCGGCCACGACGGTGCTGACACCTCTGGGACATCAACGTTGCTTCCCGATCCCGAACGACGGGTTCCACACGCCTCCGAGCGAGTCATCGCCGGAACCGGCGACGGCACCGTCCACGACATTACGGGGACCACCCCACGAGGCGGAGGTCTCGTCGTTGGGCTGAACGGAAGACACGAACGAACCCTGCTGGCGTTTCTCACGAGCGGCTGCGCTACCTGCAAGAACTTCTGGGATGCGTTTCGAAACGATCCTGCCTTGCCGCGTTCGGTCGACCGTTTGGTCATCGTGACCCGCAGCAACGACGAGGAAAGCCCCGCGGCGCTCACGAACTTGGCACCGCAGCGACACGCGGTCGTGATGTCCTCGCAGGCGTGGGACGACTATGGGATTCCCGTGTCACCGTATTTTGTATTGGTCGACGGTTCGACCGCGTCGATCGAAGGCGAGGGGGCAGCATCTACGTGGTCCCAGGTCGGTTCGCTTCTCTCTCGAGCCGACGCCGATATTGAGGCCGAGAACGAACGCCGCATAGACGCTGACCTCGAGGCTGCCGGTATCAGCCCCGACGATCCAACCCTGTACCCCGGCCAAGGCAACCAGCGGCTATGAGCGGGGTGTTCATTATTGGATGCATCGCCGCCGTCGCCGGTGCACTCCGCTCGACCTGGTCACCGTGAGGTGAGTCGATGCTTTCGAGCATTCATCCGTTCGGGGAACGGAGCCGCAACAACCAATTCGCTGGCACTGCCATTGCACACGTGTTCGCGAGCACGCTGGGCGGGCTGATTCTCGGGGTGCTCGCCGGAGGTGTCGGCGCACTTTTGACTTCTGTGCTCGCGATTCCCTCCACCGCCCGCACAGCGATCGTTTTCGTAGCGGCCGGAATCGCCACAATTCTCGAAGCGACCAAACGCGAACGCATCCTCCCCACCCGCGCCCGACAGGTGAACGAAAATTGGATTCAGACCTATCGCGGTTGGATCTACGGAGCAGGCTTTGGCGCTGAACTCGGCTTTGGGATCTCCACGATCATCACAACCACACTCGTGCATCTGTTGGTCGTCACCATGGTGCTGCTCGGCGACCCGGTCACCACAGCCTTTCTCGGCGCTCTCTTTGGCTTTGTTCGAGGGGCGACGTTGCTCGCTGGGGCCCGCGTCGACTCACCCGAACGGCTGCGCGCTTTTCACCAGCGCCTCGACCAATTCCGAGACCGGTCCCGCGCCGGCGCTGTCGCCTCTCTAGGCGCCGCAACCGCTGTCGGGTTGTGGGCCGTGGCTGGACTGGGGTCCCTCCTATGATCGAAGACGTAATTCCTGGAATGGAGCAACGATGAACACACTCAATGGGGGCGGCGTCTCCGTCGGCCTACCAGGAGGATGGGAGGGCGAGGTCTTCAACCGCGCGCCGGAGTTCGATGGCCGACTTCTCAATGGCCCAAGTGGCGAGACCGAAGTAGCGCGAAATGTCGTGCACCTCGCTAATTTCGCGTTGCCCGCCGAGCGTGGCGACTTTGGATCTGGAGCCGTCGAACTGATGAGCTCGGGTGCGCTCATGGTGATCCTTTTCGAACACGGGCCCGAGAGCGTCGACACTCCCCTCTTTGCTCGATCTGGCGTGCCGCAGCTCACCCCGGAGGAGTTTCACCCTCAGCAGATGCAACGAACGCTGATGGGCCAGTCGGGGCGTCAGATCTTCTTCAACGCCAACGGACGGGCCTTTTGTCTCTACGTGGTTCTCGGTTCGCATCGCCAGCGCAACGTGCTGGTTCCACTCGTCAACGAAGTACTCGCGACCCTAGAGATCGAGCCGGCGTAACGGACTAGTTCTCGGCGAACAGACGCTCGTCGGGCCAGATCTCCGGACAGATGCACGGCGAAAAGGCTCCGTCGAGCGGCCGCGTCCAATCGACGGTGAACCAATCTGACAGCAAGCCAAATACGAACCGGAAGTCGTTGGCGTCCATGGTGAAGGTCTCCTCACCAAAGATGAGCGTGACCTCGACGGCGCGGCCACCATCTTCACCGAGTCCATTGCGTTCGGAAACGAAGACTCGGTCGAGCTGACGGTTACTGAATCGTGCCTCGATGTCGCTGACTGGAATTTGATCCGTCCAGTCATGGTTCGGGTTTCGGTCGACATCGTCGCCGAGGTCTTCGACCGCTGGGAACACTCCACCGGCTGTCCATCCGCCCGTGGAACTCGAGAACTCGGTCCGAGCCACCGATTCGCCACGCATGCGGACGACGCCGGTCGTGGCATCGATTGCTTCGGTGGACAGTGGGTGCTCGTTGTCGGTCAGCGTGCCGTTCACCCGAACCGCTCGACCGCCGTAGACCTGGCAGCTAATCGTGTCGCAGGTTCTCGCATAGCTCGTGCGGTTTTCGCCCAGCGCATAGGACCTCGCCGACACCGCCTGCGACTGCACCGCAGCTGCCCCGTCGCCGTTACCGAGGAGGGCCCAACTCGCTGGCATCTCCAGTGGCACAACGGCCCGCAGGTAGGCCTCAACGGGGACCGCATTGACGGTTCGTTGGTTGCCGTCGTTGTGCACTGCACGAAGTTCGCCTCGGTAATAGCGTTGTTCACTCGTCGACACACACCGCTGGATGGTTTCATCGAGGTCTATGAAGGGATCGAGACGAGGGCTCGCGTCCGCTGCCTGATCTCCTCCTGGCGTGCCACCGACGCCGATTTGCGCCGAAAGCCCAAGGACGGGCTCGTCGTTTCCGTCTCCGTCGAGGTCTCCAATGTGGAATTCGCCCGAGTTGGGCAAGCCAACGCGATCGAGCTCGGGACCGCGGTCCTCAAGTCCCGTACGGCGAATCAGTTGGTCGTCACGGACAAGTCCTACGTCGGAGAAGCCATCGCCATCCCAGTCCCCAACAAAGGCGTCGTCTGCGAGTTGCCCGAATTGGAAGTCGCGAACTGGAGCGCCAGCACCTGGTGAAAGGAACCAGATGCGGTCTCGGCGTATGCCGAGGTCGTCGTTGCCGTCGCCATCCCAATCGCCACCGATCGGCGCGTCACCGGCTTCACCAAAGCTCAGCACGGAAGATGATGCAATTCCATTGCCAAGGGTCCACGTGCCGTTGTTGAACACGGCGGCGGTATCGACGCCGTCGCCATCCCAATCGCCCGAAAGCGGGATGCCCGCAGGCATCTGAAATGTGGAGCGCACCGAGGCGGCCGGATTGGCTTGCGTGCCATTGAACAGCGTCCATGACGTGCCGTCGACGAGGGCTACTTCGTCGGAGCCGTCGCCGTTCCAGTCGCCGAGAACAATGGTTCCGTCGCCGAGAGCGGGAGGTGATACAGAGGGCGATCCATCGACAGTGCTGATTCGAAGCTGTTCAGCATCGATGACCCCGGGCCGATCCACGAACGGGCCTGAACATGTGGGCGCATCGGCGAGCACAAAACCACCGGCTACGGCGGTTAGGCGCAGTGCCTGGCCCTGGCTGACGTGGGTGACTTCGTCGTTATCGTCGATCAATACCACCGAGCCGCTATCGACTTGCACGACGGTCGGCTCGTCGTTTGCGCCGTCGATTCGCACGGTGAGCAACGAGTTTGGTTGAACCCCAGCGGAGGTATCGCCATAGAAGTGATCGAGGATCCGTTCGCTTGACCAGCCAAAGTTCACGGCATAGCCAAGTGCCCCGAATTGCCCCATGCCTCGGCCGTGTCCCCAACCGTGGCCGTCAACGGACAGCACGAGGGGCTCGTCGTCGCCAACTTGGGTCTGGAACGCTTGGGCGCCGGCGGGAGTCACCGTCGTCGACATCATGGCGAGCAATGCAATGCCTGCGAGCCCGCCTCTGATTTTCCTCATACCGTGGGGTACCCCTTTGACCAGCGCACTACGTACCGTAGCGAAACCAGGCCGCTAGGTCAGATCGGCGGCACCACAACTTGGCTTCCCTAGAGAGCCTGCAAAGCGCGCACGACCTCGGCCAGGGGCTCTCGAAAGTCCCGCAATAGGGGTAGCCCGGCCTCTTCGAACCGAGTGTTTGCCAACACCGAGTTCGCCGGACGCGGGGCCGGGCGCGGGGGTTGCAATTCGGCGGTTGAACACGGCTGCACCCGATTTGGGTCTTCGCCCGCGGCGATCAGGACCTCTCGGCAGAAGTCGTACCACGAGACAATCCCTTCGTTCGTCACGTGCATGACGCCAGAATCATCGCGGGTGGCCAAGGTGAGCAGCGCTCTGGCCAAGTCGCTCGTGAACGTTGGCTTGCCGACCTGATCGTCGACGAAGGTGAGCGTCGGGTGGTTGGCAGCGGCCCGAAGGATCGTCTTGACCATGTTGGCGCCGTGCACCCCACAAACCCAGGAGGTGCGCACGATCAATCCGCTATCGCCGAGGTCGGCGACATGATGTTCGCCCGCGAGCTTCGACTCGCCATACACCGAGGCCGGATTGGGGACATCCATCTCCACGTACGGCTCCACCTTCGTGCCGTCGAAGACGTAGTCGGTACTCACGTAGATCACGCGGGCGCCGATCGCTTTGGCTGCGCTGGTGATCGCTGCGGTGCCGCCTGCATTCACGTCGTGTGCGGCCTCGCTGTTCGACTCACAATCGTCGACTGCGGTATATGCCGCGGCGTGGATGATGACGTCAGGCTCAATGTCAGAGATCAGGGCCGAAGTGGCCGAAGGGTCGGTGATGTCGAGCTCTTCGCGATCGATGGCATGAAGTTCGATGGTGGAGTAGTCGGGAGCAGCGAGGCGAACATCGGTGCCGAGCTGCCCGGCTGCGCCGGTGAGCAGAACTCGTCTCATCAGCGGTTCTTCACCGAAGCCTTCAGCGGCTCCCACCAGGCACGGTTGTTGCGATACCAGGCAACCGTTTCGTCGAGGGCATCTTCGAAGCTCCGCTTCGGCTCCCACCCAAGCGCCCGGATCTTGGTGGTATCGATGCTGTAGCGACGATCGTGCCCGAGGCGGTCTTCAACGAAGTCGATCGATGACTCGTCCTTGCCGCACCGTTGCAGTATCGCCATGGTGAGTTCCTTGTTCGTGAGCTCGTTGCCTGCACCAATGTTGTAGATCTCGCCGGTCGTGCCGGTCTCCAACACCATCTGCACGGCCTCGCAGTTGTCGAGCACGTAGGTCCAGTCTCGAATGTTGAGCCCGTCGCCATACAGCGGCACCTGCTGACCCTCTTCGAGGTTCGTGACGAACAGAGGAATCACTTTCTCGGGGAATTGATAGGGGCCGAACTGGTTCGCTGACCGGGTGATGACGACCGGCAGGCCATAGGTCTCGCTATAGGCCATCGCGACGAGATCAGAGCTCGCCTTACTCGCCGAATAGGGCGAGCGCGGCTCGAGCGGGTCGGCCTCGACAAAGCTTCCCTCATCGATTGACCCGTACACCTCGTCGGTCGAGATGTGCAGAAACCGTTCGATCTCTGTTTGGCGGGCGATGTCGCACACGACGTTGGTCCCGCCGACGTTGGTGTGGATGAACGCGTCGGGTCCCAGGATGGAACGGTCGACGTGGGACTCAGCTGCAAAGTGCACGACATGGGTGTGGCCCTTCATCGCTGCGGCCACCGCCTCGCGATCGGTGATGTCGCCTTGGACGAAGGAGAACCGTGAAGACCCTTCGAATTCGGCCAGGTTTGCCCGCACGCCCGCGTAGGTGAGTGCGTCGAACACCGTGATCTCGGCGTCGCTATTGGCCATGAGCCAGCGAACATAGTTCGAGCCGATGAATCCAGCCGCGCCGGTGATGAACATCTTCATGCTGGCAACTTTCAGGTACGGATCGATGCGTGGGGGGTTCGGGCCGGATCGATCTCCGAGCGCAGCGGATTGGCTGCGTCGCGCTCCGACACGATTGGATCGGTCAGCCCCCAATCGGCGCCCAATTCCGGATCGTTCCATGCCACACCGAGCTCGTCGGCCGGGTTGTAGTAGCCGTCGACCAAGTAGGTGATGACGCAATCCGTCAGCGACGCAAACCCGTGCGCCACGCCGGGCGGGATGAACAGACCGAGGTGGTTGTTCTCACCACCATCGACTTCGCCCATATCCAGCATTTGCGTCGCGCCGTCGGTTGCCGAGCCGACTCGAAGGTCATGCAACACGACCCGGGCGTGACCGGTAGGTACGTACCAGTAGTCGGCTTGATGCAGGTGATAGTGCAATCCCACAATCGCGCCGCTTTGGCGGTTCCCACGATTGCTTTGAATCATTTCGCGCCCGAGGTCGAACCACTCTCGCCGGTACGTCTCGATGAAGTATCCCCGGTCGTCTCGGTGCACGGTTGGTTCGACGATTACTACCCCGTCGATTACTTCGGATTTCGTGAGCGTTGCCATGGTCAGCCTTCCAACTCGATACGTGAGTGATCGCCGAGCATCAGTCTCAAGCCCGCTGGCACATGATCGCTGCGATCCACCTCGACGTGTGCACCAATGAGCGAGTCGGTGATTCGGGCAACGTTTCGGATGCTCGATGCACCCAGGATCACCGAATGGTCGAGCTCGGACTTTTCGATGACGCAGTTGGCGGCAACCGAGGAGTACGGGCCGATGTAGGAGTCGGTCACGGTCGTTCCGGCTCCGATAACGGCTGGGCCGCGCACGGTGGAATTCACGATCTTGGCACCGGCTTCGATTCGGACACGACCGGTGATCGTCGATGCCGCGTCGACGTCACCGCCGATGTGGTCCTCGATCGTGTCGAGCACGAGTCGGTTGCACTCGAGCAGTGGGTCCTTCTTGCCCGTGTCGAGCCACCAGCCGCGCAATGTGTCGTGGGCTACCGGGTGGCCTTCGTCGATCAACCATTGGATCGCGTCGGTAATTTCAAGTTCGCCGCGAGCGCTCGGTTCGATTGCGTCAACCGCGTCGTGGATACGTCGATCGAAGAGGTAGACGCCAACGAGCGCGAGGTCAGAGGGTGGATCGTCAGGCTTTTCGACCAGGGCCACGACCGACCCGTCGGCGGCCACATCGGCGACTCCGAACGAACGCGGGTCATCGACTTTGGCGAGAAGAATCTGCGCGGCCGGCGGGCCAGCACTGCCGAGTTCGGGGGCGTTTGACCGCTGGGAGAAGGTCTCGACGAATCCAACGAGATCTTGTTCGAGCATGTTGTCGCCGAGGTACATAACAAAGTCGTCCTCACCGAGGAACGGTTTGGCGATGAGCACGCAATGAGCGAGTCCGAGGGGTTCGTCCTGCACAATCCAGGTGATCTCTGCACCGAACTGCGAGCCGTCACCAACGGCGTCGCGTATGTCGCCACCGGTCTCCGGGCTGATGATGATGCCGATCTCTTCGATACCTGCATCAACCATTGCCTCAAGCCCGTAAACGAGGATTGGTTTGTTGGCAATCGGTACGAGTTGTTTGGCCGAGGTATGGGTAATCGGCCGTAGCCGAGTCCCGGCTCCACCGGAAAGAATCAGTCCCTTCACGGCAGTGAGACTAGCCACTGGCCGTCGAGAACTGGGGCCAATCTCGCACTGCTAGCTGAGCAGCACTGGAGCGCACAGGCCCTCGAGGTCGACGATTGCTATATCGTCCCGGCGCTCATAGGTCACCGGGTTCGCGTCGTCTTTCTCCAGGGTGTACTCGGAGAACATCATGTCGAGCGCATCGAAGATGAGGAGGCGACCAATGAGTGGTTCGCCAAGGCCCAACAACAACTTGATTGCTTCGACGGCTTGGATCGAGCCAACAATTCCTGGAAGCACTCCGAGAACTCCAGCGACCGAGCAGTTCGGAGCGAGCTCGGCGGGGGGCGGAGCGGGCAACATGTCGCGATAGGTCGGGCCACGCATCGGGTCGAACACGCTGACCTGTCCCTCGAAACGAAAGATCGAGCCATGAACTACCGGGATGCCCAACTTCACCGATGCATCGTTGAGAACGTAGCGAGCGGGAAAGTTATCGGCACCGTCGACGATGACGTCGTATCCCTCGATCAGTTCCATGACGTTGGAGGCATCGAGGCGTACGGGGTGCTTCACCACGGTGACATCGGGGTTGAGCAAACGGATTGTCTCTTCGGCCGAGTCAACCTTCTTGTCACCGATTCGGTCCAGGTTGTGCATCACCTGGCGTTGCAGGTTCGACGCATCGACGACGTCCATGTCGACGATGCCCATCGTTCCAACTCCGGCAGCCGCGAGGTAGAGGGCGGCGGGCGAACCAAGTCCTCCGGCACCGAGTAAAAGCACCTTGGAGTCGAGGAGTTTCAGTTGGCCTTCTTCGCCGATCTCGGGAAGGTTCAGGTGCCGGCCATATCGCGCCCGCTGCTCCATCGAGAGCCCCGCGTCCTCTCCCCATGGGAGCCCGGCGTCTTTCCATGCGTTGAATCCACCGGCGAGCGAGACCACATCGCCATATCCCATGTCGAGCATCGTCTTGGCGGCGAGTGCGGATCGGGTTCCGCCAGCACACATGATGACCACCGGCTGAGATCGGTCGGGCACCTTGCTCTCGATCTGGAGTTCGAGCAGGCCCCGGGCGACGATGAGCGCACCACCCACGCTGCCCGATTGTGTCTCGTCCGGCTCACGCACATCGAGCAGAACAGCGCCGTTACTGAAACGCCGAGAGGCTTCGGCGGCGTCGACTTCGGCGACCACTGCCATTGCTTCGGCGAGTAACTCCTGGAACGTTGCCATGCACCCAGACTAGAGCGGCACGACACAACCGAGGTTCAGATTAAGTGCCCGAGCTGTTGCCACAGGTGACGGCCAACGGTCGCAAGCCACAGCGCGTAGGGCACGATCATCGCCAGGATTGCGGTGCGGGTGTCGACTTGGGCGAGATGCAACATGGCGCGGACGTAGAGCGTGGGCACCCACGCAGCGAAGACCACCACGGCCAGGATCAGCCCGGGGATCGGCGTGCGAATAAACGCGCCGAACGTTCCCAGGTACATGCCGAGGATGATGATCGGAAAGTGGGTGACCGTCATCGACGCTGCGGCTCGTTGCAGCCCGTAGAGCGGGTCGTTGCGGAGGTCTTCGTCGAAGGTCCTAGCAATCAGCCAGACGACGACCGACAGCGCGAGCCATCCCCATAAACCAATGAGCAGCAATCGAAGCGGCGCTCGTGGCCCGAGGAAACCCTGTGCCCCAAATCGGTTCCAGGACGCGAGCGCGAAGGCACCCAACACGGTGAGCATCCGCCTTGGCAGCGTTTCGACTTGAATGCGGGTCCAGGTGCCGACATCGGTTCGCAAGAAGATCGGGAAGCGGCTCATGGTGTCCACACCCGGCCGTCGGGCCAAAAGGTCGGGAAGTCATCGGGGAAGGCGGTGAAGGCCGCGACCTGGTCGAGCACCTCATCGGCCAGCGGACCATCGATGCCGAGACCGCGAGCCGCCGTGAACTGTGTTCCGCTCTCTCGATCGACGAGGAAGCCGTCGACGATGTCGAACTCTCGCACCTCACCCGCGAGCGTTCGCGAGTACACGGCCCAACGAGTTGGATCGGCGGGGTCGCTCACCACGGCAACCGGAACCCCAGCGACGACGTCGTTGACGACACCCACACGACGCAGGTCGGGAATTGCGTAGGCGGCTGCCTCTTCGGAGAAATCGACCACGATCAAAAAGTCGGTCAGGTTAAACGATGATGGGCCGGCGGGAACGTCGAGCGCCAAGGTCTCGGGATGAGCGTCTCGCCACGCCCTCCACGACGTGAACTGCGATGCCAAGAGCTCGACGGTCTCACCCTTTCGAGGACCGGCGATGGCTTCGCCTGTCGGCTGGGTCCAGATCGAACCGGTGCTGTGATCCCACCACGTCATTGCGTTGCCAAGCAAGGCACCGTGGACGCCAAAGGTCAGCGTTTCGTCTTCAACCTGGCGGCGATGGACCATCGCCGTTGCGCAAAGCGGTCACCAACTGACCAATATGGGTTCGCCGCCAAGTTCGTCGACCACCAACTCTCGACCGTTGAGGTGGTCGACCGGATAGGCCTTGGCCTCGCCGTTGACCTCGACTCCGATGACATCGGTTGAGTCGGGCCAGTTCACCCCGCCAGCACCGACGAAGGTCGGGTCATAGACGGGGCGGATCGCGTCGCGAGGCAAGATCTGGCGGAAGTCCGCGGGAAGTGTCTCGCCTGCCAACACCGGGTTGTAGGCCGAGAGTGGATCGACGCGCTCGCCTGCCGTCGTCCGGGTCGGCTCTCCGCTCGGCCAGAACGCAAACACGCTCAACAAGAGCATCGCCACGCCAAACACGGCGAGTTGTCGCATTCGATCCGGTGTCGTCGTCGGCTGCTCCACGGTCAGACTGTAACGCTCGGGTCACCGTCCGCCGACGGCGACGATCTCAACGGTTCTGGAGAATTCGGTAAGGACCCCACCCAGCGACTCATCCGGTGAAGAGCGATGTTATGAGAGCCACGTCGGGGAGATCCGGGGCTGTGAACGCCTCCAAGGTAACGAGCGCACGCGCATCGACTCCTTCGACCTCATAGCGACGTCCAGAGCCTGTATCGCTCACAAACGACCAGTTGGCAGCGGCAGCACCGGCATCCTCGGCCTCGCGTGCTTGGGCTTCGTTGAATCCGTCGAGCAGGTGCACGACCTCGATCTCTGGAGTACCAAAGGTAGAGACGGTGAGGTTGATTACCTGGATTTCGCCCGAATTAGACACCGGTGAAAAGTTCGCGAGCCCCGCTACCGACGGTGGCAACACCTCGGGCTCGAATCCCGAGCCGCTGTTGAACCTGATCACCACTCTTGAGCCTCCGCGCTCGTCTTCGGTGGCGTCGAAGTCGAACTCTCCGAGGCTTGCCGCGAACCTGATTTGTCCATCGAGCTGCTCGGTCGACGAAGACCCACTCTCGCCCGGGAACAAGGCGGCAAGTTCGGTTTGGATCACGAGTACGGCGTCCTCGGCGGTCGCCGAGGTCGTGAAGTGCACCGTGGTGTACTGACGCCATCCCAACCCAAATTGCCCGGTGATGCTCGTTCGAAGGGTCTCAATCTCGGTGTCGGGCAGTGTCGACAGTGGCGGCCATGCCACCGCCACCCGCGCCAATTCTCCAGAGAAGTCCTCTGTCGTGCCAACGATGGCATCGAGCAGGTCAGCAACATCATCTGGGGTCGATGCCGCGGTGAGCCCCTCTCCGGCGGCCACAGTTACAGGAGCCGGATTCTCGCCGGACGTAACCTCGTTCGCAGGCACTTCGGTGGTGCGTGGAGCGTCTACGTTTGGCTCACCGGGCGCCGCCAACTCATCGGGCGACCGGTACCGAAACCGCACCACAAACTCGCCGGGTTCGAACGTGGAGATCTGCGCCTCGTTCTCTGCTCGGTCAGCGATCTCGGGAGCTAGATATGCCCGCCCTCCGGTGTCTCCGATCTCACGGGTTAGGGTCCACCCCGCAGCCGCTGCCGCCTGATCGCGCGCGGCAAACACATCGCTTTCAGCAATCGCATTCAGGTCGTGGCCCACCGTCATTGTTTGGAACACCGAGCTGTGAATGAAGCCAACCTCGTTCAGTTCTGCGCCTTCGATGCTGTCTAGCGGGGAGTGCGCCACTACCGAAGCGAGCGCTTCAAGCACGCCGTCTGCGACTCCTGCGCGGTCCTGCTGATTTTCGCCGGACGCGAGGGTCACCACCGCCAAACCATCGGATCGTTCAGTAGCTGAAATTTCAAACCACCGCACCCCGAAGGTCCCCAGTGATGCACGAAACACCGGGACCCCGTCTACGAGTTCTGAGGAGTTCACCACCCGCTCTTCCGACAAATTGGGAAGGAGGCCGGCGAGCTCTGTTTGGTAGGCGAACACGACGTCTTGTGGATCTGCCGAAGTCGAGAACTCGACTGTCGTCTCATGTCGCCACTGCAGACCGTCCCCGGTGTCCCTTGTCTGAAAGTTGAACCCGATGATCGACGTGTCCGGCAGCTGTGTAATCGCAGGCCACGAGAAATCGATTCGCCGCATCTCTTGCACGAGATCGTCGGTCGGCCCGATCATCGATTCGATGATGTCCGCGAGTTCGTTGGGCCCGGTCGCTGGGCTGATAGCAGCGCCCGCTGCCACCCCGCCGGAATCGCCAGTCGCCTCCTCGTCCGCGGTTGGACCGGTCGCCGGATCGTCGGCCTCGGCTGCCGGTACCGAATCTTGCGCCTCTTCCCGGTCCAGGAGCTCTTCTAGCTGAGCTTCGAGCTCTGAGAGCTGTTCTGCTTGGGCCAGCTCGGTCTCCGATTGCCCGCACGCACTCGCGATCAAGGCCACCAATAGCAGCAGACATGTCGCCGTCTTGTTTCCCATTGGCAAAGTATGGCTCCTATGAGCTGATGACTTGGGGCAACACCGTGCTGATGGACGCGTTGATCACTACATCGGCGATCCCATCGAATGGAGTCGCCTCTCCGTTGATGATGACCAGCTTGGCACCGCCACGCTTGGCTCGCGGGACGATGCTGGCGATTGGATTTACCGTGAGGCTCGAACCGATGGCAAGGAGCAGATCGGCCTCGTCGGCGGCGTGTTGGGCTCGTTGGAGGTCGGCGGCGATGAGGGCTTGCCCAAAGGAGATCGTGGACGATTTGATGATGCCACCGCAGTGCGGGCAGTCGGGGTCCTCTTCACCGGCGCGGACGCGATCGAGTACCGCTTCCATCGTGGTTCGATAATCACACGACAGGCACCCGGCCTTTCGTGTCGTGCCGTGAATCTCGACTACGAGATCGGGGTCGATCCCGGCCATCTGATGGAGCTCATCGACGTTCTGGGTGATCAGCGTGTGCAGCTCCCCGCGGACTTGGAGCGGCAGCAGAGCCCGGTGCCCATCATTTGGGTGCACGTTGGCCCATAGCGAACCCTCGGCCCGCAGCTTCCAGTTGATCTTGCGGATCTCCGGCTCGTTCACGTAGTGCGAGATCGTCGACGCCTTCTCGGCCTCGGGGTTCTTGGTCCAGATTCCGTTCGGGCCGCGAAAGTCGGGCAGTCCCGAGTCGGTCGAGATCCCCGCTCCGGTCAACACCGCAATGCGGTTCGCATCGGCGATGAGGGTTCGTGCGGCTTCGACTTCGGGACCCGTGCCCTCGATCTCCATACGCCTTATTGGTCCGGGCGTTGTTCGAGCCGACGAATTCGCCCTTCGAGCTCCGCCACTCGTGCCCGATCGTCCAAGCTCACATAGCGATAGGCGCTGCGCGCCGCGCGCAGACCCTTAAAGGCAAGCTTGCGACCCTGGGAGTCAGACGTCCATGGCTGTTCGACGTCGTCGGGGAAGTCAAGCTCGCGGACCTGGCGTTCGAGTCGATACCAACGGACGATCTTCTCCAGGTTCGTTTCCGCTGCCGTCTCGGGCACGCACTCGGTTGGCAAGCCGTCATAGAGGCCGCCGGATTGGTGCAGCTCGGGATGGTGGTTCTCAAAGACGTGGCGTGGTGGGGTGATCTGGTGGGCCCACTCCCCCGGGTACTGCGGCCACCCAAGGGTGACGAACGGTTCGGGGTCACCAAATCGGTCGGGGTTCTCAGCGGGGGCGATGGTGAAGTAGGGCGACCATTCATCGATTGTGTACCTGCTGGAAATCTCGGCGAGTGAATCGTTGACCTCGCCATAGAGGGCCTTGTCGATCACCTGCGGCATATGGCTGGCATAGCAAAGCGGGTCGGCAAAGCCGCGTTGGCGCAGCACGATCCAGCTGTGGAGCAGGCTCTTGTCGAAGTCGGTGACGTTATGGCGCCAGTCGGCGAGCGCGTGGAAATACCGGCGCCGATGTTTGCCCTCGGGCGTTACGAAGATCGATTCGTCGATCTCGACGATTGGCCGGGCGTCGTCATCGCTCATCACGAACACGTCCGCGACCGCTGGATGTTTCACGACCCCAGCGCGCAGTTGTTGGTTGCGGGCGGCATGATCGAGCTGCATCGGGTTGTCGATGAGGTCTTCGTCTGTAACCACCGTGACCGGGAGGCCGAACGGTTCGCCAATGCTGGCCATTTGCTGCTCTAGGCGCCGCGGTGCAATGACCACTACATCGTCGAGAAAGGGCGCGAAGTGATGCACGTGGCCAAGGGTCTCGCTGAGGAGCTCGGGTCGGGCCGACAGGTACACGATTTGCACGGCCGCATCCTAGCTAATGCGAGCTGGCTACTACTGCGGGCTCGCGCCAATCTGACGTCGACCGGGGTTGTTGGGTGGGAGGCCTAGCGCTTCCGGCGAGCGATTCGTTGCACTTCACCGCTGTCGACACTGCGGTGGCGATCGATCTCCGTTCGAGCTTCTCGTGCGCCGGGAACTCCCTTTACGGCATCGCGCAGCGCCTTGGCGCGCCACTTCGCGAGCTGTAGCCGCTCCTTGCGTTCGCCGGGGTGTCGCAGCGATGAGGCGGCGAGCGAAACCGGGGTGAGCACTGCGCGGCCAAAGGTCTTGGCCACGTCGCTTCTCGATCCGTGTCGGACCTGTGTGAGTAGCCGGTTCTTGTGTTGGAGCACCTCGACCAGTTCCCCGCCCTGCACGGTGTTGTGGGAATGTCGGTGCTCCACAATCGCGTCGGGAACGTGCACGGTGGTCCAGCCATGGGCCAGGCCGCGAAGGCCAAGTTCAACGTCTTCGTAATAGAGGAAGTACTCGGGATCGAAGCCGCCGACGGTTCGAAAGTAGTCGGCGTGAAAGACCGCAGCGGCGCCCGTCCACAAGGCAGCGACAGCGCCGAGGGGTTCATCGATCCGCTTCGCGAATCCGCGGCTATGTCCAACACCAGCTTCGTCTACCCGCACCCCAGCGTTCTGGACGATTCGATACGTTGGGTGCGCGGCTACGTCGGACTCATGCTCAGAACCGGTTTGCACCTCTGCTCCATCGATGAGCCCCTCCCCCTGAGAAACCGTGAGCACCAGCTTGGCTCCCATGGCCAAGATGGGAACTCGAAGAGTCGATCCGTTGGGGCAGCGCCACACCGGTCCGTCGGCGCCGGGCAACCGTTCGGCGCCGTCGATGCCGTGGCTTTGAGCAGCGAGATCGTCCGCGCCGCAGCGAACGCTCGAGATGACGAGTGGGTCACCGTTGGTTGTGACCTGGCATTCGATAAAGGGGCGGTCGAAGAGAATGGTTGGCGAGGCGACCCCGATCCGCTTGTTGGGGTCGAGTTCGGCGGCCAGACGCCGAAACGCTTCTGGACGAACGACCGCGTCGGGATTGAGCAACGCGACGATCTCGGGTTCGGGTAGGTCGACGGTGAGTTCGTCGCCGATCAGATCGCCGAGGCCGTAGTTGTTTGCCGAGAACCCCTCGTTGTGGTCGTTTCCGATGATGTGCACGCCCGACGTTTCCTCGATAGCGCTCAGGCTGTCGTCGGTTGATGCGTTGTCGACGACGACGACATCGAGCTCGCCGGGCCATTGCGAGGCGAGCGCAGAGTTCACGGCCCGTTGGAGCAGTTCGCCCCCGTTGTAGTTCACCAGCACGACACGAAGTCGGGCATCTGCGCGGATCACTTACCGAGCCTGCGCTTTCCCGAGGCGATCCCGCGCTGGAGAGCCTGTTTGGCTCCTCCGTCATCGAGGTGCAACTTGATGCGGTTCCCGGCACGCATCAGAGGGTTTGTGGCCGCACGGGGGCGAGATCGATCGACTGCGGGTTGCGGGTTCTTTGCCCACTCCACCAGCGGCGCGAGTGTCTTGTCCCAACCCAAGCCCGCTGCCATTGCTCGCCCGGCGCGACCCATTTCCCCCAGGCGAGCATCGTCGTTGATCAGGTCGCTGAGGGCGGTACCGAACGCGAACTCTGTCCGCTCTGTAGCGACCGCAGCGCCGGCTTCGACCATGGCGGTTCCGAGCGGGTCGCCGTTGGTGGTCACGGTTGGAAGCCCCACGACGAGATGATCGAGGAGTCGGGTGCGGTGCGACAGCCTGCTCTCGAGGTGGAGACGATCCGCGACGACGCCGATCGTGGCGTCGGCCACCCAAGCCAGGCGCTCTTGATAGTCGATCCACTGGTTGACGAAGAAGACGTGCTTTCCGAAGAGACGTTTCTGCCTGGCGAGGGCGATCGCTTCGCCGCGGATACCCATCGTTTCGATCGAGGTGTTGGGGTGCGGCCCGGCGAGAAACACGAGGCGCGTGTCGGGGTTCTCTTCGAGAACGGTCGGCAGCGAGTTGATCACCAGCAGCGGATCGAGCCAGTCGTGCATTCCGCCAGCCCACACGATCACCGGGTCGTAGGGACCAATGGCGGAGAACGCATTACGGACGGGAGTCGGTCGGGTGGGGGTCGAGCGACCAATGGGTCGGTGTTCGACGCCGAAGGGTGCCGTGGCGATCAGCGACTCGAAGAGGGCGTGTTGATCGTGTGTGCGCTCGTTGAGCCGTCCTGCTGCTGCCAGCCAGCCCAACCAGTGGTCACGTTGTGCGTCGTTGCTGCAGACGAAGAAGTCGCCCCGTTCGGCTTGTTCTTGGAGGGTGGCGTGCGCCCCGTCGATCACGTCGATGCGCAAGATGCGATCGGCGCCGCCCCGGTGGAGGGCCTCGACGTGAAACGGGTCGAACCAGTCGATGGCCAACGGCATTGACGCAACAACCAATTCGGGGTGACGAAACAGCACGCTTCCCTGCACGATGGCAGCGTCGTAGTTCGCCCCGATCGCGCTCGGGCCGAGCACGGTTCGGCCGTCGATTGGGCTGACCGATTCGCCAGCCAGCGACACGAGCGTCACGTCATGATCGCGACTCAAGATGCGCGCCAGATGCGCAGCGCGAATTGCCGGGCCGGCGAGTCGCCGTCCAATGGGTTCGGGTGTCGCAACGAGCAGGCGAGCCATTACGTGAGACTGTAGCCAACGCACTGCCCGAAGATCCCGCCAGGGGAATGAATCCGCGCCCAGTCAGGAAAATCCGAGGATTCCGATCCGAAGCAACCGGCTATGTGTTCTTAGTGCAAAGCGAGGATGGCATCTATTGAGGCCTGGTCGGCCCGGGGTCAAACCTCGCCTAGCGTCTAGCTGCCCTCAGATGCCCCGAACAAAGAATTTTCAGGTTCAGACTTGCTTTTCGATATTTTATATGTTGAAAATGAATGCAGCGACTTCCCCGGACACTTCCCCTGAGATCAGAACCCGTGAGAAATCCACTCACCTCATCAGGAGAAACCTGTCGTGTACCCCACCGCCCCCGACCTCGTCGGGCACGAAACCGTCAACATCCTTCCCTGGGAAGACACCACCGTTACCCCCATCGGCTTCGATTCACGAAGCGACTACGCCGAGACCTTCTGGCTACCCGTGCTTGGCCCATCGACCCTGCTGTTGCTTCGCAACATCGCACAACGTTTCGATGCCGAGCCGGATGGACTTTCGCTCAACATTGCCGAGACCGCAAAGGCACTGGGCATTGGCTCACGAACGGGCCGCAACAGCGCCTTCCATCGCTCGATCACCCGCATGGTGAATTTCTCCATGGCTCGCACTGTCGACGAGTCGACGATCGCCGTGCGTCAAGTCCTGCCACCCCTACACAGCGGCCAGCTCCGGCGCTTGACGCCGCGAGGTCGCCGCCTACACCAGGACTACCTCACCCAACGCTCGTCGCCGAGCGATGAAGACCTCATTCGCGTCACCAAGGTTGCGAGCACCCTGTTGCAGCTTGGCGATGGGCCCGACCTGGTCGAGCAACAACTCGTCACTTGGGGCGTCACGGCCGCGGTCGCCAAGACCGCCGTCGATCACGCCTGGGCACAGAAGGCCCGTGACGACAGCGCCGCGGCAAGAATGGCGATGGGTTAACCGCTCCGACTCCGGAAGCGACTAGCCCGTGTGATGACTGCGACTGTGCTGGCCGCAACGGGAGTTGGATACAACCAACCTTCGACGAGCACAACGGCTGACCAAAATCTGCCGCCACCTGTTCGGCCACAAAGTTCAGTGTCACACCCCATCTCTAAGGTGTTGTTATGTTCGGAGTAGGGGCATCGGGCCCGCAGTCAACGTCTCAGTCTCGTCAGGGTGACGAGCGCTTGGCGCGCGAGTTGTTGACCCGTGTTGTGGCCGATGTTGCTGCGTTGCCTCCCGGTGT
>CAYTUB010000008.1:0-37847 GCA_964441145.1 uncultured Acidimicrobiales bacterium
TCGGGCCCGAAGAACTCGGCTCGCATGTTGTTGTCGATGCCAACGATGGCGTCAGTGCTCGGGGCGAAGTGGGTGACAGCCTGGGAGCCAATGAGGCCTCCTGCGCCAGTCACAACAATGACAGACATGTATTCTCCGGTCAGCTGCTGCTAAGCCATCGACGGCACCCGACCCCTCGGGGCGGGGTAAGGATCAGCCGGATCTTGTTCGGGTCGATAGTATCGGACCTTTTGTTGCCACTATCCACACAAGTCGCGGTTTCTGGATCCGGCGCCACGCTTGCGGTGACTATCGGGGTCCGGCGGCCAATGCGGCGTGAACACCCTCTACGAATCGTCGAACCATGTCCTGAGTCGACAGCTTGTGTCCCCAAAGGTCAGCGCCATCCTGCAAGGAGCGGAGCCTCTCCTTGTCGTTGAGGAGCTCAACGACTGCCTGCGCGTAGCCTTCAGGGTTCGTGTTTCTAGGCAAAATGACACCGTTGACATCGTGCTGTAGGTAGTCGATCTCGGGACTATGGAGGTCATCGTCTATGGCCACAGTCGGCAACCCAAGCGCAAATCCATCTACGATATTTAGCCCGATCAAACCCGGCATGAGTTGAAGCGAGCACACCGAGGCCGGGGCCAATCGTTCATCGCCGTACATCGCGCCGAGCCAATGAATCCACTCATGAGCCTTGGACGCTTCGCTGAGGATGTGCCCTAGTGATCCGTCACCGATTACAACCATTTCGAAGTCCGGGATTCGCTCACGAATCTCGATTGCAGCTTCCACCAAGAATTCGGGCTTCTTGTACGGATACAAACCGCCCATGAAGAGACCAACCGGCCCACCTCCGAGGCCGAATTCCTTCCGGACGGCTTTGGCGTCGAGAGCAGCGACTTTCGTTCGGATATCTTCGGTGTCGGTGGAGTTCATCACCGGTGTGATGCGAGTGGGCGGCATTCCAGCTTCGATAGCTGCCCGAGTCGAGAGGTCGTTGTACGAAAAGAACCAGTGCGCTTTCTCGGTGAGGCGGCGCTTCAAGCCCTCTCCCGACTCGCCCTCCTCTGATACTTGGAAGTTCTTGCCGTGTCCCCAAAAAGCGTGACGTGCGCGAAACAGCGGCTGACCGTAGGCAAGGAAGATGTTGAACAATTGCTTTGATGCTTGTTCAGTGATGATCAAGTCACTCTCGGCTGCGAGATCAAAGCCGGGTTGCCACAGCAAGGTTTTGCCCCGGATCTCGATCTCCCTGAATGGGCGGTGCTCGGCCCATTCGAGAGTTCCGGAGTCTCCCTTCGCCGTATCTTCCGACAGCCCATCTGCCGAGACGAGCCGTAACTCGACACCTGATTCGGCTAGCTGGATACGCAGAAGTTCGTAAAAGGGGAGCCGGTACTGATTGAGATTCTTCATCAGAATCGTGACGACAGGTAGGCCTCCCGGTCCACCTGTTTGATCGCCAATTTTCATTTGGCGTGTTCGTCAAGCTGTAGAGGCAACATTTTTATCCGATGAGTCATTGAGGCGTGCACGGATATGCTCTTCCAGACGGCACGACCTAGTTGCTTAAGTTCTCGGAGATAGAGATGTCGTACATTAGCGAAAACCGAACGCCGTTCACTATCGCTGATGTCACGCTGAACATTAACACTGTCAATCGGCCTGCCTACCTTGAAGCCTGCCTTGCGAGCGCGATTCGCACGACACCGCCAGGAGTGCCGCTTCAGATGGTGTTTAACGGTACGCCTACAGATGTTCGTGAACGGGCGATGAATCAAGCGGCGCAGTGGCAGGGGCCCACGAATTTCGTAGTTCTAGACGAAATGCTCTCGGTGTCGGCTTCGCACAACCGTGCACTGGAGTCAGTCCAGACAGCGCTCGTCAACTTTATGGGCGACGACGACGTCATCCTTGGAAACCGTCTTCCCGTACTCGTTGATACGTTCAATGCACACCAACCGACACCCGTCGTAGTCACGAGCCATGCCCACCGGATCGCAGGGGACCCGTATTTGCCGGCGATTGGATCCATCAAGAAGTTGGGTCCGACAACCATTGCTGAATGGGAGCAATTCCATCGATCCGGGCAGCCATTCGAGATGCTGTGGCCTGGCGCGGTACTAAATGTTGAGGCGCTGCGTTCAATTGGCGGCTTCGAGACTCCCTACGAGCTCGCTTTCGATACCCGGATCTTTTCTCAGATGTCGTTCCTGGGGCCCGTCATTTCATCCACCGATCGGCAGTTCGGGTTCCGCATTCACCAAGGGTCGATGTCGTCGAGCAATTGGGACAAGCAACGAGAAAGCCTTCGCTTTATTGAGGCATGTCATCGGGAGAGGCTCGCTGGGAGAGAAGCTCCGACGTACGAGCAATTCGTCCGCGACGAAGAGGCCAAAACGCGTTTTGAACAGGTTTCCCGTCGTCGAAGCGATCGCGCGCAGATGCTGTTCCGTAGCGGCGGGCAACAATGGCTCTCCGGTGAGAAACTCGAAGGTGGGAAGAAACTCCTGAAATCCGCCGGGACCTGGCCCCCGGCCTTCCTCCGCAAGGTCCTCGATCAGGGGCGTTAGTTGCCAGGTTCGGCGATGAAATCATTTCGAAATGGGGCTAAGGGCCGTGGTAGAATTGACGCCCGTGTCCCACAATTACCCCCCCCAAATGATTGACGTATGCATCCTGTGAACGAGCCACTTCTTCCAAACGCTTTTATTCTCGGAGCACAAAAGGCCGGAACTACATGGTTGGCCAAGTTGCTCTCGGCTCATCCAGATGTTGATCTCGGTTTGACCAAAGAGGCGCATTGCTTCAATCACGAGGAGCGTGCGTCGGACTTCGAGCAGTTTTATAGCCGCCATTTTGAGGGTTCCACTGCCAAGGTGAGGCTTGACGCAACCCCGAACTATCTCTGCGACCCTGATGTGCCAAACAAATTGGCTGCCGCTTGCCCCGATGCAACGTTGATCCTCTCGTTACGCAATCCGGTCGACAGAGTCGTGTCTGCGCTGTCACACGGAGTTGCGCAGGGTTGGTTCCCAATGGGAGTGCATAGTTCTGACTATGTGGGGCGTTTGCTCGACGGCGAGGATGACGAGCGTCTCATCCTGAGCTTTAGTGACTACTTGCCCGCGCTACGAAAGTGGCTAGAGCTATTTCCAAGAGACAGGTTTCAGTTCCTTGTCTTCGAAGAGGACGTTTCCGATACGCAGGTCCAGACCCTTGAGCGATCTATGGACCACCTCTCCCTTGATCGTGAAGCGTTTGACTGGGACGAGTCGAAGTTTCGGAGTCCCAACCCAACTCCGAAGAGCAGCGTTGGTTCGTATCTTGCTCGCTATCTCCCAGGTGGTGGGCGCCTTGCGGCCGTGGTAGATCGCGTTTCGCCGGCCAGCAACTCGTTGCGCAGCGTGGACGAGCGTCGACTCGTTGAGCACTTCGCAGCTGACCGAGCGGAAATCGAGAAGATTCTGGGCCGCTCACTTAGCCATTGGCAGTCATAGTGACCGTAACCCGGAACGTGTGGTGGGCTGCTAGAGGGATCGGTACAGGGCAGATGTGTCTCGGCCACCCGGCGGGGGTCGAGGTGCTCAAGTTCCCGGCGGCCGCGATCGGTTTTTGCTAGCCATTGATCGAGGCCGGACATCTCCTCCTGGGTAGGAGGGTCGGAGACGGGATATACCCAGTTGTGGCCAACACCTGCTGCCAGCTCGTCGGCTTGGGGTCCCGAGGACAAAATGATGGGGATCCCGCGAGGGAGCGCGTCGAAAGGGGCCCCACTATTGAAGTTGTTGCGCTGCAGCGCTACGACTGCGGCAGCGTCGCGCAAAACCTCGTCTAGCTCGTTCTCGGGCATGAACCCTGCCACGATCTCGAGGTTTTCAGATACATCTGCTCGTTGCGTCAAGCGCGCCAAAAGCTCCTCATCTCCGACCCAACCAATGACGAGGACTTTTCGTTGTGACCGGGCGCCCTCCAGAGCATCGAGGAAAGGTTCGATGAGGTGATAGGGGTGAATCTGACCGAGGATCACTAGGGGCCCCGACTGAGGCCGGTCTGCTTGATCGGCCGAGATCGAACGCACTATTGGGTGGGGGATAACTTCCCGGCGGGTTCCGGGAGGCAGCGTGCCGTCGGCAGCGAGGATATCAAGGTGGGCGGGAACCAAACCGATCACGGCGTCCGCCATTCGGTACACCGATGATCGGAAGAAATCATCGAACCAACTGGAGCCGTAATGAGGGCGGCGATTGTGCACCGTAATCACCAGATGGTGCTTGCGCAGCCGAAAGGCTGCGAGCAAAAAACCCGCCCGCGCATGTTTCAACAGTGTCTTTACACGGCCGCCGCCCCTCGACACGTGTTCTGGCCATTGAATGTGGACTATCTGGCCAGAGGACAAGCAGACCGCTCGTAGGCTTAGCGGCGTTACTTCGACACCGTGCTCGCGGATGCCAGACGCGAGTGAGTGCACATATGTGCTGGGCGTTTGCTCTGGAGTTACCGACCAGAGAACTCGCTTCGGGGTTGCGCTATTGCCCGTGTCGTCTTTCAAGGGAGTGGCTCCTTGTCGCACCTGAGCGACGGATTCGTAACATTTGGACTTGATAAAGTCCGTGGCCGTTCAGCTGCACCATGAGGCTAGCGTGCCCATAGAGGTAAAGGGTTGAAGTCGCTTCATTACACGCGGTCCGCCTGGCTGCAATAGTCTCGAACTTCGAAGCGAATTCGTCATATAGATGTCATTTCAGTTACGAATCGTGATAGAACATCTACGTGGTGAAGCGGAGACTCCTACGCGGGGCAACAATATCACTTTTGGTGATTATCTCTGTTGCTGCGACGACCGCTGGTGGCTTTGCAGTGTCGGTGGGGCAGCCTGCGCGCCTTGCTGTCGACAGTATTGGAGAAGAGCTCGCCCGGTCGCTTGGTTCAGGAGAGGTGGAGCGTCCCCCCGGAGCAAAGGCCGTTTCGGATTCCGCTGCGGCCTCGGAGCTCGTAGGTGAAGCGGGGGTTGCGCCGCTGCTATCCCCGGGGAGCGCCCGCTCTGACGCAGATGTCAACGAAGCGCAGCCCGAGGCGATCACCGCTGCCGATAGCGCGCCGAGTGAGGTCAGCGATCCCGACACCGAGCCGACTTCAGAGCTGGTCGAGGTGCCCACCCAAGAGCGGAATGTTGCGCAAACGGCTGATTCGTCAGTTTCGCCACCTACGACTGCGGCGGTTGTTAGCGAGCCTGTCGAAGCCCGTCCGTCCCAGCCAGCCCAAGAAGATCAAGAAGATTCTGCGCCGACTACCCGGCGCCCGAGCACGACAACTACGGTCGTGGAACGGTCAGTCCCTGACGACGCAGTCGAACCGGACGAGGCAGTCGAGCCGGTAGCAAGGGTCTCCACCTCGGGCACCGTCACCGGAGCAGGATTCGCGAACACTCCGGTAGCGCAAGCCTTGAAGTCCTCGCAACCCGGTACCGTCTTCGAATTTGCAGCCGGACGTCATGATGCGCTTCTTATCGAGCAGGTGAGAGATATAACAATCACCGCTGCTGACCCCAATGAGCCACCTCTCTTCACGAGTGACAATTACGCGAGAGCGGCGGGTATCGACATCTCCTCGTCCTCTGGGATAGAGATTTCAAATGTAGTGATACAGCGTTCGCTGTGGGGTATTCGTGTCCAAGACTCGACGGCAGTGACGATCAATGGCGTCAACGTGAGTGATGTCGGGCAAGAGGGCATTCGCATCGCGGAGCGATCCAGCAATGTCGTCATTAGGGATTCTCGGATTTCCAATACTGGGAACCGGCCTGGATCCGACAGCTCCGGTAGGTCGTACTCTCACTTTGGCGAGGGAATTTACGTCGGGACCGGTCGAGGCGACAGCGATACGGTCTCCAACGTTCGGATCATCGGCAATCACATCAGTGCAACGACGGCGGAGGCAATCGATATAAAGGTGCCCGTGCGCGACGTAGAGATCCGGCGCAATACGATCTCGGATGTGCGGACGGCTGCGAGTGGGGCGATCGTTGTGCATGCTGAGGATGACTTCTCAGCCGTTGATGCCAACATTGAGATCAAGGACAACAGGATCTCGAATATCTCAACCACATCGTCGCATCGCGATGGCGTTGCAATCGTGCTGGGTTCGTCCGCCGAGGTCTCTGGAAATTCGATCAGTGGCACTCAGCACTACGGAATCCGCGTGGAAGACTCTGGGCCCCAGGGAGCCAACATAACCGTGGACATTCGAGACAACGACTTCGCCTCAATCGGACTAGACCCGGTCTGGCAGGCTAGTGACAAAGCAACGGTCACACTGTCGGGAAATTCAGGCGTCTAAGCGCTCGCGCCGGGCGAGTGCGAAGACCGCTAGCCAAAGCAGTACTGCAAACAGTGACTCTGACAAGAGCGTGGTCACGGCAGCTGCGCGCCATCCGAATTGTGGAATCAAAAGTAAGTTAGCGATGAGGTTGACAGAGGCAGTGACAAAGATAATTGCTGACCGAATGTTGTGGTTATCTGACCCTGTCAATGCATTACCGGGGAAGTACTGAAGTCCTTTGACGAGCGGGATGAAAGAAAGCCAGCGGACAACATCAACTACTTCTGTCAGTTTGCTCTCGTCGATGACAAGCGTGACGAGTGGGGCGAGAAAGAATAGCCCGAGTCCGGCGAGCACGCCGTAAACCGCACTGAACTGGGTAAGTTTTCGGGCGAAGGCCATCGATGCGGAGATTGTCGATTGCCCCCGTCGGAAGAACTCGGCGTAGGTAGCCCGGACCAGCGCAATCAAAGGGATCGTGGCCATCTCGGCGATACGGAAACCCGGAGCGTAGTTCGCTGTGTCAACAGTGAGGCCATTGGCTTCGAGCACGACTTTGTCGATGTCTGTTTGGCCGTTCGCCGATGTTTGGACAAATACAAAGCCGAACCCGTGTCGAAGATCCTGTCTTGTTGGAGAGAGGAACCGGAAGGTTCCGCCGTTGAAGGCCCGAGCTACTTGGAGGCTTGCTCCCGTGCCCCACAGAAACATGCCAGCGAGAAGAAACAGAGCCCACTCGCTTAACTGATCGAAGCCAAGTCCAACAAACAGCAGGAGCAACGTGATTCGCACGACAGCTCCAGCAATGTTGATCTTGAGGCCAATGTCAGAGCGATGATGTGCCTCTGTCATTAGCGAGGCCGCCTGAGCTGTACTGAGTCCGATGAGCTGAGAAATGCTGACCACCAGCACGATCCACAACGCGACGTCATAGAGCTGCCAGGCGAACAAAACCGCGGCACCAGTACCAACGGTTCCTCCGACGTATATTGCAGTAGTCACCTTCGCCCAAATCGAAGCAAAAGGGACACCGAGTGCTACCGCACGTGCGGCGACATGGTTCATTCCCCACTGGCTGACGGGACGGAGGAGTCCCGTGAGCGCCAACAATGCTGCGTAGCGCCCGGAATCAAACTCAGAGAATTGATCGAAAAGGACAAAAATCGTCCCGGCGCGCGTTAACTGGACCACGAACTCAGTGATGAGGATGAAACCTGTGTTTTGCGCTAATCCGCGTGAGGTTTGGTCGACCACGTCACGATTTCTGTTGGTGGGACGGTACACAAGCGCCGGTTGCTCGCATGCCACTCCTGTCGGCGCTCCACTCCTAAAGAGTAGTGACTATTCCTGTAGTTCTTGCGCCAGGTTATTTGTCGTGGAGCAGCGCTTGGACAACACCATCTGCAAATCGCTGCGCCATGTCTTCTATGGATAGCTCCTGTCCAGCGATTTCGGCTCCGAGGTGCAGCCGTGTGAGCGTTTCCTCATCGTTCAGGAGCGACACCACAACGTCTGCAAAGCTCTCAGGGCTTGAATCCGCAGGTGCAATTAGCCCGTTCACTCCGTCGACGATGTATTCAATCTCTGGGCTGTGATAGTCAATCGCAGTCGTCACCGTCGGAATTCCCAGCGCAAATGCATCAACCACGTTTAGCCCGAGCAGTCCAGGCATCAGCTGCACGCTGGCGACGGAGGCCAAACGGACGCGCTCATCGCCGTAGATCGGGCCGACGTGGTGTATCCAGTCCGCATTGGCTTGAGCCTCGCGCACAATCGATTCCTCGCTGCCGCCGCCAATCACGATCAGTTGAAAGTCCGGACGCAGGTCGCGGATCTTTTGAGCAGTCTCCATCAGGAACTTCGGTCTCTTTTGGCCGTAGATACCACCCACATAGATACCGACTGGCCCGGACGAAAGACCAAGCTCGGCACGGACCTGCTGTTCGGTGTCAGCCGGGAGGGCAGAGCGGACCTGGCGGAGGTGGGTGGTGTCGGTGGCGTTCATCACCGGAGTCACTCGGTCCGGTGACATGCCAAGCTCTACGGCGGCTTGGGCGCTCATGTGGTTGTAGGCGAAGAACCAGTGCGTCTTCTTTGTGAGCGTCGACTTCAGTCTTTCACCCCGGTTACCCTCCACAGAGGACTGGAAGTTTTTGCCGTGCCCCCAAAACGCGTGTCGTGTTCCGAGAAGGCGTTGCCCGAAGACCAACGGAATGTTGAAGAGTTGTTTGGAGGCTTGTTCGGTAATGATGAGATCCGAAGACCGAGCAAGGTCGAAGCCAGGCTGCCAGAGCAACGTGGTTCCCTTCACCTTGAAGGTCCGAAATGCTCGTTCTTCGGCCCAGTCAAGGCGAGCCGTATCGCCTTTCGCGGCGTCTTCTTTGAGCCCACCGCCGACGACCACTCGCAGAGTAATGCCCTTTGAAGTGAGGATCGCTCGCAAGTGTTCAAAGAACGCCAACCGGTACTGGTGACAATTCTTGAGCAGAATAGTAACAACCGGTTCGACCGCCGGATGAGACTGAGACACGGGACTTCCTTGCATTCGGAGGAGTTCGCAACCGTTGCGAAGGCCTGAGACTACATTTTCCCGCTGAATCCGCCAAAATTGATTTGGCCCAGTTTTACTGCGCTGCGCTCTGAGCGTACTCGACAGCACCGAAAGTCACCGAGCCGGAAGGTCGCTGAACCCCTCGCAAGTCCTCGACAACCCCAATTACAGGGGTAGTGGTGGGAACTTGCGTCGCTGAACTCGGTCGGTAATCGCCGGCCGCAGCGTCCACTAAATCGTCGGGACTTATGGGCGCGTGGTTTGCCTCGCCCGAAGCCCCAAGGTTGTTTTGGCTAAGGACGAGCGATGAGGCGAACTCGTTGACGATGGGCCCCTCGGACCCAGCGTCGAGCAGCGTGTTGTGCAGGATCGTCGCGACAGCGCCTTCGCCGCGCAGGTAGATGCCGCGGTGCTGACACCCATGCATAACGTTGTTGACGATCGTGACGGTGGTGGCTGCCACGATGCAGTTGCCGTCACGATAGGGAGATGTGCGCGTGACGTTTCGGATGATGTTGCGCTCGAGGAAGATAGCTGGATCGACGGCTTCTGCTTCAGCGTTTAGGTGCACGACTATTGCGCCCGATGTTGCCGTAGCAATCTCGTGAACGAAGTTGTCAGCGATGAGAACATTCGTCACGCCCAGCTTTATGTCGATCGCTTCGTCACGAGTTGCGAAGACCTCATTGTTGAGAATCTCGATGTCTCGGACAAGATCGGAACCACGTGGTGAACCGGTTCCAATATAGATGCCCTCGCCATTCGGCTCGGAAATGTCAGTTCGTAGCCCAGTTTCAGAGATCGTGTTTCCTTCGATGCGAACCCGCTGCGCTCCGTCCTTTACTCGGATTGCTTCCTGGCCAACGCTAGTGACGACGTTTGTCGTCACTGCTATGTCCTCGGAGGACTCGATCATGATTCCCCAGAGAGCGTTTTCGGCTTGAAGCTGGGACACAACCACGTGAGAACTATCCGTTACTCGGATCGCTGCGCCGGAGCTAAGGCCGCCACCGCGAACGACGGCCCCATCGGTACCTGCGATAACTAACGGGTTGGCCCCGTCCCCAACGTAACCGACGATTTCTAGGGGCGGATGTGTACCCGGACCAAGCAGGATTGTTCCGCCCGGGGCGAGTACTTCTAGCGCCTCGGCGAGACCGTTAGCTGCGTTTGGTAAGGCAGCGCGATCGGTGTCTCCTGGTGCAGGGATAAGTACTTCCTCGAAGCTGAGGACCGTGGTCGTCGTAGCGATGGCCGTCGTTGTCGTAGCGAAGGTCGTAGGCGGCGCGATCGATGAGACTGGGGGACTGGACACCTCGTCGGCAGGGGCGCTGCTTGTTTGCGCTGCGGCGTCGTCGGCGGCATCTTGAGTTTCTGCGCCTTCAGAAGCCGATGAATCGGTAGGACTAACGCCGCAGCTGGCAAACACGAAGCCGCCGAAAAGGACTGCACAAAGGACCCGCCGCATCCACCTCGTGAGATTGCCGCCTGGGACTGGTCGAACATGAACCATCCACAGCCAAGGGTACTGATTTTGGAGCTGGTTTGCCTAACGCAGCCAGCTAATTGACGACGTTGCCTGACTCGACAACCTGAGCATTGTTGCCAGCGCGCCAGATCGCGTCGTGTCCGCTCTTCGAGAGCGTGTTGTTTTGGATCACGGCCCGGATATTTCCACCCTGAGCGCCGCCGTCCTCGATCCGAATGGCGTAGTGCTGGGAATCGGAAATCGTGTTGCCCGTCACGGTCGCCGATGAACCGAGGAGGATGCCCACGCCGTCGCGGTATGGCGATGATGTGGTGATGTTGGAGATTGTGTTGTTCGCGATGGTGATAGCCGGGTTTTGGGCGCTCCAGTTCTTTTCGACGTGGAGTACGACGGCGCCGCTATTTGCAGTACGAATGTCGCTTATCGTGTTGTTGGCGATCGTGACGTTGTGAACTGGACGCTTGATATCGATGGCCTCCGACGTTGTCCGCGAGATGCGGTTGTTTCGAATCTCGATGTGGTGGACCTCGTCGCTCGAGTTATTGCCAGAACCAAGGTAAATCCCCTCGCCAAAGTGCGAGTACGGCTCGCCATTGGGCTGGTTTCCCGGCCGCTGACCTGTGTTTCGAATGCTCGAATGACTGATCGAAACATATGAGGACCGTTCAGTTATGCGAATTCCTTCCTGGCCAGCGTTCTCCACCGACGCTCCGGTGATCGCCACATTGTTTGAGGATTCGACTCGAATTCCCCACAGCGATACGCGCGTGACGAGATTCTTCAGCTCTACATGTGATGATTCTTCGATCAGAATTGCGGCTCGGGACGAGTAACTGCCGCTTGAGAACACGGGTGGATTCGCTGGATCCGCTGCCTGAATAACAACCGGTAGCGCTGATGAGCCATTCACATTCCGCAACGCGATGGGGTCATGCGTACCGGGAGCGAAGGCGAAGATCATACCTGGCTCGGCTCGACGTATAGCGTCTTCGACTGAAGTGCCAGAAAAGGGTCCACCTGTTGCGCGCCCGTCAGTCGAGACGTTGATGATGGTCCCGCCTCCACTGTTCGTTGGAGCGGGGGCTCGGGTTGTGGCAGGGGCTCGAGTCGTTGTTTCTGGGGCTCGGGTTGTTGCAGGAGCTCGAGTCGTTGTTTCCGGGGCTCGGGTTGTTGCACTCCTTGCCTCGGAAGTGGTCGTCGATTCACTTCTCCCTTGCGGGGCCGTGGTGGTCTGGGGGGATGCAGAGCTCGATGCGGGCTGACTAGTTGTTGAGGAGGAACCGGTTGTTGCGATTACCGCATCTGTTGTTCGCTGCGCCCGCGAGGGCCCGCCGCTTTCGACTGTGGAAACCGGTGCTTGGTCGGTAGTCGCAGGCAACAGTTGGGGGGCGACATCTGCGGCCGCAACCTCGGAGTTACCGGTTTGCTCAGTGCCGCTGTCCGGGGATCGTTGTCCGGGTGTTGTCGAGAGTTCGGGAGCGGTAAATGTCGGGGTATCGGATTCGTCGACGAAGGCGAGTGCTCCAGGTGGTGCTCCCAAAGCTCTAGCGGCCGTTGCCGAGGGCTCGCCGATTGCCCGGCCTGGCTCGGGCGAGCCAAGTTGGCGAGATGACGTCAGGTCGCTTACAACCGAGTCTGAAACGGAGGCGCGCACGAAAAAGATGGCGACGAGAGCTACCGCACAAATCAACAGCGATGCCATGGGGGCGAAATGTTTCGGTTTGATGACAAAGGCTTCGACGCTCAGAGCGTGAATCTTGAGTCAAATAATCACGTATGGTCGAATTGTTGCGTCCTGCCAAATTGCGGCCTGCGGCCTGCGAGGGCTTGCAGCCTATGGTGGCGCTGCTCAGACCTTTTGTGTATAGCGGCGGTCTTTATGCCTGACCCAGTTGGGGCGATGACCTTTGTTCTTTGCCGCTGTCACGAGCGCGAACACTAAGAATACGAATGAGATATCGCGACGGACCACACCGGCCTCGGTGAGGCTAAAGATCAACCCGTAAGAGATCAAGATGACCGGAACGAGCCCCGCTGTGGTGGGCATGGAGCGGATGTTCCGAGAGCCCCATAGCAATCCGCGGATGTAGAGGGCAAGGAGGATCGCAGCGGCAAGAGGGCCGGCGTGCAGCCACGCGTCAATAAAGGCATTGTGTGCGTGGGGCGTATCGAAATTTGACCGCACCTGGACTGGAAAGGATACGTCGTTGCGCCAGAACGCCGACCAGCCGTAACCTAACCAGAACCGGTCAGCAATTCCGATGTTCCACGAGTCGATCCACAACGGCAAGCGGCCGGTAAACGTTGAGTTCTTCCCGAGTAGCCCGGTCGCGACCACGAGGTTTGTGGCGGCGAGTGTCGTGATTACGGAGAAGACCGAGATCATTGCGACCGCCGTAGCGCCGTAGAGAGTCTTGCGACCTCGAAAGCCAAGAAAGACAATCGTGAGCCCGATGATGCCAGCCGTTGCTCCAAGTGAGGTCGCTGAGTCGGAAGCGACAACCTGGACGCCTGCCAAGACGGCGAGGGATGGCCATACGAAGAAGCTTCGTCGGAAGCGGGCCAAGAACGCAAAGACGATGAAGCTAAGTGAGGCTATTCGGCCAAGTTCGTTCTTGGTGGAGAAGACTCCGCTCCATTTCGCGCCTCCGTCGGTGCCGACGTTGATGGTGTCCAGGCCGAAGTCCTGAAACAAAAAAATGAAGGCGTAGTTGGCAACCAGTCCTGCTGCGAAGGCGATGCCAGCGAGGTACATGACCTCCTCAACGCGATAGCGGATAGTCAGGTAGTACCCGACGAGCATCGTGATTGTAATTACGAGAGCTGAGGTTACGGTTTCGGGGATGTTGGCCGACCACAGCGACGACAGTCCAATGAGTCCGACGAGCGCTGGGATGAGCGGTTCCCGTGCGGCCGCAGCTCGGAGTATGTGCCAATTGCTGTTCAGCCCAATGGCAACGAAGCCGAGAAACGACAGGAACACGAGGGTGGTTAGTGGGGAGCCGACTCTTACCCCAGCGCTCTGGCGTACAAACCACTCGGTTGGAAGCGAGAACGAGAAGACAAAGATCATGACCCCGGCGATGATCCGCTCGATTGCACCGGGGCGCCGAAGAAACGGCTGCTGTGCCGGAGCGTGGGTAATGTCCTGAACAATGGATACTTCTGGTCGGGCTATTGCCATAGGGGTCCTTGCCAACTACCGGTCTGCTCGAGAAGCAGTGACCTTCTCGTAGGCATAGCGGTCTTTGCGAAGAATCGAGCCGCCGCCTGCTCCGCTGTTGTCGCGATTGAGAATGGCGCCGAGGACTGTTCCGCCTGAACGGTCGATCTCGGCGCGGACTCGAAGCAAGGTGTCGGTATCGGTGCGAGAGCTGTCGACGACGACGATCGTGCCGTCCACGCTGCGGGCGATCGCAGCAGCGTCTGCGGTACTCAATACCGGCGGCGCGTCGATTAAGACGATGTCGAATTGGTCGCTCAACTCATCTAAGAGCGAGGCAAAGCGGTTTGTGGCGAGCAACTCGCCGGGGTTGGATGGGGGCGGACCAGCGGGGACTATGGCGAGTCCAGGTGTGCCTGGGACCGCAATCATGATGTTAGCGATATCGGGGTTGGCCAACCAGTCGCTGAGGCCCTGTTGGTTGGAGGGGATTCCGAGGATCTTCTCGACTGTCGGCCGGCGCAGGTCGGCGTTTACCAGGCACACGCTTGTCTCGCCTTGGGAGAGGGCAACGGCGAGGTTTACCGACGTTGTTGACTTTCCTTCGGTCGGTAGGGCACTGGTGATCAAGAAGGTCTTGGCGTCTTGGGTAGCACCTAGGAATTGCACCGAAGATCGTAGACGTCGGAACGCTTCTCGGGCTCTTTGCACTCTTGTAGAGCGCCCTCCGGAGAGCATGACGACTGACGACGCCCCACCGCGGTTTGAGATCCCGAATGAGGGTATGGATGCCAGCACACTAGTGCCCAGCGCCAGTTCAACGTCCGCCGATTCGCGGGCCGTTCGGTCGAGGCGTTGCAAGACGAAGGCGAGTGCAGCGCCAGCTCCAACACCGAGAACTAAACCGAGTGCTCGAACAATGTTGTCGGAGAACCCAGTCGGCACCCCGGGGAGCTCAGCCTGCTGGAGAAATACCGCCGGCGCCGTGCGAGTGTTTGCCGCGATTCGAGCGTCGGATAGATCAGAGTTGGCTACGCGCAAGTCGTTTCGAAGAGCGGTACGTTCCCGCGTTTCTTCAGTTATTTGCACGTTGATGGCACCGACACTTGCCGGATCAGCTACGTTTCGTTGACGCTCAAGGTCTGCAATCTCAGCGTCTGAGATTGCAATAGCTTCAGCGAGCGTTTCGACTTCGCCCTGGAACTCGCCGATTGTCGCGGCGTCGAGATCTGCAGCTTGGCCGTTTCGTAGAGCTACGTATTGTTGCGCAAAGCTATTCACGACGTCCTGAGCCATCTGTGGGTCTGGATCCGAGAAGTTCAGTTCTAATGTGTCTGAGTCGGCAACGAAGACGACGTCGAACTCTCTGAGCAGTTGATTCGGGTTGACAGTAAGACCAAGTTCGGACCCCACCTCGCGTGCAACTTGAATGGAGTCCACCACCTCGCGTTCGCGCTCAAGCGTCGGAGAGACCAGTCGGCCGTCGATCGCGCCGACCGGTGTTGGATTGACCAGTACTCGCGCAGAAGCCTCGAAGTTATTCTGTGACGCAATAGTGAGAGCGAACGCAGCCACGAGACCCAAGATGCCGCATACAACGATCAGCCACTTTCGTTGTCGGACAGCGGCTATGTAATCCTCGAGACCGGGAGTGTCCTTGGCTTGTGATCCAGCTTCAAACATCACGTAGCGACTCCTCGTCACCTAGCAGGGTAGCGCATTGTGGGTAAAGTTCTAGTTCGAACATGGGCCGACGTCTCCAATCAGGATTCGATGGTCAGCGAAGCGAGTGTCAAAGGACGCTCCGTCAGTGACACACAGTTCTTCGGTAACCAGTAGATGATCGAGGCGGGCGAAGAAGAGCGTGCGAAGTACCGATTGCGTGGCGGTCGAGACGGCCCAACCACTTTGGCGCATGCCATCGTTTAGCTGCGCGTTCAGTCGACGGTACGCCTGCCCTCGATCTACCGTGTTGAGGTCTCCAGCCACGAGTACGGGAAGCTCTTCGGATTCGACAGCATCGGCTATTGCCTCGACGAGCGCGATGTGGTCTCCGACAGGGAGTTGATAGTTGCCGTCGCCAGGAAAAGGTCGGGGTATGTGGAGTGCATACAAGATGAAGGGTCCACTTTCTGCGTCGACGCGAAGGCGGAAACCGGGAAGGCCGCCCGGAAAGATGTCCGCAATCGGATCCTCTAGGGCTGTGATTGGAGTGTTCGAATAGACGCCGACACTCGGCAGTCCGTTCTGGCGGAATGTTTCACCGACCGGCGTCAACCCCGATGCGTTCGCTTGTTGTTCTGGCAGCGGAATGACATCGCTTTCTGCGAAGTCGAACCGCTCGCGAAACTCTCTGTCATGAGATTCGGCAAGCTCAACACCTACAAGAATGTCTGGTTCTTCCTCGACGACGAAGAAGCCAGCGTCGTTGTCGGAGAACCAATAGAGGCCGAGGTTCATGGTGGCGATGCGAACCGAAGATTCAGGCTGTGCCGCGCTCGTGGGCCTCATCGGGGCGATCACTGTCACGGCGAAGAAGACGACCAGTGACAGCGCAGTTGCCGCAGCTATCCCGCTCTTTCGAGCCGCCGTGACGAGAACCGCAATACCGAAGGCAAACGCGGTAAGAATCGGCAATCCAATAGCGACGTATTCGAGCCACGGATGCAATGACCGGATAAGGAACCACGTCCACGGTAACAGCACGAATAGCCAAGGCACCTGAGAGCGAGATCGTTGGGTTTCAGGCACAGCTTTCAAGGGTAAGTCTGACTTCCGTACCAATCGATGGGCCATATGAACTGGCCGGAGGCGGCATCGCCTCCCTAGTAATCAGACTAGTGCTCGTGTGCGGGGTCTGTGGCGTCGGGGTTGATGCCGTAGCGGACGATCGCTTCGGTCACGACACTGCGTTCGATACGGCCTTCATCCGCGAGCGCCGACAACGTCGCTACCACGATGTGGGCGGTGTCGATCTCGAAGAACGAACGCAACGCCTCGCGCGTATCGGAGCGGCCGAAGCCGTCGGTGCCGAGCGTGACAAAACGACCGGGTACCCAACGTGCGATTTGGTCGGGAACCAGCTTCATGTAATCGCTGACGGCGATGATCGGTCCGCCAGCGTTGGCCAACTTCAGCGTCACGTCGGGAGCGATTGGTGTTCCCGAGGAACGCAAACGGTTCTGGCGTTCCGCGGCGAGAGCGTTCTCACGAATCTTCTTGTACGACGTGACCGACCACAGGTCTGCGCCAACGTCGTAGTGCTCGGCGAGTTCCTGCTGGGCTTCACGCGCTGCGAGCTGCGATGGTCCAGAGAACAGAATCGACGCGCGATGGGTCTTGTCTGGAGCGTCCGCCCACTGGTAGATCCCTGACAAGATGTCTTCATCTGTCACGTGATCGGGGCGTGCCGGCATGTCGTAGTTCTCGTTGTAGATGGTGAGGTAGTAGAAGACATCCTCGCCATTCTCCGAGCCCTCCCCATACATCCGGCGTAGTCCCTCTTTGATGAGCGTTCCGAGCTCGAAGGCAAAGGAGGGGTCATAGGCCTCACACGATGGGACGGTCGAGGCAAGGATGTGGCTGTGGCCATCTTGGTGCTGCAAGCCTTCCCCCATAAGCGTGGTGCGCCCAGCGGTTGCGCCCATGAGGAATCCTCGGGCACGCGAGTCGGCAGCTGACCAGATGAGGTCGCCCACACGTTGGAAGCCAAACATTGAATAGAACGTGAAGAAAGGAACCATGGGTACGCCGTAGTTGGCATAGCTCGTCGCGGCGGCGATAAAGCTCGACAGCGATCCCGCTTCGGTAATGCCCTCTTCGAGAATCTGGCCGTCGGTGTCCTCGGAGTACGACAGCAAGAGCTCGTGGTCGACCGGTTCGTAGAGCTGGCCGAAGGGTGCATAGATCTCGAACTCGCGAAACATCGAGTCCATACCAAACGTGCGGGCCTCATCGGGAATGATCGGCACGACACGGGGGCCGAACTCCGGGTCACGCATCATCGAGCGCAGCGTGGCGGTGAAGACCATCGTGGTCGATACCTCGCGGCCGCCGGACCCCTTGTTGAGATCGTCGAAGATCGTTTCTTGGGGCAGCGTTAGCGGCCGGCGGGTCCGAACAACGCGCTTGGGGAGCGATCCGCCGAGTTCCTTGCGGCGACGCAAGAGGTACTGCATCTCTTCAGAATCTGGCGCTGGTCGGAAGTACGGAGGCACTTCGTCTTCGAGCGCTGACTCGGGAATCTCGTCTGCCAGGTGCAAGCGCTCGCGCATTTCGAGCATCTGGGCCTTGTTCATCTTCTTGAGCTGATGGGTGCTGTTGCGAGCTTCGAACCCCTGTCCAAGCGTCCATCCCTTGATGGTCTTGCACAAAATGACCGTTGGTCGTTCCGTCTCTTCGACCGCACCTTGGTAGGCCGAGAAGACCTTCTGGTAGTCGTGACCGCCGCGTGGAAGATCGCTGAGTTCCTGATCGCTGAGGTGCTCGACGAGTTTGCGAAGGCGTGGGTCGGGTCCAAAGAAGTGCTCCCTGATGTAGGCGCCGTCCTCGACCGCGTATCGCTGGAACTCGCCGTCCACGGTGGTGTTCATCTTGTTGAGCAATACGCCGTCGACGTCGCGAGCGAGCAGATCGTCCCACTTCGAGCCCCATACGACCTTGATGACATTCCAGCCGGCGCCACGGAAGACCCCTTCGAGCTCTTGGATGATCTTTCCGTTGCCACGAACCGGACCATCGAGGCGCTGCAGGTTGCAGTTGACTACCCAGATCAAGTTCCCCAGACCGGATCGTCCGGCGAGTGAGATGGCGCCGAGGGTTTCGGGCTCGTCTGTCTCGCCATCGCCGAGGAACGCCCAGATCTTGCCCTGAGACGCATCGTCGATGTGGCGTTGTGTCATGTAGCGGGCGAAACGTGCGTGGTAGATCGAGTTGATAGGGCCAAGGCCCATCGAGACCGTCGGGAACTCCCAGAACTCGGGCATGAGTCGGGGGTGAGGATACGAGGACAGGCCCTTCCCGCCGATCTCCATGCGGAAGTGGTCGAGGTTCTCTTCGGTGAGGCGACCTTCAAGGAAGGCGCGAGCGTAGATTCCTGGCGCGGCGTGGCCCTGCATGTAGATGTGGTCGCCGGCGAGACCGTCATCCTTGCCCTGCCAGAAATGGTTGAACCCAACCTCATAGAGCGACGCCGAGGACGCGTAGGAAGACAGGTGACCGCCGATGCCATCGGCAACCTTGTTTGCGCGCACAACCATCGCTGCAGCGTTCCACCGAATGAATGCCCGGATACGGCGTTCGATGTGCTCATCGCCAGGGAAGAACGGTTGGTTCTCGGTGGGGATGGTGTTGACGTATGGCGTCCAGACGGTAGGCGGGGTACCGATTTGGGTTTCTTGAGCGCGAGCGAGCAGCTTCGACATGATGAACCTGGCACGTGGACGGCCTGCGCTCGACGCAACAGCGTCGAGCGATTCCAACCACTCTCGGGTTTCTGTTGGGTCGATATCGGGGAGCTGTTGAGAGAAATTATCGGACATATTGCTTCCAGTCTTGCGTGCAAGTCGGGCGAGGGGAAACTTCTACCATTGTTTCTAATAGTGAAACGCGTCTCGTTTTGCCATGCTTGTCCAGTGAGCTTGTTTGATCCCGACGATTTTGCTGTGGAGACCGGGAAAGATCCGGACGGCGCGATGGCCGCTACTGAGCGTAGTGGGACATCGACCGTGGTGTACACGGACGGAGCATGTTCGGGAAATCCTGGTCCTGGAGGATGGGGCTGGGTGATCCCTGGAGGGGCGTGGGCCTCGGGGGCCGAGGATCCCTCGACGAACCAGAGGATGGAAGTGCAGGCGGCTCTGCACGCCGTCACCTCGCTCGATGGTCCGCTCGAGATCTATAGCGACAGTACCTACGTCGTGAATTGCTTTCGAGACGAGTGGTGGGTCGGTTGGGAACGACGCGGGTGGAGGAACTCCCAAAAGAAGCCGGTCGCGAATCAAGACCTGTGGAAGCCCCTCATCGCTGCCGTCAAGGGACGCGACGTTTCGTTTCATTGGGTCAAGGGTCATTCAGGCGATGAATGGAACGACATCGCCGATGAGTTGGCCGTCGAGGCCGCACAGGGTCGCGGAAGTAACGGCAAGGTCATCCACGGCTAAAGACGTGACCGGATTCAGGCCTCGACGGTGACGGCGGGGTAGAAGGCGACTCGGTTCGCGACCGATTCTGCGCCTTGGAGCGGCTCGAGGTAGTACCAGGCAGCGTTGTCTGCGACCTGACCGTCGACCTCGATCGAGAAGTAGTTTGCCGTGCCCTTCCATGGGCAGCGGGTTGTATGGGAGGTTTCGGACACGACGCTTCGGTCGAGCGATTCAAGCGGAAAATATGCGTTCCCCTCGACCGTGCTGATGTCATCGCTTTGCGCGATGACCTTGCCATTGAAGATTGCTCGTGCCATGGAATACGCCTTTCGTCGCTCGGGGAACCCCTCGCCCAAGCAAGCTATTCCATCACCGAGCCAACACACTTGTGTCGCACCACCGAGGCGAGCGGGTGATTAGCCCGAGCGTTCCTCTATGAGTTTCTTGAGGCGTCCGAGGGTGTCCTCGATGTTGGACTTATGTGTTGTTGGGTAACCGGCCGCTTCTATCAGCGGCGGGAACGCCGAGGTCGACCAGTCGAAGGTTTCGGTGACCAAGGTTCCTCCGTCCTCGGGTTCGAGTTCGTAGCGCCAACGATGCTTACCCATGTGTTGCCAGGCGATGAGGCGATCATCGACGAGTTCGACCACCGTGTTGGAGATTCGGTATGGCAGTGGTCCAAACTTCATTGACATCGAGAACTTGTCGCCCAACGCAAGGCGGTCAGGTCCAGTGATGCTTCCTTTGACCATTCCGGACCCGTCGAACTCGTGATGCTGCTTTGGGTCGGCCAGTATCGCAAAGATCGTTTCGGGGCTCGCTGCAATGTGGAGCGACGCATACGTTTGGCGTGCGTCCTTGTCGACCTGTCCGTGTGCGTTCACAGCAACGCCTCAAAGGCTTCATCGATCGTGGGATGGATAAAGACAAAGCCGCTGTCGACGAGGGCTCGAGGAAGTACCTTCGCGCTGGCGTACAACATGTCCTGGGCCGCTTCTTTTCCGAGGCGAACCTCGACGGCGAATCGCGGGGTTGGAAGGAAGGTCGGGCGGCCGAGCGCTTTGCCGAGCGCTGTGGTGAACTCGGCGTTCGTCGTTGGGTGCGGCGCGGTGAGGTTGATGGGCCCGGACAGGTCACCATCGACGATGTGGAGAATCGCGTTGACCTGATCGGTGATCGAGATCCAGCTCCAGTATTGGGAACCGTCCCCGATCTTGCCGCCGATGCCCATCTTGAAGAATGGCAGCTGCTCTTTGAGTGCTCCGCCTTCGGGGCTCAAGACGACGCCGGTGCGAATGAAGGCTGTTCGTATGCCTGCGTCGATGGCAGGCTGCGCGGCGGCTTCCCAGGCATCGACCACATCTGGAAGGAAGCCGGTGCCACGGCTGCTCTGTTCGTTCAGGTCACTGCTTCCTTGGTCGCCGTAGAAGCCAATGGCCGAGCCAGATACAAACACCGCTGGTTTGTTCGTTAAACCCGCGAGGGTGTCGGCGAGAAGAGCCGTGCTCAGGGTCCGACTATCGAGCACCTTCTTCTTATGTTCGGCCGACCACTTCGCGTCAGCGATTCCTTCGCCGGCGAGGTGCACGACCGCATCGACACCGTCGAGTGCGTCGGCGTCGATCTCTCCGCCGTTGATATCCCACAGCACGTCGTTCGGCCCCGGGTTCGATCGGACGATACGCACTACCTCGTCTCCGCGTTCGCGCAACGCACCGCGAAGCGCAGTTCCGACTAAGCCCGACGATCCGGTAATTGCAACCAACATGGTGTGCAACCTAGCCAATGCAGGCTTGCGACGTCTGCCTGAGTTGTCGATGTTCGGTTGGGCTTCGCGTCAGAGTTTCTCGATGCGCGATCCGTGAAGGGCGTCGCGGCAATCGAGGACATAGGGGGCGTGTTCGGCGATCAGGTCGATGTCGATGTCGTCATGATCGACCAGCATCACGACCGCTTCAGCTCCTGCGAGCTCTTCTGCGGTGAGATCGATCTCCATGGTGCCCTCAGGTAGGTCCTTGGGATCAATGTGGGAGTCGACGACCGATACTTGCGCGCCGAGATCGAGGAGACGATCGGCAACTCGCACCGATGGAGACTCTCGGGCATCAGAGGTGTTTGGCTTGTATGCCATTCCCACGAGGACTACGTGGGCGCCGTCGAGGGATTTTCGTTCGCTCAGCCCCGCATGGAGACGGCGAATGACATAGTCGGGCATGTGACGGTTGATGTCGTTGGCAAGTTCGACAAAGCGGAACGTCTTGCCGAGTTGCTCCTTGACCGCCCACGAAAGATACGACGGGTCGACGGGCAAGCAGTGGCCACCTACACCGGGACCGGGCGTGAACTTCATAAATCCGAAGGGTTTGGTCGCCGCGGCGTCGATGACTTCCCAGATGTCGACGTCAAGGTCGTGGGCGAACATGGCGAGTTCGTTGATCAGCGCGATGTTGACGTGACGGAAGGTGTTCTCGAGCAGTTTGGTCATCTCGGCTTCGCGAGTGCTGCGGACGGCGATGGTCTTGTCGACGAACTGGTCGTAGAACCATTGCACTTGCCGCAACGACTTTGGACCTACTCCGCTGACTACTTTGGGTGTGTTGACGAGTCCCCAGACAGGGTTGCCCGGGTCGATCCGCTCAGGTGAGTAGCCGAGGAAGTAGTCCGCTTCGGCAACGAGGCCTGTAGCCGATTCGATTCGCGATGCCACGAGCTCATCGGTAGTTCCTGGATAGGTAGTGGATTCCAAGATCACCGTGGCGCCGACTCGTAGGTGCGGAGACAGGGTGTCGACGGCCGATTCGATAAAGCCGAGATCAGGGACATCGTCTCGCAGCGGTGTCGGTACGGAGATGACTGCGACATCGAAGCTTCGTAGGTCGTCTGAGTTCGCAGTGGGGTAGTAGTGGCCGGTTCCGAGCACAGCACCCAACCGGTCGCTACTGATGTCTTCGACGTGGGATATGCCATTGCGCAGTTGGGTAACTTTGTCGATGTCGACGTCGTAGCCGACCACGCTAAATCCTGAACGTGCGGCTTCGACGGCTACAGGGAGTCCGACATAACCCTGGCCAACAATGACGACGCTGGTTGCATCCGCTTCTCGCATGGAGTCCAATCGGTCACAGTCCCCAGACCATGAGTCATCTGGCCTAGATGTAACGAAATTTCGAGCGTCTTAGGCTTGCTGTCCTGGGCGCAGCGAGTGCTGTCGTCGAGACGCTGCAAGCAGCGCGACTCCCATGGCCACGATTCCCGCGCCGAGAGACAACATCCTGTCTGAATCTCGACCGGTGAATGGCAGAGGTCCGTTGGGAACCCCGTTGGAAATTCCGCCCCCGGTCTCGTTCTCGATAGGAGCCGAAAGGTCGGGGTTGAGGGTGATGATTCCGTTTCCGTCGATCTGAATGAGGACTCGTAGGTCGATGCCGCCGCAACGTGCGTGGATTTCGTACACGCCTGGCTCGACGTCGGGGAGTCGCACGTTCGGGAAGCTAAAAGTGCCGTTGAGCAGAGGGTCATCGCTTGATACAGCGGTTGTCACTGCGAGGATTCGACCGGGAACCGACTGCGAAGCAGTCGGATCCGATGAGGTTGGTCCGAGGCCGGGGAAATACAACACGACCTCACTGCCGCCCGAACAGCCAAGGCCCGAGAAGTCCGCGAAGCCGGGCTGATCTGGCGAGGTCGTAACGAACAATCCAGAAATTCCGCCGTATTGTGCCGACGCCCCGGGCGCGAGGAAGGTCAGCGCAGCGAGCGCGACAACGACCGCAACAGACAGATAGCGAATGAGTCCCAAAGGCTTCACGGGTGCCTAATCGGTCGATTGCGCGGAATTTTTAGCGATGCCGCGCAAGAGGGCTAGTCAGCGAGGGTGAAGCGCAGAGAGCTATCACGATCGATAGATCCGTCCCAAGTGAGCCCGTTGCTGCTGCTCGACCAGTCACGTGGACCGTCGATGCGCTCTCCGTTGGTCGCCGACACACTCCAGGAAACATTGTCAGGGTTCGTGAGCGGCTGGGTGCCGAGAACAATGTCGTAGTCGTCGCGTGGCAGCGCACCTTCGATGACGAGCTCGACCGACTTCGTCTCGCCTGGCGCGAAGTCGAGAACGAGCGAGTAGACCCCAACGCCAAACTCGCTGTCGGACTCGATGGGAACAGCAACACCATCGAGTCGAGCTTCGATAACCGGGTGGGCGGCGTACGTCGACAGGATCATACGGTTGGTGCCCAGGGGAAGACCTTGATCGTTCGACGCCAAAACCGCGTCGGGGAGCCCCGCTGCTGGCGCCGAATTTTCGAGGTCGATGGTCAGGTGGTGACGGACCGTGCGTGCTTGGGGGTCAAGAACCGTTTCGATGTCGAGACTTCTTTGAAGAAAGGTGTCGATCTTGTTCTGGCCTGCATTTTGATGCACGACTGCGAGGAGATCGCCCCCTGGAGTCGCAGGAGTGGGGAAGGCCCCGCTCAAACCAAGTCGCTCTACCACCGTGCCATCGCTATCGTCGGCGAGCCACAGGTTGATTCGATCTTGGTCGGCGAGCGGCGCGAGTTCGGTGACAAAGGTGAGCGGGTCTGGCGGTTCGGCAAAGAGCGTGTCGACCAATCCGTCGGTCAGCTGCAATAGTGCTGCTTCGCGTGCGGCCTCGTTGCCTTCGAACCGTATGTATTGGTCGAGCAAGAGCTCATTCGCTGCATTTGCCCCGGTGACCGTTTTGTCTCCAGATTGGATTGGTCCGGTGAACCCAACGAGTTGTTGAAGCGCGAAGGGATCGATGGAGATAACGGCGTCCACCGACGTTCCAGTGGCTTGGTCGAATAGATCGGCGGCGACTGTTGCCACCGTTGGAAAGTTCGGCGAGATCGTAACGTCTTGTACGTGAGACTCGATAGCGAAGCGCCCGTAGCGTCGCAGGAATTCATCGTCTGAATTGAGGGTCGCACCGTTCGCCTCGAGCAGGTTGTTGAGTTGACCGGAGCGGTAGTAGTCGGCAATTGCGAGACTTCCATTGGTTGCTTCGACCAGAGCCCAACTTCCTACGAAGCCACCTGAGCCACGGGCCTCTGATGGCGTAGTGAACATAACGAGAATGCTGCTCTCCTCAGTACCACCGAGCAGTTCGCGACCGACTTGGAGCGCTTCAGATGATGCGCCGATCACGCCAGACGCCGGAACGAGAACTTCGTTTGCCCGGTCGAGGCGCTCGGCGATGGGGGGAAGCAGCCACGATGTTTGCACTTGGCCAATGCGCATTTCGGCTTGAGCGACGGTCGCAGCAAGAGCATCGAACGCGGGGGCGATCCGGTCGATCTCTTCAATTTGCACGGCCCCCGCGCGAACAATGGCGGAAGGATCAACGCGCTCGGTCACCGCAACAGCAGAACTCGTGAGCGCGCTCGCTTGCCCCGTGGCCACCTGGCCCGCTCGTAGGTTCTGGCCGACGATTGGCACGAGGCGTGCGGGTAGGGTCCATGGTCCGGCGATGATCCGGTTGGCGGTTGCCCAATCTGCTGATGCCTGGTCGAGTCGAGCGGTCGCGGTTTCAAGATCGCCGTTCGTCGCTGCGTCAGCTCCGAATTGTGTGTTCTCTAGGCCCCTGACGAGCGAAGGAATGGCGAGCAGGCACAATGCCCCGGAGAGCGCCAGGACGGCAGCCGTCATCGCTGCGCCGCGACCGGCCCGTCTTTTGATGGTCCGACGAGTGGTCCGAGAGATCGAACGCCACCCGGTTCGAAAAATTGGTGCAACCGCGAGAGCCGTGATTACCGCACTCGTGCCAAACGGATCGGTGAGCAGCCCTCCGCTTAGCCGCCACAAGGGACCTACCCCCTGAGAGAAAAGAGCGGGAAGTGATACGAATGCGATCAGGGCGCCAAGTTGAGACGATCGGTGACGAGAGCGGACGACGAAGAAAAAGATGCAGACCGCTGCGAGTGCCAGCAGCTGCACGAGCAGCGATGAAGCTGCCAGCACGGAGATGGCGGCGAGAAAACCCCAGGTCCAGCGGCGGGCTCGAGCGGCGAACCACACGACCAGCACGGCGAAAGCGAACCGGTAGAAGCCGTCGGCAATGGCGATTCCGGCGGGTGCGGAGTTGCTCGTGAAGACAGCCAGCAGGCCAGCGGCCCCAGCCAAGATCTCTACCATCTCCGACTTGCTTCGGCGCAGGCGCGAACCGCTTCCCTTCACCGCGCTCTCACGGGTCGGGAGCTCAAAGGTTGGTAGGGCGCTGGTCATAGTCCATTGGGCCTATCGGCATCGGGGCCCTGCGATGTGAGGGGTTGGGCGGCCATCTCTATTTCGGTGCCGGATCGTAAAGAAAGTCCACTCAAAACGGGGGAGCGAACGCCGAAGGAGGACCGATGTTTGAGATACCAAATCGCGAGCGGAGTGGGCTTGCATCTCCCCGGGGCCTCAGGGCCCCGGGGCGCACACCTTTGCTCCCAACCCTTGGACCAGTAGGCATTCGCGCGACCGCCGACAGTGTGGTTTGGTTCGTCGCCGTTATCGCTGGGGCAACCTCGATGGGAGCATCGTTTGCCCACGGAGCCGTAGCTGGCGGTGTTGCCGCCGGGCTTCAGCTGGCACTCGGTATTTCGTCAGGTTTATACCGCGGTCGATGGCGCCTAGCGAGCTTTGACGAAGCCGTTGCCCTTTGCGGTGTTGTCGCCGCGATCACCCTACTTCTTGCGGGGGCAGTGGGTGCCGGGTCACTACTTGGTGTCACGCTCGCCTTTAGCTTTCTGTCGCCCTTTGTTGCACTGAGCGTCATGTTGTTCGCACGAGGAGTACGTCGCTTCGTGCTTGAACGTCGACGTGTAGACGAATCACACGACATGCCCGTCCTTATTTTCGGCGCTGGGGATGCAGGGGCGCAGTTGCTTCGTTCGATTCTCGGCAACCCACTTGGTCACTACCGACCGGTGGCCTTTCTCGATGATGATCCCGCCAAGCGCAAACTGCGCATTCAAGGCGTTCCGGTTCGAGGTACGCGCGACAACATCGCACAGATTGCGCGTGAGACCGGAAGCACCATCTTGATCGCAGCCGTGCCAAGCGCAGGAACCGCAACCATTCAGGCCCTCGAGAAAGCCGCCCAAGCAGCGAATCTCGAATTTCGGGTGTTGCCACCTACGAGAGAACTGATCGACGGCGTCGTGACTATCGATGACGTTCGAGAGGTCACCGAGGACGACCTTCTAGGACGACGAGCCGTAGACACGGACCTGGACGCTATTGCTTCCTACCTGACGGGTTCCCGGGTACTCGTAACCGGAGCGGGCGGCTCGATCGGTTCGGAGCTGTGCCGACAGATCTCCCGGTTTGCTCCCACCGAACTCGTCATGGTCGACCGTGATGAGTCGGCACTGCACGGTGTGCAAATGTCTATCGAAGGGCGAGCACTTCTCGACTCACGAAACCTTGTTGTGGCCGACATCCGTGACGCCGACCGAATCTTGGAAGTCTTCGCCGAGCACAAGCCACAGGTGGTGTTTCACGCCGCCGCACTAAAGCACCTGCCGCTACTTGAGATGTATCCGACCGAAGGCTGGAAGACCAACGTGATCGGCACGAACAACGTTCTGCGAGCCGCATCGACCATTGGCGTGCACCACTTTGTCAACGTCTCAACCGACAAGGCAGCCGACCCAACAAGCATTCTCGGCTACACGAAGCGACTCGCCGAACAACTGACCTCTTGGTACGCCAACCGCAGCCGTGGCGATTGGGTAAGCGTTCGATTCGGAAATGTATTGGGGTCGAGAGGGTCCGTGCTCGAGGCGTTCCGGGCACAAGTTGAGCGTGGAGGGCCAATCACGGTCACCCACCCGGAGGTCACTCGCTACTTCATGACTCCCGTTGAGGCGTGCCAGCTGGTTATCCAAGCCGGCGCCGTTGGTCACCGCGGCGAAGCGTTAGTGCTCGACATGGGAGAACCCGTCCGCATACTCGATGTAGCGGAGCGTCTCGCAGCCTCGGCTGAGCGGCCCATTCGTATCGAATTCACGGGTCTGCGTGACGGTGAAAAGCTGCATGAAGACTTGATCAGCGTGGGCGAGCTCGACATTCGTCGCACGCATCCGCTGATCAGTCATGTCTCTGTACCAGCGCTTCGACCCACACGTTTGGGACTGTTTGATCCAACGAGCTACGAATCAGCCAAACGCTCGATGCATGACCTGTCGGTGAACGAACACTCGAGCAACGGGATCACCCTCTAGCGAAGCGGCCCGGCCTGGCAGCCATCTCTAGAGGAGATGATGCTTTTGCTTACGCCCAGGACCGTCCTTGTTTGGACCCCGGACTTCCGTAGGGAATCAGTCTTGGTGCAGGACTCGAGCGGGTACGCCCGCGACAGTGACCGCAGTCGGAACATCTTTCGTCACGGTTGCACCCGCGCCGATAACGACTCCAGGTCCGATGTGAACGCCTGGCAACACCGTCGCGGCGGCGCCGATAAACACATCATTGGCTACGTGGACATCGCCGGTGAGTGTGGCACTTGGACACACGGTTACGAAGTCTCCAATTCGGCAATCGTGAGACACCGTGGCGCTGACGCCTATGTGGGAATGTGCGCCGATGCGAACATTGGTCGTAACGACTGACCCTTGGGCCAGAACTGCACCGGTGCCAAGTATTGACCCCGAACCGATCTGGGCGGTTGGGTGCATGATTGGATCGCCCCACGACGCGGTATCGAGTCGCTCAGCGACTTGCCTGCGGACTTTGGGATAACCAAGCCCGAGGTATACGTCAACGTTTCGTGATTCGATGGCCGACGTCGGCCCGAGGAATCGGAATCCGGCGCGAGCGAGCGCGATTCGATCGACTTGACCATCGTCGACAAGGCCGAGGAGTTGGCATCGTGCGTCGTCTGCGCCAACGGCGCGAATGATGTCGGCGAGCTCTCTTCCGTGACCGCCTGCGCCAACCACAACACATGTTCTGGTATCCGGGCTGGTTCGCGGAGCGGGTGAGGACAGGTCGATTCGACGTCCGGGTCCAGCATCGGGGGTCGGTCGGGTGGGGCGAGTCGTGGTCATGCGACGGGGCTCCGGTCGAGTTCGGGCTGTGGGTCCGCTGCGGTGTGTGTGTCGAGCTCAGCGCCCATGATCAGTCGATCTTGAGGATCATGGCCGTCGATTCCTTGGCCCGAAGCGACCACTCGAGCGGTGTGAGCCAAGATGCGTAGAGCGAGCCGGATCCCAATGCCATCGACCCAACGCTGATCGAAGATCAGACGTGCATCCCACGAGATCGAGTTGCGGCCATTGATCTGTGCGAGGCCCGTGAGCCCCGGCCGGACGAGAAAGCGGCTTCCGCCGCGGCGGCCCACTCGGTCGCTCAGCTCGGGCAGCATCGGACGAGGGCCGACGAGACTCATATCGCCGATCAAAACGTTTAGCAGCTGGGGGAGTTCGTCGAGCGATGTCCGACGAAGGAACCGGCCAATAGGGGTGATTCGGGTGGCTTCGGGGATGAGGGGATTGTCCCCGGGCGTCATGGTGCGGAACTTGACCATGGTGAAGGGTGCTCGACCTCGACCGGTCCTTGTTTGTGTGAACCAGATCGGGCGACCGGAACTCACCAGGACAGCGACGGCGATGATGGCGAGAATCGTCAACCAAATGGGCGCGGTGAGAATGGTTAGGGCGAGATCTAAGGCTCGCACTCTGGTCTGGCCGGCGCGCTCGTTCACGACAAGATCAACTCCGTTGCGGTGCTGTGCCCGCTCGCCGCATCACCGATCTGAGTTCGCATCCATTCGATGGTGTCGATCAGGCCTTGCGAGAAATCGATAGGAGTGAGGTGGGGGAAGAGTTGGTGGAGTAGTGAAGAGTCCGCTTGTGAATGTGGGACATCTCCGACGCGTGCCTCGATGTGTTCGATCAGCAGTGCCTCGTCGAGTTGAGCCGACAGGATTTCGATCACATCGTGAAGTGAGGTTCGGGTACCAAATGCGAGGTTGACCGGATCGGGTGAAGTGATTCGAGATTCGAGCGCCTCGACGATCGCACCGCACACCGTGTCGACATGGGTGAAGTCTCGCGACTGGGTCCCATCGCCGTGAACAACGAGCGGCTCACCTCGGAGCGCGGCGTCGATAAATGCTGGGATTACCGCCGCGTATGCATGGCCTGCCGTCTGGAATCGGCCGAACACATTGAAGAACCGGAACGCAAGAGTGGGCAGCGAGTAGGCCTGGCCATAGGCGAGTACGTAGCCTTCGGCGGCGAGCTTGGAAGCAGCGTATGGACTCATGGGTCGAGTGGCAGCGGACTCACGTTTGGGGAGCTCCGGGTTGGCGCCGTACACCGATGATGACGATGACATGATGACCTGGGGGCCACCGATGCGGCGAGCGGAGTCGAGCACATTGAGCGATCCCGTCGCGTTGACCTGATGGGTAGCGATGGGATCCTCGATCGATCGGGGTACCGATCCTCGAGCGGCGAGATGCACAACAGCATCGCAACCGGCGATTGCTTTATCGATTGCAGCGGTGTCGGTGATGGAACCGTGGACGAAATGCGCGTTTGTACCTTCGAGATTGCGTTCGTGGCCCGTCGATAGGTCGTCGAGGACCGTGATTGTGTGATCACGTGCTTCGCAAGCCCGGACGAGGTTTGCGCCGATGAAACCTGCTCCACCGGTAATCAGAACTCGCATGTGTACTCCGTAATAAACATCGTGATCCCATCGGCGCTGACCTGCGGAATTTCAGCCGTTGGGTGATCTCATTTGGAGTCGAGAGTGGATCGCTCAGTTTTTCGTGAGGGCCGCCGAATGGAGTTTCGATCGGCAAATCCTTCCCGCCGAACACAAAAGGCCCATGAACAACGCCTCCGCACACTCTCAATCCGTCGAACTTTCCGTCGTCTTCACCACGTTCAATCGCGCTGATGTAATTGATGAGGGGCTCTCGGCGCTCGCCGACCAGATCTGGGACGGCGCATGGGAAGCGGTGCTCGTCGACAACAACTCGACCGACGACACGTTTGACGTTCTGGAGCATTGGGCCGAAAAGATCGCGGCACCCGTATCGGTGGTGCGCGCTGTCGAGGGGCAGGGCCCGAGTTTTGCTCGCAACGCAGGTGTGCTCGCTGCGAAAGGGTCACACGTGGCCTTCATCGACGACGATGACGTCATTGGCCCAGGGTGGGTAGGAGCGATCGCTGACGCCCTGCGGATACACGATGTGGTGGGCAGTCGGCACGAGTACGAAAGACTCAACCCGCCTGCCATTGCCGAGACTCGGCACAACCAGACCACGTCGCTAGGGACCTTCTACGGGATTCCCGTCGTCTCGGGCGGCGGAGCCGGGTACCGGCGAGAAATCTGGGAGCGGGTAGGTGGAAGTAACACCGACTTTCGCTCAGGACAAGACATCGACTTTGCCCTGCGGGTTGCGTCTCTTGGCGACGTCCGTGTGGGGTTCGCTGATGATGCGATCTATCACGTGCGCCTTCGGCCCGACGCCCGCAAGGGCTTTGAACAAGGAGAACGGTTTGGGCGTGCGTGGGTTCGACTGCACGCAGAACATGGTGACAAGGTCGTCTACGAACCCCTGACGGTTCGGGCGTGGTGTCGCCGATGGGTCGCACTTGGACTGCGCTCGCGCAAGTTGCTCGATCCCATACAACGCCGTCGATGGTCCTTCGATGTCGGATACGAACTCGGTCGGTTGCGTGGCGCTGTCGTGTATCGCAAATGGGCAGGTGTCTGACATGACCGGCACAGAACTCACCGTCGTGCTGACGGCACACAACCGAGCCGACGTCGTGGAGGGCATGTTGCAGACTCTGGCAGCCCAAGAGTGGGACGCCGACTGGGATATCGCCCTCGTCGACAACAACTCCACGGACAACACCCGCGAGGTGCTCGACCTCTGGGTGGACAAGATGCCCGTGTCGACCAAGGTGATCTCCGCGACGGAGCGTCAGAACTGCAGCTACGCCCGAAGCGTCGGCGTGGCGGCATCGGAGGGGCAAAGTGTTGTCTTTCTCGATGATGACGACCTGATAGAGCCTGGTTTTGTCGAGGCGGTCGGGGAGGCACTTCGTGTCGAGCACCTCGTTGGCCCCCGACACTCACACGATCGCTTGAACTCATCTGCCATTGCACGCTTCCGGGGAAGCCACCAGTCGACTCGGCTGGGGGAGACCTTTGGTGTGCCAGTGGCGAGTGGCGGAGGCTTTGGATGTCGACGCTCGCTATGGGAGCGTTTGGGTGGCCAAGTGGAAGTCTTCGGGTATGGCGCAGAAGACTCGGAGTTTTGCCTGCGGGCTAGCGCCCTGGGTGTACCCGCAGCCTTCGTCCCCGATGCCGTCTACCAAGTGCGACATCGAGCCGGAATTCGAGCGTCGTTTCATCAAGCCCGACGACTAAGCATTGCCAGCGTGCGTCTGTACCAGCGTTGCGGATCTGACTTTGGTGCTGGCCCTGATGGTCTTGCCGCGGTTTCTCGATCTTGGGCGGGACTTGCGTACCGGGTGTTCTCGCTGCGCGATCGTGCCTCTCGGCTCAACTGGGCTTGGCAGCTTGGTCGGCGCGTTGGGCGTATCCAGGGGAGCCTCATGGAGCGGACGTGGTACCCATGAGCGCGCAGGAGATGACCGTGGTGGTTACGACGCGGAACCGAGCCGATCTCATCGACGACACGCTGGCGACGCTTGCGGCTCAACAATGGGACGGCGATTGGGACATCATCGTGGTCGACAATGGGTCGACCGATGAAACACCCGAGATTATCGAATCGTGGCTGAGTCGACTCCCTGTTCCGGGGCGCCTCGTCCGGGCCGACGATCGATATAACCCCAGTTACAGTCGCAACACGGCCGTCGCTGCTACCGACGCCAGAAATGTTGCCTTTGTCGACGATGACGATCTCATCGGCGACGGATGGGTAGCCGCCATGGGCAATGCCTTGCGCGAGCACCCCTTTGTGGCCTCCCGGATGGATTACGACAAGCTCAACCCACCGGCACTCGCCGCTACTGCACACTTCCAGCGAGAGCGCGTCGGTCGTCACTTTGGCGTTCCCGTCGTCGACAGCGCCGGAAGCGGGTGCGCTCGCGACCTATGGCTGACCGTCGGGGGCAGCGACGAAGGTTTCCGGAACGCACAAGACACCGATTTCTCTCTCCGGGTCGCCCGCGACACCGCGGCACGCCCGCACTTTTGTGAAGAGGCGACCTACCACGCTCGGTTGCGCGACGGCGTGGCCGCCGCCTATCGACGCGGTGTCCGCCGTGGCACCGCTGACGTCCAGTTGTTTCGCGTGCATGGCGACACATTTCATGTCGCTGCTGACTCTCCCGTGCTCTTCGCCGCCCGCTGGGTTCGGCTCGCTTTTCAGATGCCATGGTTGCTGTCGTCAGGGCGTCGGGTGTTGTGGGCCGAGAACCTCGGCCGAAGGGTCGGGCGCGTTCGGGCCTCTGTTACGCATCGGACGTGGTTCCCGTGAGCGCTCACGATTTGGCAGTCATAGTGACCACCCACAACAGGGCCGCACAACTTGACGAGGCATTGTCGTGCCTTTCCCGTCAGGTATGGGACAACGGCACATGGGAAGTCCTGGTGGTCGACAACAATTCGACCGATTCCACCTCCGAAGTGCTCCAACGGTGGGAACACGCCATGCCAACCGACTTCCGGGCGATCTCCGCCTTGGAACGGCAAGGTCCGAGTTACGCGAGAAATACCGGTGTTGCGGCTACCGCCGCGGTCAGCGTGGCCTTCCTCGACGATGACGACCTGGTTGCAGATGGCTGGGTCGCAGCGATCGGTAACGCCCTACGAACCGAGGAACTTGTCGGTAGCCGATTTGATCACCATCGTTTGAACTCTCCAGCCGTGGCCAACGCCGCGAACGTGCAGGCCCAAGGTCTCGGGCGAGCGTTTGGTTCGCCGGCCGTTAGCGGCGGAGGCCTGGGTTGTCGACGGTCGCTGTGGCAACGGGTCGGAGGCAGCGACGAGGGTTTGCGATTTGGCGAGGACATTGACTTCTCGCTGCGGGCAACCGCCGCAGGGGCGGCGCCAGCGTTTTGTACTGACGCCGTCTATCACCCCCGCCTGTCGGAGCAAACCGCGGCCGCTTTCCGCCGAGGCCGGCAACACGGATTGGCATCCGTCGACCTGTTTGTTCGTCACGGACGCGCAAATGGTGCGACTACGGACCCCATTGGATTGCTCGCAAAGGTGGCCGTCGGATTCATCACCCGCATTCCGTCTTTGGCGGACCGTCGTGTTCGGGTCGCCTACGCAGAGCAACTTGGTCGCCGGATTGGTCGTCTGCATGGAAGCTTGCGTCAACGGGTCTGGTATCCGTGATGGGTCAATCGGCCTAGCCGAGTTCTCATCATGGGGACCGATCGGCCGATTTGAACTGAGTGTCCTGGCTTGCAAAACCCTCACGGCTGTTTCGCGCAGTTCTAGAGAACCGACACCTCATTGGCTTCGACGGTCCAAGGCTTGTCCTTTTGACCGTGCTCTCGCTCTTCGCGGGGCTCTTGCAAGCTGGCATGTTGCTCGTAATCACCGGCGTGGCCTCCACGTTTGCTGGTGAGTCACAGCTGCTCGGTGGATCCATTGGTCCATTCGAACTGTCGGCGTTCTCCACACAGCGACTCTTGGCTATCGGCGCCGCCATCGTCGTGGCGCTCTTGATTGTTGAGGTCGCGGTCTCCTGGACTCACGCCACCCTTCAGGCAGGAGCTCAGCAGCGCGTACGATCCTCGTTGATCGAGACCTATGGATCGGCAAGCCACGACGCCCAAAGCGTGCTCGCTCGCGGTGATCAGCAGCACATTCTCAACTCCTTGACGTCGGAGGCTTCCTCGGTCACCGCCCATGTCGGAAACGCGATGGTGGCCCTCGCGAACTTTGCGACACTGGCAATTTCGGCCTTCATTTTGAGTGCAGAGGCAGCAGCCATTCTCCTGGCTGGGCTCATCGTGATGTTGGTTGTGCTTCGACCGGTCCTTCGTATGGGTCGCGATTCTGGGCAGGCACACATGATCGCTGCTCGACGGTTAAGTGCCGCAGTTGTCGAACGCCTCGAGACAACTCTCGAGGTATCAGCCTTTGGCGTGGGCGAACAGGCAACCGATGGTCTGCGCGACGAGATCTCGAACGTCGCGCGTGAAACCAAACGCCTGCGATTTATCAACCGCATGAGTTCGGTGGTGTACCGGGTTGGGGCACTCGCTTTGGTGCTTGGGCTCTTGGCGGTAATCGCGAGTGTCGGAACGACCAACTTCGCCGCGCTCACCGGAGCGCTCCTGATGCTGCTGCGATCGCTGAACTATGGCCAGGCAGCGCAGAGCGCATATCAACGCATCAACGAAGTATTGCCCGTTGTTGGCCAGCTCCGGTCTGAGGAGCGTCGCTTGTCGCAAAGCACCGTCCTGCCCAGCGCTCCGATCGTGCCGTCGAACCTCGAGGACGGTGGTGTTTCCGGAAGTCCGTTTGGTGACATCACCTTCGACACCGTCAATTTCGCGTACGACTCGGCGAGCGAACCGGTGCTTCACGATGTATCGGTTGTCATCCCAAGCGGCGAGTTTGTCGCCATCGTTGGGCCCTCGGGATCGGGAAAGTCGACGTTCATGTCGCTGCTGTTGCGTCTGCGCAAACCATCCTCGGGCCATGTTCGCCTGGGCGGGCATGACCTCTTCGACATCGATCTTGATTGGTGGCACCGGCACGTTGGCTACGTTCCGCAGGTATCCAAACTGCAGTCGGGAACCGTTGCCGAAGCAATAGCCTTCGGACGCGATATCTCCGAGGCCGACGTTGTCCGAGCTGCCCGACTAGCCCACATCCACGACGAGATAGTGGCTTGGCCCGATGGGTACGAAACCGCCGTTGGCCAGCTTGGCGAACATCTCTCCGGCGGACAGAGACAGCGTGTCGCGCTCGCGCGTGCGCTCGCGGGAAGGCCGCGGTTGTTGCTTCTCGATGAACCGACGAGCGCCCTCGACCCGACCTCTGAGCGATTGATTAGTGAGTCTCTCGCCGAGGTGCGAAAGACCACGACCATCGTGACGATCGCTCACCGGTTGGCCACAGTCGAATCCGCGTCGGTGGTCATCCACATTCGCGATGGGCGCGTGGTTCCCGCTGGACAAAATACGCGTTCAGAACTCGAAGCGGCGCTGGCGCCATGACGGCGACAACTCGGCGAACCCATGGCGTGCTCGTAACGTATCGGCGGCCCGACATCCTCGAAGAACACCTGCGGATTTTGGCCGATCAATCGAGGCCTTTGGCGAGCCTCACGGTGGTCGATAACGACGGAGACCGCGCGGTCGAGGACCTCATCGCGTCCGAGACCGGTCAGCGCAGTGCTCAAGGTGTGGTCACCTATGTTCGTGCTGCCGGGAACCCTGGCCCTGCAGGCGGGTTTCGACGTGGAATCGAGGCCGTGCTCGCTGCCGACGCACATGATGAGGATCTCATCGTGTTGCTCGATGACAACGATCCGCCGCGAGTGGCCGAGATGTTTGAGGACACCGTCTCGCAATTTGAAACGCTTCGGGCGCAACACAAAAACGTAGGTGGCGTTGGGAGCTGGGGAGCGTCGCTGCAGACGCGCGGTCGACTTCGCATGGAAACCGGGAGGAGTCCCGCCGTGGTCGACTATCTCGCTGGCGGTGCGTGTCCGCACTACACGGTCGAAGCCCTGCGCACGGTTGAGGGACCCGATCCCGAGCTGTTCTTTGGATTCGAGGAACTCGACCTGGGGCGAGCGCTCGCTCGCGCCGGTTGGGATCTATGGTCGTCGGGGTTGGCCCGCGAGCACGGTTGGGCCGACAGGATGGTTCGAACTCGCGCCGCGGTCACGGTGCAAGAGCCGACCTGGCGCCGTTACTACAGTCTGCGAAACCTCGTGACCGTGCTGCGTCGAGACGGACGTACAACCGATGCGATTCTGGTTTCGGTCGTGGTCGGCTTCCTAAAGCCGTTGCTCAACCTTGCTGTCCATCCGCGCCTCGCCATGCAAAACCTGAAGCTGACCGCGCCCGCCGTGTTCCATGCATGGTCCGGACGTCTCGGACGCCGTGTAGACCCTCGCCCCTAACCATCAAAAAGATTTGTCCCCCAAAAAGTACCGTATAGGTATCAAACGGGGGACAAATCTTCTGATGGGGGTTAGAACAGTTCGATGTCGCCTGGTTGCCAGGTGTGCTGTTCAGGGGTGGGTTCTGTGGAGACCGTCCTCATGGTCAGTGACGGTCCGATTCGGCTGGTGGTGATCGTGTTTGGAAACGATGCAGGAGCAAGGCAGTAGTCGGCCTTGGTTCGCTGGAATGCAAGGCGCATGGCCGCCTTCCGTGCCGAATCGTCTGCTTTGCCAACGGTTGCGGCGATGAGCAGTTCGACAGCTGTTCCGCGCCTGCGAGTTCTGGTGATCGTGCCGCTGCCAGCTGGACCGGGGATAAAGCGATAGCGCACCGGTCCCTGGTCGAACCGCCACGAGAGCGCTTCGACGTCATAGTCGGTCGTCCAGGTGTTCGCTGATGCTGATGTGAGGAGGTCGCCTGAGGTCCCTAGGGTTCGTTCGCTGGTAGCGAGGCCTTCGCAAACTTCGATTCCGTAGCTCTCCGGCAGGGAGGACTTTGATGCAGCTACTCGGGCGCCGGGCAAACGGGAAAGGGATCCGAGAGAGCGGGGACGAAATCCAAAAGGCACTCGACCGACCTCTTGCCAATCCATCCTCAGGTACCCCGGTCGACTTTGGTCGTTGGGGGTATTGAAGATCAGGTCCAGACCCTCGTTCCTGAGAACTTCGAGCCCGGACATGGTCAGGGTTCGAAAGAGGCCCTTCCCACGCGCCTCTGGTCGAGTGGCGGTGTCGACGGCTCGGGCTGCGTTGAGGGTTGCGCTGCCTCGTCGAAAGCGCCAACGCATAAAGGGTCTCGCGGCGACGATTCCCGAGCTCGTCTCGGCGACCATGATGAGTGATCGGCCAAATGGGTTTGCCTCGTGCTTCCAGCGGAACAGCGCTCGGTCGAAGTCAGGATTGTCCCAACCAAGTGACACCGAACAACAATCGAGAATTTCGTCGACGTCGTCTGGCCGCGCCATCCTTATCTCGGTCCCATCCATGCGTGACCGATGGTATCGGGCGCCTTCGGGCACCGGCCTGATAGGCCGGCGTGGGTCAGCCTGATAGGCCGGCGT
>CAYTUB010000008.1:37947-51026 GCA_964441145.1 uncultured Acidimicrobiales bacterium
GCCTGATAGGCCGGCGTGGGTCAGCCTGATAGGCCGGCGTAGCTGAGTCAGGTAGGTCGATATAGGTCAATCGACTCATGATCTGGCCAGCTCCGCCGATTGGGCGGTGATGTCTCCCTCGCCAGATCTATCGATACAGACCACCGGTTCACGAACGGCAGCGAAGAAGCTGGCGTTTGTTCTCGATGACGTCGCGAGGTCGGCCGTAGGGTCGGTTGTTTTGGCGTATCACCGGGTGGGTGGTCACACCGCGAGCCCGGTCGATCTCGACCGTTCTATGTTTCGTCGTCAGATGGCCCACGTGCGTGCGGCGTGCGCGGTGGACACCGCTGATAGCTATGTCGCTCATCACGAGCGAGGTCAGGCAGCACCAACGGATCAGCAACAGCGCGTGCTGTTGACCTTTGACGATGGCACCGCGGACTTTCTCGACGAGGTCGTTCCCGTTTTGGTCGAATACGACCTTCCGGCAACCGTCTATGTCGCGACAAGCCACATCGACTCTCAGACGAACTTCCCAGCAGATGGCAAGCCGATGTCGTGGGCGGGTTTGCGTGATGCGGCCTCGACCGGTCTTGTTACGGTTGGCGCCCATACACACACGCACCGATTGCTCGACCGGTGCTCGGTTGCCGAGGTCGCAGACGAGCTCGACCGGTCGAACGCTCGTATCGAAGACGAGATCGGGGAAGTTCCTACACACTTTGCCTATCCCAAGGCGGTTCGCGCTGGAGGCCTCGCCGAGCGCGAGGTGAAGAAGCGATATCGAAGTGCGGCGATCGCGGGGACGCGCCCAAACGTTCCCGGTCGAACCGACCTGCATCGTTTGCATCGTTCACCAATCCAGGTCGCCGATGGCTGGGAAGGCTTCCAAAGAAAGATCTCTGGTGGTATGCGGTTCGAGGATGACGTTCGTCGTCTGCTGAATAGGTATCGATACCGGCGGTTGACCCAATGAGTACAGCGATGTCGTTGGCGCCGCAGAGTCTTTCCGTCGCGCCCAAGACACCTCGGTCGCGAGTGCTGCACCTGACGACGTCGGCGATGAGCCTCGGGTGGTTGCTCGAACCGCAGCTGCATGCTTTTGCTGATGCCGGATTCGATGTGGTCACCGCGTCGGCCCCCGGTTCGTTTACCAAGCCGCTCGAGGACAGGGGAATCCCCCACGCTCCAATCCACTCCTTTGCACGATCGGTCGACATTTCTGCGGACGTACGCGCCGTCGGCGAGCTTCGAAATGTCATTCGACAGATGCGTCCAGACATCATCCATACGCACAATCCCAAGCCCGGAATCATCGGGCGGGTTCTCGGCCGTGCGGAGAACGTGCCCATCGTGGTCAATACCGTGCACGGCCTCTACGCCCAGCCAACCGACTCGCTTCGGCGGCGGTTGCCCGTCTATGGCCTCGAGCGTCTGGCAGCGACGTGCAGCGACGCCGAACTCGTCCAAAGCATTGAAGATGTCGCGACCCTTCGGAGCCTCGGTGTTCCGAGCAGGCGGCTCCACCTTCTCGGCAACGGCATTGACCTTCAGCGCTTTCAGACGACGCGGGCTGGACGAGCCAAAGCAATTCAGTTGCGACGTGAGCTCGACATTTCGGCGGACACACCCGTGGTGGGTATCGTTGGGCGACTGGTTTGGGAGAAGGGCTACCGGGACTTCTTTGACGCCGTTGAGTTGCTCAAAGCGCAGTCGCGTACCCCCTTCGAAGTAGTAGTGGTCGGTCCACGAGAACCGGGGAAAGCCGATGCGGTCGGCGATGGAGACATCGATCGCCTGACCACGTTGGGTGTCCATTTCCTTGGATCGCGCGATGACATTGCCCCGCTTTTGGAACTGTTCGACATCTTTGTTCTCCCGTCTCGCCGCGAAGGGTTCCCCCGCGCCGCCATGGAGGCGTGCGCCATGGGAGTGCCGGTGATTGCCACCAACATCCGGGGGTGTCGCCAAGTGGTACGCCACGAGCACAACGGGCTGCTCTACGAACCGGGTGCGCACCGCCAACTGGCCGCATCCATACAGTCTTTGCTCGATGATGAGGTAGGACGTCGACGCTTTGGTGCCGCTGGTGCCGTGCGAGCGCGAGTGGAATTTGATCAGGCGCGGGTGATCAGCCGGACATTGGCCGTGTACCGCTCGTTGCTAGCGGAGCGAGGCAGCGTTTCGTAGCGAGCGATATATCTCTTCGATCGCTAGCGTCGCGACCTTGGCATCGAATTGTTTGCCAGAACTCACTGCCTTGGCTCGCAATTGGCTGTGAAGCATTTTGTCGGCAGCGATCCGAATCCACCCATCGGCGAGTCCTCGGTAATCGCCCACGTCGACGAGGAGGCCGTTCGTTTCGTCGACGATTACTTCAGGGATTCCTCCTGCTCGCGTTGCCACAGTTGGAAGACCAAGGGCGAGTGCCTCCATGAGAGCGACAGGCTTTCCTTCGTGGCGAGAGCTCAAAGTGAATCCGTCAAACGAGGACATCACGTCGTGCACGTCGGACCGATAGCCAAGGACATGAAGCCGGTCGAGAGCGGAAGCCTTTGCTCGAAACTCTTGCTCGCCGGGACCTTGACCTACGACGACGAGGTGCAGATTGTTGGTCTCGGCCAATGCGTGCGTCGCCGCTTGGAAGAACGTCTCGTAGTCCTTTTCGGGCCGGAAGTTCGCAACGATTCCGACGACGAAGAGATGATCGTTCTTCTTTCCGAGGATCTCCTCTCGGATCCTGGCTCGTGAGGTCCGGGCGCGGTCGAGGTCGTCAAGAGGAATGCCGTGGTCGATCACCTCGGTGGTTGCAGCAACCGAAGGTGTCATCGAGGCGCGGACGTCGTGGGACACGGCTATACGGGCGTCATCGAAATGGGCCGTTGCTCGGTTCGCGTTGCGCGTCACGGGATGGTGGCGGGGCCAACGATTGTGTTCTGTTGTGACCAGAGAGAAGCCGCCTACGCGCATTGCTCGAAGCATTCGGACGTTCACGGCCAGCGCTGGTGAGTGGGCGTGAACGATGTCTGGCTTGTTGGAAGAGATGGTTTGCTTCAGTGAAATCGGTAGTCGAGAGCTATCCAGCAGGGTGACGGTGGCGCCAGCCTCGCTCACGTCATCGACGAGGTGATCCTTGTGCGCTACCGAAAATGCAACCGAGTAGTCAATTTTGGCCGTGCTCGTGGCTATTTGATTGAGGATCAACCGTTCCGCGCCACCGGGGCCAAGGCCCTTAATGACGTGCAGTACCCGCAAGTTCTGCCTCGGTTGAGAGCTCCGATCAACTGATTGGGAAAAATGGCTCATATCGGTCGTCCGTTCGGCTCACAGATGCGCTGCATCTGCCGAATGAATAGTGCGGGATTACGTAGCGCTCGCTACGAGCCCATCCGAGGTGTACACAAGACATGAACGAGTCAATCCGCGGTGTCGAACGGGTCGAGGCATCTTCTCATGATGCGTCGCACAGTGGCGTGACCTCTGGCGAACTCGTGATACGGACCGACCCTGGTATCGCACGCCCAAACTTGGAAGATCCTCTGGGGCCTCTCCGTTCGGTGTTGCGACGATGGCGTCTGCTCGCAGTGTTGACCCTCATCGGGGGCGTGCTGGGATGGGCATCTGCGGTTGTCGCGACCGAGGCTGATACAGCGCCCGTCGCCGTCGACCACTACGAAGCTCGACATGTTCTGGTCATCGATAACAACGTTCCCGATACGCAAGCCATCTTGGGTGTACGAAACCTGAACGCCCTGGCGAAGCGAGTGACCATTGGCGACGTCCCTCAATCTGTTGCTGAACGCCTCGGTCTGGACCTCACCGAAGCGAGTACTCAAATTCGGGTACTGATCCGCTCTGACAGCGAGTCCTTGGACCTGGTCACCATCGGGGAAACCCCTGCGGTCGCTGAAGAACTCGCGGACGTGTACGCCGAAGAGTTCTTGGGCTATCTCAATGCCGAGGCCGAACAGTTCTCCACCGACGCCATCAGCAGTGCGGAACTGCGGCTCACCGAAGCCGAGGCAAACCTCCTCGAGACCCAACGAGCACTAGAGTCCGCCATCGCGGTTGAGAACCAGTCCGCAATCAATCGCCTCGAACAAGACCGCCAGCAATTTGAATCCGCTCGAATCTTCGCGAACGCTGCGTTGCTCGAGGCTCGTGCTGACGGGGTCCCGGTTGTACCCATCGAGACCCTGCAGTCAGCATCGGGAACCGCTGCGGTCATCAACGAATCCCGCTTCGACGCACTTGTCGACAACGCGGCGATCGGCCAGAACGTTGTGGTCCTGTTCCGCGGCGAGAACGAGACGGGGGCATCGACGGGCGCTCTCGGCGCAGTCAGCGAACGCCTGCCGACCGGAGTCTTGTCTCGGGTCGCGGTAGGTGCGTTGCTCGCATTCTTCACCGGCGTGATGATTGCGACCTTCCTCAATCGTGTCGACAACCGTGTTCGCTCACGGCGCCAAGTCGAAAGCACGCTCGACCTTCCGGTGATCGCAGAGATTCCATCGCTCGGGAGAAGCACTCGCCGAACTCCTGGTGTCTATTCACGCGAACACCCGCGCAGTCGATTCGCAGAACAGTACCGAGCGCTTACATCGACCCTTGGTTATGCGCGGCGTTCGCGTCGCACCAAAGCTCAGGTCGTGCTCGTCACTTCGCCGGGACCGGCCGAGGGCAAGACGACGACGGTGGCGAACCTTGGCGCGATGCTCGCCGAGTCTGGCGATTCTGTACTGCTCATCAATTGTGATTTCCGACGTCCTCGGCTCCATGTCATGACCGGTTCTGATTACCGTCCACGTGACCTGAACAGCACGCCGATCCCCGACGTTGAGCTGATCTCCAACGTTGTTGAGAACAGCGACGCTCTGCCGACCGAGGTGATTGCTGCGCAGCGTTCGATCATCAAGAAGGCGAAGCGTCGCTACGACTTGATCATCATCGATACCGCACCGGTCCTGGCAACCAACGATGCCGTCGAACTGCTCGACCTCGTCGACGACGTCTTGCTGGTGACTCGAGCAGGCAAGACCACGATCCAGGCCGCGGATCGTGCAGCGGAACTTCTCGAGCGTCGTCGCAGCCACGTCCTCGGGGTCGTGATCACCGATGTCGATGCGCGAAATTCGAGCGACTACTACTACTACAACGGCAGCTACTACGAGGACGACAAGCGCTCCTTTGTGCGTCCACGGTTCCCGCGGCTTCGCCGTCAGGTAGACATCGATCTCGTCGATGAAGGTGCCGAGGAGTCGGTACCGACCACATCGTGAGTGGAGGCCACCCGCAGCGGGTTATTCCGAGGCCAAGTGAGCGCCGCCTAGTCGTTGGCCTACCGGAAGCGGACATCGAGATCATCGCGGACTCAAATGGCCGACCGAGCAGGGAGCCCCAGCGGGAAACAAGCACGCCGTGGTTCGTACTTATTGGAGTGCTCGCAATTATTGGATCGACCGCTGGCTTTGCCTTCTTTGGTTTGGTGCGAGGCCAAGATACGGCCGCCGGACTCGCAGTTATCCCACTCGTCGGGGTCGCTGGCTATGGGGTGACACGCCGGTGGATTTCTACAACTCAGGGCGACTGGCTTGCGAACCTCATGTTCGCCGGTCTGGGAGTCCGCCTGTTCGCTGCGCTTCCACGACTCCTTGGCGGTGCTGATGCTCCTCTGTACCAAGTACATGGCGTTCGTATTGCGAGCGCACTTCGGACCCTCGATTTTGGCGTCGAAACCGGTCGAGCGGTTCCCGGTACGGGCACGATCCGGTATCTGACCGGAATCGTCAACGTCTTCACCGCGTCCAACTATGTCGCGACGTTCATCGTGTTCACCGTGTTGGCCCTCGTTGGGCAATATGCCTTTCTCCTCGGCGTCCGAGGTGCACTGTCATCTCGCCAGTTCAGGATTCTCGCAGTCCTGATGATGTTCTCGCCATCGTTGGTCTTTTGGCCATCATCGATCGGCAAGGAATCTCCGATTCTCTTCGGTGCTGGATTGGTCGTCTTCGGTGCATCCCGCCTCTACGACAAGGCATGGAGCGGGATCCCTCCCGTCCTCTTTGGAATCTTTGCGATCGGCATGGTTCGTCCGCATGTGGCGATCGTGTTCCTCGCGAGCGTTCTCATTGGTCTGTTCGCGAGGCAGGCGCACTCGAAGGGGCGCGTCGCCTCTCACCTGGTTGTGCTCGTCGTTGTCATCGTCGGCCTTATGTGGGCCGCGAATGCCTCGGCTGCATTGTTCGGCCTCGAAAGCCTCGACGGTTTCAACGATGTCTCAGCGGCGTTGGACTTTGCTCAGGAACGTACATCACAGGACACATCACAGTTCGTGGTAGCCAGAGTGCAGAGTCCAGCCGACTACCCACTGGCAATCGTCACCGTCTTGTTCCGTCCGTTTCCATGGGAGGCCAGCGGCGCCGCAGCCCTCTTAAGCGCTCTGGAGAGCGTCGCCTTGCTGGCTTTGGTGCTTCGAGCGGTTCCTTCAGGCATAGCCCATCTCGACGGAGTGCTCCAACGAGGGCAACTGCTCTTCGCCGTCACCTTCACCTCGATCTTTATCTTCCTGTTCTCCGCCATTGGCAACTTTGGGATTCTGGTACGCCAGCGCGCGCAGGTCATCCCGTTCGTCTTCTTGTTGGTCGCCTTTGGGTTAGCCGCCGACCGGCGGCGCCAAGCGGGAACGAAATCGTGAACATCCAGGCCCTCAAGCGAGTCGTCCGCCGCGATGACGTCGCTGGTCGCTCGATCGATGGAGAGCCGACACTGCTCTCCGCCTCTGGTCGTCGCATACACCGGCTCAACGAGTCGGCCTTGATGGTGTGGGACCTGATCGGAGACGAGGCAACCGTCGACGGGCTCACCACTGCCTTGCTCGCCCGTGTCGACGTCGAGGAATCCCAGCTTCGCCACGATGTGCAGTCGGCCTTGTCGGAATTCGCACGAGGTTCGTTGCTTTGCACTCCACAAGACGTACACCGCGAAGCGGTACCCATTCGCGACGCTGCCGTGAGCCGTCACGCTGTCGAGCGGCCAGCAATATCGCTTGGTCCGTACCCGGTGCTCGAGTCGCTCCTTCGGATCGAGTTCACCGGTTCCACCGTTCCCAGGGAAATCAGAGAGCTCTTCGCAGACCTCGCGGCCGTGCTGGAACCACTACATGGTTCGTCGGCAGCCATCGATGTCGACAAGGCGTCCGCTGTTGTTATTCGCATTGCACCAGTGGATTCGGCCTTCTCGGTAACTCGCAACGGACATCTGGTCGCAAGCGCTTCCTCGATTGCCTCGCTGCGTCGCGTCGTGCTCGTCGAGGTAAATGCCGGACCCATTGCAGAGTTGTCGCACTCGGTCGGGTTTCATGCCGGCGCCGTTGAGTTCCCCCATGGAGTAGTGGTCTTTCCCGGTATCTCAAACGCGGGCAAATCAACCTTGGTCGCCAACCTGATGCTGCGAGGGCACGGGTACCTCACCGACGAAGCCGCAGCGATCGATGTCGTGTCGGGAGAGATCCTTCCCTTTACGAAGTCCTTATGTATCGACCCGGGCGCCCAGGCCCTGTTTCCTGACCTTGCGTCGCACCGCTCCTCCAATGCCGCGACATGGGACATTTCCCCGGCGGTGATTGGTCCCGGACGGCTCGGATCCCCAGGCGCACCGATGGCATTCGTGTTTCCGACCTTCCAACCAGGTATCGCCGTGTCGTGGCGCGAATTGTCGCCGACGACAGCTCTCACCCGTCTGTTGGAGAACTCCTTCGACTTCAGTACGACGGGGGCTCCTGGAGCTGAACTGCTCCTCGATCTTGCCGAACGAGTTCCGTGCTTTGAGTTGTCTCACGGCGGCCAAACCGAACACCTGGAGATACTCGACGGCCATTTCGGGGCCGCGGCGCGGTAATCACTCGCGAATTGCGCGGCGACCGGCTGGCGCCTTGTCGACGGGAACCGGAGCCTCTTGGCTTTGGCCACGTTCGGCTTTGCGAGCTCTCTTTGTCTGGTATTGATTCTGATCAGCGGCCCGCAAGAGCGCACTTCGGTTCGTGATTTCGTCGTTGGCGAAGGCGATGCCACACGAGATCGTCCGCGTCTCGCCGCTACCTCCCGATCGTGCGAAGAGACGTTCGATCGTGCTGGAAATTTCGTGAGCCCCAAGCAATGCGCCGCCGTCGATCACCATGCAGAATTCATCGCCGCCAATTCGACACACCGTTGTCCGCTCAGGGTCGCGGATAGCGCCGCGCAGTGCCGCTGCGGCATCGATGAGGAGACGGTCGCCCGCCTGATGTCCAAGCGTGTCGTTGACAATCTTTAGTCCGTCGACATCGCACATGATGAGCGCGGTATCGAATCGGTCGATGGCCGGGCGCTCAAAGATGTCATCGAGGATGCGATACAGCTCATGGCGGTTCGAGAGGCCGGTGAGTTGGTCGCACAAGGCCATGCGCTCCATCTCTGCCCAGTGGCCCGTTCGCGCAACTGCCGACCCAGCCTCACTCGCTACGTGGCGCAGAGCGCTGAGGTCCGTCGCGTCGAATGCGTCCTCGGTCGTTGAACGTCGTGCAATGATCACGCCCCAACAATGATCGTTAGCGAACATCGGTGCGAGCAACGTGTCGATGTGGCCGTCGTCGAGCGATGCGTGTTCGATTGTGGTTCCGGCATGCAGCTCGCCTTCTATGAGGAAGTCGATGGCCTGCTCGGGGTCGGAAACGACGACGCCATCGCGTGTTGCTCGAGCGCTTGGCTCTGTCGCGAACGTGCCGTCTGAGCTTGAAAGGATGATGACGTCTCGTGCCTCGACCGCATCTCGAGCGGTTTCGGCGAATAGACGGAGTACGTCACCGATGTCGCCAGCCGATGAGATTGCCGTCTTGATCGTCGATGCCTCGTTGGTTGGTTCATACCGGGCGCGTGTTCGGGCTTCGTCGAGAAGTGCCGCGATGGTCGCCGAGGGGATCACCGGTGATTCTGCATCGTCGAGAGGGACCGACAACACGAGGCGAACAATCGCAGGATCAAGGGTTGTCCCCGAAGATGCCTCGACGCGTTGACGCCCGCGTTCCCAGTTGGGGAGGAACCCAGACGCCGGACTCGCCACCAGTTCCTCAACAGCGGCGAGCACTCGACCAGCGAGAGGGATCTGGTGCCCAGAGATTCCCTTTGGGAAGCCGTTGCCGTCCCAATGCTCACGGCGGCTGCCAACAGCGGCGGCAACCTCACGCAGACCCGGAAGCCGACCGACCAGCGTGTCGGCGAGCAGCGTTCGTGTTGGGTCACCGTTAGCTTCGGGATCTGGCGGGCGAGTGATCGACAAGTCAATATCGCCGAGGGCGGCACTGGCCACAAAGATCGATGCGTCGATGGTGGAATCGAGTCGGTGTGCGACGCGGTTTGCAACCATGGCTCGCAGTGCGGCCCGATGCGCGACCGCCGGGTCGTAGAGTTCTACGACGCGTATGAGGGCGACCACGGCTCCGACAGCTTTGTCAGAGAGTGGTTCTATCCGTTCGGGAGGCCGCGGTTCGGCGTTTGAGTCGCTCATCAGTACAGGATTGGTCACGCTCGGTGACCACCACAGTCTGTCACGGTCACGTACGATTTTCCGACCCCGGAGTGCATACTCATTGCGATTTGTGATGATCAAGCTTCGAACAACTACCGTAACCCGGGACGGGTTTTCCGTCGCCCGTCTGCAGCGTTGGAGAGGAGCGAGATGAGTACTCGAAAGCTGATCCTCGTTTCCCTTCTCCTCGGCGTGGTGATTCTTGTCGCATTTGCGGTGCAGCTCGTGCTGGCAGGTCAGCAAGCTGGCTAGAGTCAAGTCGGTCTAACTCCTGGAGAAACACTGATGTCAAACCATTTCGACGTTGTTGTCGTCGGCGGTGGCCCCGCCGGCTATGCCGCTGCTCTATACGGTGCCGCCGCGGGACTCAACATCGCACTGGTTGAGAAGTCGAAGCTGGGGGGCACCTGCCTTCACGTTGGATGTATCCCCGCAAAGGAGCTTCTCGAGACGGCGACGGTGTACCGCACCGTGCAACACGCCGCGGACTTTGGCGTCAACTCATCGGCACCAACGATCGACTTCTCGGTGACCCAAGTTCGAAAGCAAGGGGTCATCGACAACCTCACCAACGGTCTCGCTGGCCTGCTAAAGCACCGCAAGGTCACCGTCTTCGACGGAATTGGTTCCGTGTTCTCGGTGGCTGAAGCGAAGGCCGTCAACATCACCGGCGGTGCGTCGGGCGATGTGCAAATCACCGGCGACAACCTCATTCTCGCTGCCGGCTCGGTCCCACGTACGATTCCGGGATTCGATGTCGACGGCAAAGCGATCGTCACGTCCGATGAATTGCTCTCGATCACTGAATTGCCCCAGCGTGCTGCCGTCATCGGTGGCGGTGCGATCGGCATTGAGTTCGCCTCGATGATGGCCGACCTCGGAACGAAGGTCACCGTCCTCGAAGCAATGCCGAAGATCATTCCTGGCGTAGATCCTGACGCGGCACGTGTCGTCGAGCGATCCCTCAAGAAGCGCGGTGTCGACATTCGCACCGGCGTCATGGTCAAAGGCCATGCCGACGTGGATGGCGCGAAGCGTGTCACCTTCGGCGACGACGAGACCATCGACGTGGACATGATCGTGCTCTCGATTGGGCGCCGTCCGTTCGCAGACATGCTCGGCTTGAACGCGGTTGGCATTCCCCTCGATGAGCGAGGATTCATTTCTGTCGACGAGAACTGTCGCACGAGCACGCCCGGAGTGTGGGCTGTCGGTGACGTGATCCCGACAGCGCAACTCGCCCACGTTGGATTTGCTGAGGGCATGGTCGCCATCCGAGACATCCTCGGTGAGGACCCCAAACCGGTCGACTACCTCAATGTGCCATGGTGCATCTACTGCCATCCCGAGGTTGCTTTCGCTGGACACACCGAAGAATCCGCCAAGGACGCGGGTTACGACGTTGTGACTTCATCCCATAAGTTCACCGGAAACGGACGTGCGATGATCGTCGGCGAAACCGATGGTCTCATCAAGGTCATTGCAGAGAAGACTCCCGATGGCCGCGCAGGCCGAATTCTTGGAGTACACATGGTTGGTCCATGGGTTACCGAGCAACTTGGCCAGGGCTACATCGCGATCAACTGGGAGGCGACGGTTGATGACATTGCCGCCTTTATTCAGCCACACCCAACCATGAGTGAGCTCTACGGTGAAACAGTTATGTCAATGACCGGTCGCGGACTACACGGTTAAGACCCCATCCCACTACACACATTCGCAGGAAATCAGGAGAAACCAATGAGCGATATCACGCTTCCCATGTTGGGCGAGTCGGTCACCGAAGGAACGATTACCCGTTGGTTCAAGCAGGTGGGTGACACCGTTGCTGAGGACGAGGCCCTTTTTGAGGTGTCGACGGACAAGGTTGATTCGGAGGTTCCGTCGCCTGTTGCTGGTGTCGTGACCGAGATTTTGATTCCTGAGGGGGAGACGGTCGAGGTCGGAACCGTGCTTTGCCGTGTCGGTGGAGCCGATGCTGCGGCACCCGCAGCAGCTGCGCCCGAGCCCGCCGCGGCTCCTGCGCCCGCCCCTGAAGCTCCTGCACCCGCCCATGCCGCTCCTGCACCACCCGTCGAAGTTGTGGCGCCCGCTGCTGCCGCTCCCGCGGCGGCTGCTCCCGCTGCAGCGCCAGCTGCTGATTCAGGCCCCGCCGCTGACGTCACGCTTCCCATGTTGGGCGAGTCGGTCACCGAAGGAACGGTGACCCGTTGGTTCAAGCAGGTGGGTGACACCGTTGCTGAGGACGAGGCCCTTTTTGAGGTGTCGACGGACAAGGTTGATTCGGAGGTTCCGTCGCCTGTTGCTGGTGTCGTGACCGAGATTTTGATTCCTGAGGGGGAGACGGTCGAGGTCGGAACCGTGCTTTGCCGTGTGAGTGGGGGTGGCGCTGCTGCACCAGCCGCGGCACCCGCAGCGGCTGCACCTGAGCCAGCGGCCCCAGCCGCCGCGGCCCCGGCGGCTCCACCAGCTCCGGCTCCCGCCGCGCCAGCTCCCGCTGCCGCCCCACCAGCTGCTGCTCACGCGGCCGCTAACGCATCGGGCGCCGACCTCTCTGGATTTGTTCTGTCCCCAGTCGTTCGCCGCCTCATTAGTGAGAATGGTCTTGATCCAGCGACGATCACCGGAAGCGGTGTAGGCGGGCGAATCACCCGCAAGGACGTAGAAGCCGTTGTGCAACAACGCTCCGCCGGTGGTGCTCCGGCAGCCGCAGCTCCCGCTGCCGCCCCCGCGGCTCCGGCTCCGGCTCCCGCTGCTGCGGCCCCTGCTCCGCCAGCGCCAGCCCCCGCTGCCGCGGCGCCAGCCCCGGCTGCTGCGTCGGCGGCTCCGGTCAGCGACGGTGGCACGGTGCCCATGAACAACATCCGACGTCGCACCGCGGAACACATGGTCATGTCCAAGGCAACCTCACCACATGTGCTTACCGCCATGGAGGTCGACTTCGAAGGCGTGGAGGTCGTGCGACGCCGTCACAAGGCCGCGTGGAAGTCCGAGGAAGGCTTCAGCCTCACGTACTTGCCGTTCATCCTTCGAGCTCTTGCCGATGCCATGCGGGACTTCCCGATGATGAACGCCTCGATCGAAGGCGACGCGGTCACGATGCACACGGGCGTGAATGTGGCAATCGCTGTCGATCTCAACTTCGACGGACTTCTCGCACCGGTCGTCAAGAACGTCGAGGGCAAGCGTCTTCGTCAGCTCAGCCGTGACGTCGTCGACATTGCGACCCGCGCTCGTTCCAAGCAGGTCACCCCAGACGATCTGTCCGGTGGCACCTTCACGATCACCAACGCTGGCCAGTACGGCACGATGTTCCAGTTCCCGATCATCAACCAGCCGCAGGTCGCCATCCTCTCCACCGATGGCGTGCACCGCAAGCCTGTCGTTGTCACCGACGAGTTCGGTAGCGAGAGCATCGCCATCCACTCGGTGGGTGTGCTGGCTTTGGCATGGGATCACCGTGCCTTCGATGGTGCCTACGCAGCTGCGTTCCTCGCCAAGATGCGCGAGATCATCGAGACCACCGACTGGGAAGC
>CAYTUB010000009.1:0-18656 GCA_964441145.1 uncultured Acidimicrobiales bacterium
TCAACGACCAAGAATGGCTCGAGGGCGACTTCATCCCGACCGTGCAAAAGCGCGGTGCCGCAATCATCAAGGCCCGCGGTTCCTCATCTGCAGCTTCAGCCGCGAACGCGGCAATCGATCACATGCACGACTGGACGCTCGGAACTCCCGAAGGTGACTGGGTATCGATGGCGATCCCATCGGACGGTAGCTACGGCGCACCCGAAGGCATCATCACCTCGTTCCCGTGCACGGTTTCGAACGGCGAGTACTCAATCGTGCAGGGCTTGGACCTCGATGAGTTCTCCCAAGGCAAGATCGATGCCTCGACAGCTGAGCTCGTTAGCGAGCGAGACACCGTCGCCGAGCTCGGCCTGATCGGGTAGAGGCGCAACCGCGCCCCCGAGTTGGGTGAAAGTATCTGGCGGTTTAGTCTCGCAGCGTGTTTTCGTACTCTAGTCATAGCTCGCCGTCTCCACTTCCTAAGGTTTAAAAGATGAAATTGCACTTTTCGCGGTTGCTGCTATTCGCGGTGGCATCCGTTGTTCTGGTGGTGGGCCTAGTTGCGACTGGGTTTAGCGATCCGGCGGATGCAAATGCACCTGATCCCACTGAGGCAGAGACCGCTCGCCTGTTGGGCTACATGTGGGCTGACGGTTCGTTCTCCGACGGCGTATGGGACCTGACCGGTCCCAGCGGCACCAAAGACCTGATCGTCGATCTAGTCGAACGACATGGTGGCGAATGGATCGACCGCCAGCAGCTGCAGTTCCGGGGTGTGGCTCCCTACGACTGGGATGACTGGACCGACGGTCTGCCCGACGATGACCAAAGAGTGCGAGCGGCGGTAGAGAATCCTCATTTCCTCGCGGCTCTTCTCGAAGGCGAAAGCGCGATCGATGGTCATATCTATGACCAGAGCGTGTGTTGCACCAACGGCTTCACACAAGGACGTTTGATCGAACTGCAGGCACTGCTTGAACGCCGAGGCTTTGAGACCGCAGAGGTCATTCCGTTCAACAATCCCGACTCTGGTCGGGTCAGGATCGGCACATCCGATATTGCGGCGCTTCGTTCGTCTCTCGAGTTTGCTTGCCCTGCTCAGGAAAGCGACGTTCGGATCCCCGGTGGGATCGACTACGACGAATTCGGCGACTTGCAGTGGCTCGGCGCGGACCGGTGGAGCAACCTTGTTCGCACCGACTGTGTCGAGGGCGAAGCGATCACCCGTGCGGTCGCACCAGCGGGAACGTGCTCTGCGACCACGAACGGCGATCAGGTACAGATCTCGTGGACCTACGAGCTTGGCGACGTAAGCCTTCGACGCGACGGTCGGTTCCTCGGGTTCTTTGCGCCAAATGAATCGGGCACTATCGATCTGCCCGGCGATGGAACGCACCGCTACGACGTTCTGGTTCGGGCATTTCGGGATACGACGACTGCGGATTGCGGAACGGTCGTTGTCGGCGGCGCTGGCGGAGTCGCCCCGGTTGCCGAGATCAATCCTGGCTCCTGCGTTGTGACCCCAAATGGTGGTTCGGTCGACTTGGCCTGGGACGACTTTGATGCCTCGACCTATCAGGTGCGACGCGACAACCGATGGGTGCAAGCCGTAAGCAACGCCACCTCCACTACGGCTCCCGGGTCGATCACTGACACGTGGAAAATTCGTTATCGAGTGGCCGGACAAGTCATCGATATTCCGTGTGCTGTAGGTAGCGGTGGCCAGGCCGCCGTCGCTGCGCCGGCATGTGTGATCTCATCGGTGGCCGGTGGGGTGCTCGTCGACTGGGAGGCCGTCGACGGAGAAACCACCTATCAGGTGCGCGTTGACAACGGTTGGGTAGCAACCGTTCAAGACGGCACACAATTCACAGTCTCGCAGGGTTCGCCTGACGCCAACTACGAGGTTCGCTACCGGATGGCCGGCCAGGTCATCGACCTCTCCTGCTCCTAGCGTCTACTTCAAGAACTTCGACGTGGTGTTGTCCGCGAGCACCTTTCCAGCGGTCTGACAGGTAGCGCAATAGTTGACCGTGTATCGGGTGTAGGCAACCTCGCGGATGGGGTCACCACAACGCGGGCAAGGTTCGCCTGTCTTGTTGTGGACCACCGACGGGCGCTTCGCCGACGACACGATCTCGTCTTGGGTTCGTTCGAAGGACAACGAGTCGGCAATACAGGCCTCGATAGCGGCGTGCAGAGCTTCAATGTGGTCGTCATCGAACTTGCCCGACATCGCGAACGGTGAGATCTGCGCGTGATGGCAGATGTCGTTTGCGAGTCGTCGCCCGACCCCAGCGAGGATCCCCTGGCGACGGAGCAGCCCGTGGATCCGCATTGAGTTCTCGCCCAAGATGGATGTCAGCTGTGTGAGCGTAAGTGTGTCGGCATCTTGCCCGAGCCCGAGAAGGGGTTCGACGTGGTCGAGGTCCAAGGATGCATCGATCACCCACACCCCAGCGCGCTTATCGGTCCCCGCTTCGGTTAGTAGGAGTGCTGTGCCGTCCTCGAAGGTCCACCGAGCCTGACCTCCTCGCGGCTTGGCCGACTGTTTCTCGTCGGGTCGGAGCCGACCGCCTTGCATGAGGTGGATAACGAACACGACATCATCGAAGTGCAGCCGCAAGTATTTGCCGCGCGTGGTGACGTTGTTCAGACGTTGACCGGCCGCCTCCGCTGGATCGGGCGAGAAGGTCTTGAGTGCGTAGAAGGTAATGGGCCGAAAGCCCGCGAGCGTGCGCCCGCCGAACTCGGCGGCGAGCCGTTCGGCGTGTGCTTGGATCTCGCCGATCTCAGGCATCGCCAGGGGCGCGTTGGCCCATTGCTTTGACGATGGCTTGGAGTGCAGACCCGCTCGCGAGCAGCTTGTCGACGTCCCCGTCGATAGTGAGCCGCCCGGTGAGGTATGCGGTTTGCGCGTTGGTATGGCCGGCTTGGATGGCCTTGGCCGTGTCGAGGTCTTGACTGATCACAACGTCAGGGGTGGTGGCATCAGATGCGATAAGGGCCTCGCCGTTTTGCAGCATCACCACGTAGCCGTCCACCAGTTCGTCGCCGTCGAGGATCCGTTGCTCGATCGTGAGATGGAGCTCTCTCGGGATGACGCCATCGTCGATTGCGTGCAACGTCTGCGCAGTGTGATCGGCGAACGGTGAATTCTCAGGCATGTGCACAGTCTGCCGGGATCGCTGCGACACTGCATATCGTGTCGAGCGCGCACCCGGTTGGATCTGAGCAACTGCACGAGTGGAATGGCCACCCTGATTGGGTGGAGGTCTTCGACAACTGGTTTGTCGTTCCGGGCTCGGCGACCGGGGGTTACGTACGGTTGACGATTCGACCCTTCGATTCAGCCGCCTGGTACTGGGCGTCGCTGATCGGTGTTGGGGATCACCCGTTGGTCACCGTGCTCGCCGATGACCTACCTCAGCCGACGGGGAGATCGCTCGAGCTGCGCGGGCCGGGAATCTGGACCGAGACGACAGTGCTGCGGCCCTTCGAACACCTCACCAGCGACCTCGAAGCCTTCGGGGTCGCAATCCAGGATCCGACGGCCGTGTGGGAGGGGGCCTTTGGTGATCGCATCGCTGTGGGTCTCGAGTTGGACTGGGACACCGAGGGCGAACCGGGCCCTTCACCGGTGCAGGGCACCACGGGCTATCGCCTGGTCGGTGGATTTCACGGTGAGGTTCTCCTCGGCAACGACAAATGGGAGTTGTCCGGCGTAGGCGTCCGTGACCACTGGTGGGGTGTGCCTGACGATGTCTCTACCTGGCGGGCGTGGGCGAGTCGCGATGGCGAGTTCATTCACAGCGACGGTGGCCGCATTGACACCAGCGGCGGGCTCGATATCAACGGCATCGTCGAGTCGTTGCCCGAAGGCGACATTTACCCGGGTCTGCGTGTGGCCGGATGGGCTCCAGCGGGTGGCGCTGGGCGGCGGCGCCATGCCCGAGCGTTACTCGTCGATGACCGCGGCGGCGGATGGTTCGAGATCGTCCGCTGAGGTCGACTTGTCACGCGATGGAGCGAACGAGCTGATGAGGACCACGCCGATCGCGGACACGGCAGCCAATACGATCGGGACGAGTGTGGGAGCGCCGTTGGGGAGTTCTAGGCCGGTGCCTGAAATTACTTCGTCGGGTTCGATGATCCCGACGCCGTTTGGCCATGGCCACAGCACGCGCAGCGAGCCGACCATCAGCCCGATGAGGATCGCCATGACCCGGTCGTGGAAGTTGTCGAGGAGGTACGTCAGGAAAGAACTGAAGAGTGCCAGCCCGATGATCGCTCCGACACCGACAAGGGCGATCTCGCTGATTATGCGTTCGTCGACGGCGTTGAGCACCACTGCGTACATACCGACTATTAGCAAGATGAACGAGCCGGAGATACCGGGAAGGATGAGTGCGCTGCTGGCGAGTGCACCAGACCCAACCAGGATCAGCACTCCCGGGTCGGCGACTGGGCCGGACTGAAAGCCGAGGAGAAAGAACAGCACGGCACCTACAGCCAACGCAACAACGGCGTGTTCGATCGTGGGGCGTTTGAGAAGGCCTCGGGCCACGACGATCGATCCGATGACGAGCCCGAAGAACAGGCCAGCCATCGCCTCGGCGTGGTCGTGGAGTGCGGCCTCGATGACGCTCGCGAGTAGCACGACGGCGGCGCCCAGTCCGACAGCGAGGGGAATGAGGAACAACCAATCGACGGCCTTTAGGCCTTCGATGAACCCCTTGATGTCGCCCTTGACCAGGCGTCCGAGGGCTTTCGATCCGGTGCTGATGTTGCCGATAAGGTCCTCGTAGATGCCGAGGACGAGCGCAACTGTGCCGCCAGAAACGCCGGGCACGACGTCGGAGGCGCCCATGGCAAAGCCACGTGCGATTTGAGCGAGAATGCGAGTCATCATTACCAATCTATCGGCTGCCAAATCTCGGTTGTTATCAGTGTGGGCTCTGGCCGACATCGTTCTTGAGCGGCTTAGAGCCCGTGGGTTCGTGAGCAGGTGTTCGGGGTCGCTTCCGACCAGCCGTCAGGTGCACTGCTTGGCTCGCGAACTTCGATCTTCAACGGGTAGCAGGGTGTGGTGTCGTCGGAGTGACTCGACCCACAATCGCCGCATGGGCACGTCGACAAGCCAACGAGCAGATCGATCTCCGCCCAGAACTAGGGGAGCGGCGCGACGAGCGTCGGCATCGGCAGGAGGTTTCGGGTGAGCTCATCTCGCCACGTTATGCGCAGATATCGACCAGAATGGATCCCATGTCCGCACGGTTCGACAGCGCCACCGACCTCACCCATCGCACGTATGCCATTGAGTCGGGAGAGGTAACCCTGCACGTCGAAACGTTGCAGGCCAGCGAGCCAAAGATCGACCACCGCAGCGTGCTGCTGTTGTCGGAGGCGGAAGCACCGAGCTCACGTTGGCCCACCGAGTTGCTAACGGGTTTGGCCCGGAGAGTTGGACGGTGTTGTTGGTTCGATACCCGCGATGTTGGCGCCAGCACGTGGACCGAGGAGCCCTACACGATGGGTGATCTCGTCGACGATGCTCTCGCGGTGATCGAGGGGATCGGCGCGGAACCGGTCGATGTCTTTGGCCGGTCGATGGGCGGGGAGATCGCGATGCGGCTGGCGATTTCTCGGCCTGAACTGGTTCGTTCCCTGCTGCTGTTGTCGACGACTCCGGGCCGTCGAGACGAACTGGGATTGCCCGAAGACTGGCTCATCGAGAAGATGTCCAGTCGCTTGCTTGAGGGGCCCCCGACCGATCACGAGAGCCGGGCTCGATGGATTGTGGATCAGTTGGAGTGGTTCAGCGGGCCGGTGTTCGAATTCGACCGCGATGGTGCCCTCGTTCGTGCAGAAGCCGAGGTGCGAGAACAGTGGCGCGGCCCAAATGGTCACGGAGCAGCCGTGATGGAGGCCGACGACGTGGTCGATTCACTACGGAGTGTTTCGCACCCGACCTTGGTTATCCACGGAACCGCCGACCCGGTGCTGCCCGTGGATCACGCCCGAGCAATCAACACGCTTGTGGAGCATTCGAGGCTCGCGCTGATCGAAGGTCTCGGACACGAGCTTCCCGATGCCTTTATCGGCCAACTTCTTTCTCTCATCGGCGGAGCGGGGAATCGATGAGGGATGGATCGAGGCGCGTCGTCGCTCGGGCCTAGACCCCACGAGCGTTTTAACGCGCGGGACGCCTCTTCCGCGCGATCGGCACTTGACGGGGTATAGCGGTCGCGTTTAATCGAAAGATGAAGATTCGAGCTTTAGGTTTCGCGAGCCGCGCCGAAATATGGTTAATGTGCAACTAGTAACGTTTGCGCATTTGCACCAAACGAAAGGTGAGGACATTGACTTCGAGAAGCAAGCTAAAGCGGCCATGGAGGCAGAGATCGAAAGCAGGCTGGGCACTCATGCTCGGGCTATTGATCTCGCTTGGTCTAGCGACCGCGGCGGGCGCGCAGGGGGACTCGGGTTTCGTCGTCCTGGAGGACACAGTGGTGGGTTCCGATGACGTCTCATTCAACAGGTTCGGCGAGTCGGCTGCAGTCGAGGGCGAGACGGTGGTCGTGGGTGCATTCGGCGCAGACGTCGCTTATGTCTTTGAGCGCTCTGGCAACGGTTGGGTCGAATCGACCGTGCTCACGCCTCCGGAGGGCACTGGAAATATCGATTTCGGGATCTCGGTTGACTTTGACGGCGACACCATCGCCGTCGCTGGTTCGGGTGGTTTCTTCAGTCCAAACCCAACGGGCTTGGTGCAGGTCTTTGTTCGCGATGGCGAAGTCTGGGCCCCGCAAGCGACCCTTCTTCCACCAGATGGGGGAGGTCTTAGCGGGATCGCACTCGATCAGAACCGGCTGATCGTTGCCACTGATTCTGGCTTGACCATCTTCGAGAGGGACGGTGGCGAGTGGGACGACGGAACCTTGCTGCTTGATGTTCTGCCTGATTTCAGCCACGACGTTCTGCGGAGCTTTTCTCTGGACGGCGACGTACTTGCGATTTCTGGTCTGCGAGACGGTCAACGATTCGTGACGATCTTTACCTACGGCGACGGGGTGTGGGAACAATCACAAGAATTGTCTCTCACCTTTGACGGCGACGGCTTCGACATTTTTGAGAACTTTATGGAGCTTGACTCGGGGTCGCTCGCCATTGCGTCGAATCACCAAGTCGAGATCTTTGAAAGGGGAGACGATGGATTGTTCGGCGTGTCGCAGCGGCTCGAGGTCCCCGGTATTTCTCTAGCCCGCATTGCCTTGTCGGACGGAGTTCTCGCAGTCGGGTCGGACGGTGTTGGCCAGGTGTACGTCGATGTCGCTGGTTCGTGGGTTGAGCAAGCAACGGTTGTCGCGCCTGAACGGGAGTCTTTCTCCTTAGTCGTTCCAGCGCTCTCAGAGGATGTGCTCGTCCTCGGCTACAGCGGGGGATTTGCTGAACCAGGGTCGGCGGACATCTTTGCCCTAAACCGAACAACTGAGAGTTGCAACGACCTCGAAGTGACGGTGAATTTGGCTCTTGGTGATGTGCCGACTGATGGTGATGATGTGATCTTGGGGACCGCTGGTTCTGATGTGATCGATGCTGGTGCTGGCAACGATGTTGTTTGTGGCGGTGATGGTGATGATGTCATCAGTGGCGGAGCTGGTAAGGATGTCATCTTTGGTGGAGCTGGCGATGACCGTATCAACGCCGGGCAGGGCGTCGACACTGTCGATGCCGGTGATGGGGATGATGTTGTGGCCGGCGGTCGCGGCAAGGACACGATTGACGGTGGCGCTGGCGAAGATGTTCTTCGCGGCAACAAGGGCGATGACACCCTCAGCGGCGGCGTCGGTGCTGATCTCTTGCGTGGCGGTCGGGACAATGATGTTCTCAATGGCAATGCCGGACAAGACGTGCTTCGTGGTGAGCGCGGGGTGGATGCTCTCGATGGTGGTCGTGGTCTCGATGTCTATGACGGCGGTCTTGGCGCTGACGCCTGTGTTGCGGATGCTCAGGGCCTGGTCGAGTCAGTAGTGAGTTGTGCGTTGTAGGCGGTAACAGCACGACGAGAACGGCTCCGTCCCTTCAGGGACGGAGCCGTTCTCACACAGGGCAGCGTCCGAAGTGTGAATCGGCGAGTGGTCGAAGCAGATTCGACTGCATGTATGAGGGACTAGTCGGCAGGTGTTGACTGGCCGTGGTGAAGTTCAAGCGAGGCCGGGAACGGCCCCGCCGTCGGCTTCGTCCGCTTCAATCAACTGAGTGGCAGTGTCGAGGCCGATACCGGTCAGCTTGAACATCTTGCGCGGTGGTCCACCGTTTTTGGTCTCGACGTCATAGCGCGAGGAAAGCAGTCCGCGTTCTTGGAGTCGGTCGAGGCAGCGATACAACGTGGCGTAGTTCATCGTGGGGGGCTCGGTGCCATCGCTTTCCCACAGCTCGCGGAGTGCATATCCGTGAAACTCGCTGTGCCCTTCTCGGGTGAGCGCGAGCGACGTCGCGAGGAGGAGTTTTTCGTTGGGAACGAGCCCGTTTTCTTTTCTGCGCATACCGCTACATCAAGGTCCTTCGCGTGGTGTCATCCTAGCAAGACTCTGCGAACTTACCGGTGAGTATGGTCGCTGCGACGGGGCGCGGAACAAACGCCGTTTGCCGGTGTGCGCCTCTATCAGGATTAGTGCAACTAGTATCTTCGTGGGAAATGAAGACTACGGCTTGCGTGTGCACGTTGGCCGGCGAAGTTGAGCTCCCGGGCGCTAAGTGGGTGCTCTGAATCTCTTGGACGGTGAGCTGCAATGGGTTACGAAGCACTACTCCGTATGGCCGTCTGGGGTGAACATCCCGACACGGCACAGCGGCGGATCGATGATTGGGTCGACCATCTCGAAGAGTTCCGACAGGGACGTTCGCGTGCAGCGTTTGCACGCGAGCTGGTACTCGGTGCCATTGCACACACCTGGGCACGGGCATCGGATCCAAGCTCAGGCTCCACAGCGGTGCCGGTACTTGCCCTCGGGGCAGGAGCGCTCACCAGTGTGGCTATCGGGTTTGTAGGCAAACCCGGTGTCAGTTTCTCGGTAGCAGCGGACACTCATTTCACTCTTGGTGTTGCCGCTTTGCTGGTCTCGCTTGCTCGAGTCCCACACGACACGACTGCGAGTCGATTGCGAATTTCTGCGTTTCTCGTAGCCGGTTCGGGTCTCTGGCACGCACTTGCGGTGATCTCGGATGTGACGGTTCAACCGTTGATGTCTCTCTATTTGGGAGTGGGTGGTCTGGGGCTGATACTCACGGCGATGTCGGCCCGACAAAGCGGGATAGTTCTTGGTCGCTCTCGCGTCGCCAAAGGCGTCTTGTTCATCGGATTCCTGTTGGGCGCCCTAGCCCACGTTCATTTGGCGCTGGTCGGGTCGTTCACGTTGCCGGGCGCGTTGGCTGGTCTTGCAGGTCTCGAGCTGGTTTTTGTCGGCTACGGGTTTTGGCGCTTGTGGTCTTCGACCCAAAGCCTGTGGCTGACTCCTGGCGAGGGGCCAGTGTTGTCTGAGCTGTAGTGAGGTCGCATCTCGTTCTCCAAAACGAGGAGTGAACTACACTCACGGCACCCCTGTTTCGCGGGACAAAGGAGTGCGCGCACATGGTGTTTACCTCTTCACTGCCAGACATCGAGATTCCCTCTGGCGTCTCGATCACCGACTACACGTTGCGGATGGCCGATGAACTCGCCGCCAAGCCCGCGATCATCGACGGTCCTACCGGTCGAACGCAGACCTTTGGTGAGCTCAAGCAGGGGATCCAGCTGATTGCTGGATCATTGGTCGAACGCGGTTTCGGGCCCGGTGACACGTTGGCGCTCATGGCACCGAACATCCCGGAGTACGCGTCGTTCTTTCACGGCGTGGCGCTTGCCGGAGGGACCGTCACCACAATCAACCCCACCTACACCGCCGGTGAAGTCCAGCACCAGCTGCACGACTCTGGCGCCACGATCTTGGTCACCATCTCGATGTTCATCGATGTGGCGCGCGAAGCCATGGAAGGCACGTCGGTCACCGAGCTGGTCAGCATCGACCCAATCGAAGGAGTGCCTTCGATCCTCGACTTCCTCGGTGCACCGCCCCTGACCGAGCAGGTCGCCGTCGATACATCCACGACGCCTGTGGTGTTGCCCTACTCGTCGGGTACGACCGGTCGCAGCAAAGGCGTCATCCTCAGTCACGACAACCTGACCGCCAACATCGAGCAGTGCAAACACGTCCTCGAATATGGCGCCGGTGACGTTGCGCTCGCGATCCTGCCGTTCTTTCACATCTACGGCATGCAGGTCTTGATGAACGGGTTGCTCGCGAACGGTGTCACCATCGTGACGATGCCGCGCTTCGATCTCGAAGAGGCGCTCACCAATATCCAAGAACACAAGGTCACTTGGTTCTTTGCTGTGCCGCCGATCGTCCTGGCGTTTGCGAAACATCCAATGATCGATGACTTCGACACCGACTCGCTCAAGGTGGTCTTTTCGGGCGCCGCTCCATTGTCTGGAGAGCTCGGAGACGAAGCTGCGGCCCGACTCGGCTGCTCGGTGATTCAGGGATATGGCATGACCGAGCTGTCTCCCGTCTCCCATGCCACGATCCCGGGCCAAGGCAAAGCTGGTTCATCAGGCATCACGGTGTCGAACACCGAATGTCGGATCGTCGACCTCGAGGGCAACGACCTCGGGGTAGACGAAGACGGCGAGCTCTGGATCCGTGGCCCGCAGGTGATGAAGGGGTACCTCAACAGCGACGAAGCGACCGCGGAGACCATCGATGCCGACGGTTGGCTACACACCGGAGACGTAGCGCACTTCGACGCCGACGGCCACATCTACATCGTCGATCGCATCAAGGAGCTGATCAAGTACAACGGCTTCCAAGTCCCGCCAGCCGAACTCGAAGGACTCTTGCTCACCCACCCCGCCGTCGCTGACGCTGCGGTGATCGGCATCCCCGATGAATCGTGTGGCGAGCTCCCCAAGGCATTCGTGACCTTGAAGCCAGGGCAGGAGGCCAGTGCCGAGGACATCCAAGAGTTCATCGCTGGTCAGGTCGCGAGCTACAAGCAGGTTCGCCTGCTCGAGTTCATCGACCAGATCCCAAAGTCTGCATCGGGCAAGATCCTGCGACGCGAGCTACGAGATCGCTAAGCGGCTCCTCGCAGAGATCCAATAGAATTTTCAACGTCGCTGATACAAAGCCTGCTTTGCCGGACATAAACCCGTGCGGGACAGCATCGGGCAGGCGAAGGTGAGTTGGCGTTGAATCGAGTTGACAAGCAACGCAACTTTGAGGAGCTGTACCGGCGCCACCTCGTTGCGATCGCTCGATACGCGCATCGCCGGGTGCCTGGGGCCGACGCCGTCGACGTGGTCGCCGAGACGTTCGCTGTTGCGTGGCGTCGCTTCGAGGATGCCCCCGCCGAACCGGAGACCTTGCCTTGGCTGTATGGGGTCAGCCGGTATGTCTTGGCGAACAAGCGCCGCGGACAACTCCGTCGCCACGCGCTCAACGAACGGCTACGTAGCGACTGGTCTCCTCCTGTGAATGAACACAGTCAGCTCAGTGCGGAGCTGTCCGTGTTGCAAGAAGCGCTGAGCGGACTGTCCGAGTTCGACCGAGAAGTGCTTCAGCTCGCGGGGTTTGAGGAGCTGTCGGCTGGCGAAATCGCAGTAGCACTCGAGCTCTCGCCCGACGTTGTCCGGAACCGCTTGTCTCGTGCTCGCGCACGCCTTCGCGACGCATTGGGTACAGCGCAATCAGTCGCCGCCGAATCAGAGCTACCAGGAGAATTGTCGTGAATGATGAAGCCATTGACTCCCAACTTCTCGAACTGGCGCTGCACTATCTACCCGGTGTTGACCCTCACGGCGCTGCGGCAGATGAGCTGCTCATGGCCATTGTGTCGTCGGTGGCTGTCGAGGAAGAAAACGTCGATGAGTTCGTCGACTTGATCGAGTTCGGTGCTGAAACCGAACCAAATCCATTGCCTTGGGGACGCCGGTTGTTGGGGCTTGCCGCCGCGGTCGCTCTACTTGCTGGGCTGATATGGGTCGGTGCGTTGGCGCTAGGTCGCGACGGGTCTGACCTTGCAAGCGAAGGCGGGCCCGAAGATCTCGTTGAACAAGGTAGAAATCAAGTTTCTGTGCCCACCGAGAGTTCGGACGGGGTTCTGCGTGGCCCCACAGAACCGATCGTGCTCATAGTCTCACCAGCGCTCGCGGAGGCCCCTGACCGAATTCAGGAATGTCTCGAACTTCCTCTTCTGTCCCTGCAAGAAGACAGCGGGGAGACCCTGTCCGCCACTCCGCTTGGATACGCAGGACTGGTCGCTGCTTCTGGCCCTATAACGGAGGTCCTCTTCTTCGATGTCGGAGTAGCTAACGGTGAGTGCTTCGCGTCGGGAGGGGCATCCTTTAGTACTGGACAGTCGGCCGGTGGTTTGGGTGATCAGCCCGTGACCCCCGGTAGTTCAGGCATTGTTGCTGATGATGAGGGAATCATTGAGGGCAACTTCTCAGGGCTAGTCGACCGGGCCGATGTGCGCTCACTTACCATCATCGATCCGCCGGTGGAACAGGCTTACGTTGCCGTGGGCAACATCTTTCAACTGGTGTTTGCCGCCGACGAGTCCGATGGGCCGAACCGGCTACCAGATCCCGGCAATTTCACGATCGAGATCGATTTTGTCGATGGGCGTACAGAAGTCTCTGCCTGGCGTGATATCGGCTTCAGTAACCCCAACCTCTGCATTGAAGCTGGCTCGTGTCTTGATCGACTGCGAGGACTCGGCGAGGGTGCCGCTGCGGCCAGACGAGAACTACAGGCGGCAGCGCTTAGCGATGGAGTGCTTACGCAACTCGAGTACGCCGAGGCGATTGGCCGCTTTGGCGATTGCGTCGATGCCGCTGGTGTACGGCCGATGGCTGAAGCCTTCGCTGTCGTCGCCGACGGGTCAACGGACGCCGATCGTGTGTTGGAGTGCCACCAGCAAGAACTCGAGTTTTTAGAGGAGGCGAGGTTGGCACAGGATGCCGCATTGTCGGTGCTCCCATTGGACAACTAGCTAGCGAGCTGGAGCCCGCAGGGCACTTGCATGACCACCGCCCTCGTGGAGCTCACCGCACTCTCCCGGCCCGCCACATTGGTGACCGGTACACTGGCATCACAATGGAACAACCCATCGACGCGGCGGCAATCGAGCAACTTCGCGGCGCTCTCGTCGACCGCGAATTCACGATCGAGCTTCCCGAGAATGCCGAGGCTCGACGCGAACGGGTAGAGCTGCTCGACCAGATCGATGACTACCTACTGCCGCGACTGCGCCGCATCGATGCACCGCTGCTAGCCGTGCTCGGCGGTTCTACCGGAGCGGGCAAGTCGACGATTACCAACAGCCTTGTCGGCGCCGACGTCACCACCGCAGGTGTGCTGCGGCCCACCACCCGGGCACCGGTGCTCGTGTGTCACCCCGACGACCTGGAGTGGTTCGAGAACCCCGAGGGCGTCCTCGCTGGACTGCCCCGGTCCGCGAGCGCGAGCGCCGTTGGCGAGGTCGGCCTTCGTCTCACAACGTCTGATCAGCTCAACCCTGGGCTGGCGTTGCTCGACGCCCCAGACATCGACTCGATCGAAGTGGCAAACCACGACCTCGCGGCGCAACTTCTCGGTGCGGCCGACCTGTGGTTGTTTGTTACCACCGCAGCGCGCTACGCCGACGCGGTTCCCTGGGAGTACCTGGGACTCGCCCAAGACCGAGCCGCAGCGTTGGCCATCGTGATCAACCGAATTCCGCCGGGCTCCGAGGAGGAAGTGCAACACCACTTCGACTCGATGCTCGTCGAACGACAGATGGCCTCCACAGCGGTGTTTACTGTGGCCGAGCGGGCCCTTGACGACTCCGGACAGATCGGTGCCGAACTCGACCCTGTGCGCGAATGGCTCGGGACTCTCGCGGCTGATGCGTCGCAACGCGAGGAACTGGTGGCGCGAACTCTCGACGGGGCTCTCACCTCGATCCCTGACCGCGTCGAGCGCATCGCTGGCGCCCTCGACGAACAAGAGGGCGAGCTGATAGCGCTTCGAGACATCGCTCGTCGTCGCTACGCTGCCGCAATCGCCGACATCGACCGAGAACTCGATCGCGGCACGCTGCTGCGCGGCGAGGTGCTCGACCAATGGCGAGAGTTCGTCGGCACCGGCGCATTCATGTCCAAGCTCGAGTCGGGGGTGAGTAAGGTTCGAGATTCGATTCGGGCGATCTTCCAGTCCGGGCCCACACCCGATCAGCAGGCTGCGGGGCAGCTCGAATCAAACTTGTCTGTCGTGGCGCGCGATGCCGTCGACAAGGCGGCACTCGACGTTGTCGAAGGGTGGGAAGCCCGCCCTGTGGGAGCGAAAGCGCTGGCCGAGGCACCGCGCGGACTCGAACGAGCGAGTCGTCAGCTGCAACCCGACCTCGAACACGAACTCGCTGCCTGGCAACAGTTCGTCCTCGACCTGGTGCGCGAGCAGTCGGGCGACAAACTCACGCTCGCTCGCACACTGTCGACGGGGATCAACGGCATCGGGGTCGCGTTGATGGTCGTGGTCTTTAGCCAAACCGGCGGCGTCACCGGAACCGAGGCTGCCGTGGCAACAGGTACAGCGGCAGTATCGCAAACCGTGCTTACAGCCGTGTTTGGCGAACAGGCGGTCCGAGATCTCGCCCGTGCGGCTCGCAGCGACCTGATCGAACGACTCGAGCGTCTGCTTGAGGCCGACCGACAACGGTTCGAGGATCTCATCGACGTGGCCGAATCGGGCGGCAAGGAACTCCGTGACCTGGCTGCGCCGTTGAGGGCCACACGTTGATGCCCGACGCAACAGCACATGCTGACTCCGCGTACAACGAGCGTCTCGCGGCCTTTGCTGGGGCGGTCGAACTCGCCGGTGAGTACTTTGACGGCGACCAGGTAGGCGCGCTCGACGCCGTAGCTGTGCGGACCAAGGGTCGACTTCGACACGGCACCGAACACACGGTGGTGGCCATTGCGGGGGCTACGGGCTCAGGGAAATCATCGATCGTTAATCGCCTTGCTGGCCGAGAGCTTTCGGCCAGTTCGGTGCGGCGGCCGACAACCTCGGCCACCCATGCCGTGGTCTTCGGCGACGGTGATGCAGGGCCGCTCCTCGATTGGCTTGAAGTGCCACACCGCTACGGCGTGAACGGCGAGGGCGAACTCGACGGCCTGATCCTGCTCGATCTTCCTGACCACGACTCGACCGCCGTCGAGCATCGAATCGAGGTCGACCGACTCGTCGAGCTGGTCGACGTTTTGGTGTGGGTCACCGATCCGCAGAAGTACGCCGACGCAGCGCTGCACCTGGGATACATCAAGCCGCTGGCATCCCACGCACCAGTATTGCGCTTCGTGCTGAACCAGGTGGACCGCCTCGAAGATGGAGGCGATACCGTCGCACGCGATTTCGGGCGCCTCGTTGCCGAGGACGGAATCGTTGGAGCCGAGGTGCTTCCAGTGTCGGCGATGACGGGTTCCGGATTCGACGAATTTCGCGACATGTTGTCGAAGGCCATCGAGGCTCGCAATGCGGCACTCATAAGAGCCGATGCCGACCTGGCGGATGCGGCGTTGACGATGCGACAACCGCTCGGCCCCAAGGAGATCCCGCGTCGCAGTAACGATCGGCTGATCGAGGGGCTCGCCGAGGCCGCAGGCTCAGCCGCCGCCGGCGACGTGGCCCAACGCCACCACAAACGCCAGGGCAACCTCACCATGGGTTGGCCCTTCACTCGGTGGCTTCGCCGCCTTGCCCGTAAACCCCTGGCCGACCTACCCGGTCCCGGCCGTGCAGGGGTGGGGGAGTCGCGAGCCGACCTTGCCATTCGTGACTACGCCGAAGAGGTCGCTGGTGACGCCTCGGCGCCGTGGCCTGGTGCCCTGCGATCTGCAGCCTTTAGCGAACGCGACGGTCTGCTCGATGACCTTCGATCCACGGTCGGTCGTGAGACCGTCGCTGCCGGAGCCCGTCCGCTTTGGTGGAATCTCTTCGCATGGCTCCAACGAGTCCTTGCGGTCACAGCGGTGGTCGGTTTGGTATGGCTAATCACGGTTGCCGTGCTCGGTGGGTTCTTCCGCTTCGATACCGAGCCGCTCCTTCCACCTACGCCTGAAGCCGATTGGATTCCGCTGCCGAGCACGTTGCTGATCGCTGGGATAGTTCTGGGTCTTCTCATCGGTCTGCTCGTCCGAATTCCTCTGGGTATCGGCGCGACCCGAAGGGGTCGAGCCGCTCGAAAAGCGATCGAAGCTGGAGTGACGAATCACGTCGAGTCGCGGGTGATTGAACCCGTCGGTGTGGTTGTCGCCGATCAGGTTGAGATCGTGCGGCTGCTCGACATTGCAGCGGGCAACTAGCGCACTCGCAAAAATCTGTGGTCGGTGAGCATGTCTATAGTCCGCTGGCTGACCACAGAACTCAAGGGGGCTAGCGGAATTCGGGAAGGTGATCGGCGAGCAACTGGAGCTGTTCGTCGACGTCGCGGGTCGCAAAGCGAACGCAGACATGTTCGGCGCCAGCATCAATGAAGCCACCAATGAAATCGACGACCTGGTCGATAGGCCCGGCGCACCCCGCTTGCCAGCTGGCGATCTCGGCGGCGGGCTTGTTGTAGTAGAGCTCGGAGTGCTCATCGAGTGCGGCACGAGCGGTGGGTTCGTCTCCGATCACCACCGTGACATACATGGCGATATCGAGAGAATCGGGGTCACGGCCCGCCGCCTCAGCAGACTCGCGCACCTTGGAAAGCTTGGTCGAGAACGTAGCGACGTCCGGTGTGATTGGAAACCAACCATCGGCGAGTCGGCCTGTTCGTTCGAGGGTGCGAGGACCCTCGCCACCCATCCAGATCGGCGGACCACCTGAGCGACCAGAGAGCGGATACATCTGTGGAGCGTCAACCCCGTTCCAGAGCGCCCGGCACCGCTCGACAACCTCGAAGACACGACTGGATCGGCGATCAAAGTCTGCTCCCACCAGCTCGTGATCGATACGAACATTGTCGGCACCCGGTCCGGCGCCCACACCGAGAATGAATCGGCCACCGGACAACGCGTCAAGGGTCGCAGCTGCCTGAGCCAATTGTTCGGGGTTTCGCTGTGAGGCAATGAGGACCGCGGTGCCAAGCTCGACACGTTCGGTTGCGGTCGCTACGCCAGCGAGCAGCGTCAACGGCTCAGCCCGCGGCTTTGCCAGGAGTGAGTCTCCGGCCCACACCGAGTCGAAGCCAGCGTGCTCTGCCTGCACGGCGAGGTCGACGAGCGGGCGAGGGTCTCCGGTACCCGAGTACATCACCGATTCGCGCGTCGGGAGCAGTAGTCCAATCTTTGTCACGGTGCTTGGTTCTTATCTGCCGTGCCGGACGCTTGGCAAGGTGAAGGCACCGCTGCGACGCGTGCTCGACTTGGACGTCGGGCCAGCGGTGGGATCCACTAGCCGGTGATGACCATGACCACCGAGGCGCTGCTGAAGGAACTTCGCTCAGGGCTTTACGCTGCCGCGAACCCCGAAAGGGCCCCGGCCATGGTGGCCTACATGAAAGGCCACTTCGAGTATTTGGGGATCACGGCCGGTGATCGGCGAATCCAATCGAAAGCGCTCATTGCTCGGGCCAAGGACATGGCGCCCGATGACCTGCTCGACACCGCCGACGTGTTGTGGTCTGAGCCGGAACGAGAGTTCCACTACGTGGGGATGGATCTCTTACGTGCCGGCGCGAAGAACTTGCGCGTCGGCGACCTTGAGCGAGTCCGGAACTGTATAGAGGCGACCCCGTGGTGGGACACGGTCGACTCATTGGCCATCCACACCACGGGGACGATGGTTGCCTCACATCCGGATCTCGTGCACGAGATGGACATGTGGATCGAGTCCGACGATATGTGGATTGCCCGCACCGCACTCCTGCACCAGCTCATGTACAAGGAACGAACCGACACCCACCGACTCTTTACCTACTGCGAGATGCGGTTGGACGACACCGAGTTCTTCATTCGAAAGGCCATCGGTTGGGCGCTACGCCACTTTGCACGTACCAATCCCGATGCCGTGCGGACCTTCGTGGCCACCAATGAGGCGTCGCTGTCGGGACTCTCCAAGCGCGAGGCCCTGAAGAACTTGAGCTAACGCTCGACTGCGACGAACAGGCCCGATGCCTCGACCAAAGGTCGATCAGCAGCATCAAGAATTGCGGCATCGACGCGTACCGTGCGGCCGCGAGGCACCGGAGCAGTTCCTTCGACGCGGTATGGGCCTCCGTCGAGGAGGACGGGTTGGCGGTATCGAAGGTCGAGAGTTCCAGTGGCGACTCGACTCTCTAGGGCTGCTTTGGCGATCCTTGCGGCGACGAAGTCGAGCACCGTTGCCGACAATCCACCCTGTACCCAACCGGGGGCGCCAACATGTTCGGGTTGTGGATGAAAGGTCGCATGACCGGTGATCATCGTGTGGTGATCGTCTTGTCCAACGACGATGTCTACGGGTGGGTACAGAGGCCAGAGGACGCGCCGCAATACCTGAGTCTCCAAGGAGGATTCTTCTGGTGATTCGATCTGCTCAGTCATGCCAATAGTGGGGCTTGGT
>CAYTUB010000009.1:18756-50771 GCA_964441145.1 uncultured Acidimicrobiales bacterium
GGCCTGGTGGTGTGTTGACCGATATCGCGTGCACTGCAGCGGGTGCAAACGCGCCCCAGTCCGGGACGACGAACAGGGTCATCCACATCAGCATCGACGGTCTTCGCTCGGACTTTGTGACCCGTCAGCTCACTCCCCGCTTGGACATGATGATGACCGACGGTGCATCAACGCTGAATGCCCGAACCGACCCGGCTCAAACGAGAACGTTGCCGAACCACACCGCGCAACTCACCGGTCGGTTCGTCGAGGGCACGGGCGGTCACCGAACGACCTTCAACGAAGACAACGGATCGACCGTGCACGATATAGCTGGCACCTATGTGCCCTCGGTCTTCGACGTCGTCCACGATCACGGTGGCACAACCATTCTGTATGCGGGTAAAGAAAAGTTCGAGTACCTCGAGCGCAGCTACAGCGTCGCCGGAGCAGCAGACGCGGTTGGACAGAACAATGGCCGAGACAAGATCGACACGTTTGTTCGAAACAACCCGGTGAGCGCAGTGGCGCCCTTTATTGACGATGTCAGGGCGGCAGGTGACTCGACCACGTACGCGTTCTTCCACATACGCCTACCCGATGAAATCGGGCACATTTTCAACTGGGGGTCGGTGGAATATGAGCAGGCTGTGCGAGACAGCGACCAAATCGTCGGGCAGCTGATCGACGGCCTGGTGCAAGCCGGAACAATGGACTCGACCACGGTCATTGTGACCGCAGATCACGGTGGCCCGATCGGCGGCTCTCTTCACTCGGCCGTGAATCAGCAAGGCAACTACACGATCCCCTTCATCGTGTGGGGCGCTGGCGTCGGTGAAGGTGTTGACCTCTACGAAGCCAACAGCGCCGGCGGTCAGTACCGTGACCCCGGCACCGCCAGCATTGGTCGGACCGGTGCCCAGCCAATTCGTGGCCATGACGTGGCAAACCTTGGACTACAACTACTGGACTTGCCGGCACTTCCGGCTCCAGCGGTTAACTCGACTCACACACTCAACCTGAACTGAGCAACGCGTGAACTGAGGCTCGCAGTGATGTGCCACGATTCTCGCAGTGCTAGACCGTCTGCATGAAATTGGTACTCGGAGCAGATTCGTCGACACAGTCCGTAAAGGTCGAGGCCCGAGTGGCTGACACGGGTGAGCTCATCGCCACGGGCCGTGCCAGCCACCCCCCAACTACGCCACCGGTCTCCGAGCAAGACCCGCATTCGTGGTGGGAAGCATTTGTGGATGCCGTCCAGCAATTAGGCGATGCACGCAAAGATGTCGCCGCGATATCAATTGCCGGCCAACAACATGGGCTCGTGCTTCTCGACGAACACGGGGAACCACTGCGGCCAGCAAAGCTCTGGAACGATACGACCTCAGCACCTCAGGCCGACCGGCTCGTGGAATCCCTCGGTGCACACTGGTGGGCCGATCACACGGGAAGCGTTCCGGTAGCGGCCTTCACCATTACCAAGTTGGCGTGGGTTGCCGAGAACGAGCCCGAGTTGTTCAAGCGGGTACACAAGGTGATGCTCCCGCACGACTACCTGACGTACCGGTTGAGTGGGGCTCACGTAACCGATCGCGGAGACGCCTCCGGGTCAGGGTGGTTCGACGCTGTTGGGGCCACCACGGTGACCGAGGCGCTCGTAGCTGCCACCGGCGAGAGTGATTGGGAGGGTCGGGTGCCCACCGTCTTGGGGCCAACCGAGACAGCGGGAAGCATCCTTCCCGACGTTGCCGACGCACTCGGCGTTCCCAGCGGCATCCTCATCGGCCCAGGTACTGGCGACAATATGGGCGCAGCCCTAGGTCTTGGTCTCGGAGAAGGCGACATGGTGATCTCGCTCGGGACATCGGGAACCGTCTATGCCCGCTCGGCACAACGCACGAGCGACCCGAGTGGCGCGGTCGCGGGATTCTGCGATGCCACTGGCCAGTACCTTCCGCTCGTGTGCACGCTGAACGCCACCAAAGTGACCGACACGATCGCTTCATTGCTCGGCACCGATGCGCCCGGACTATCAGAGCTCGCCCTCAACGCCGGGACCGATGTCATCGAACCAACCGTCGTCCCGTACTTTGATGGCGAGCGCACGCCGAATCGGCCCGATGCCCGCGGGCTCATGGCTGGTTTGACCACGGCAACAAGTCGTGAGGAGATAGCGCGCGCCGCACATGATGGCGTCCTGTGCGGCCTTCTCGAAGGGGCACAAGCCCTCGTCGACGCCGGCGCGAGCGATTCTGGCCGCCTGTTCCTCGTGGGGGGCGGCGCCCAGTCGGCGGCCTATCGCCAACGCCTTGCAACGATTGCCGAAAAGACGGTCTACGTGCCACAGAACGATGAGACGGTGGCCGTCGGAGCCGCGCTCCAGGCCGCGGCAATCTGCTGCGGTGGCGCACTCGACGACCTCACCGGTTCGTGGGGTGTCGATGCCAGTGAGGCAACCGAGCCAACCGCCGATGGCAACGGCTCTGAGATTCGCGAGCGCTACCGAAGTGCCGCATCCTTTGACGATGGCTTGTGCCGTCCGATCGCTCCCTAACGTCTCGGAAGTACGTCGAAAAGACCTTCTCCGGCAGGCAAAATAGCTACCCTTCGCCCCCCTTTCGCGTGGGAATAGGTCAAGAGGACCATCGGTCGGTCCGACATCTTTGACGACTAGCTACATACGGGTTGGTACGTGTATGCATCCGCATCGGTAGCCCGTCACCAGCGAAGGGAAGAAGCATGAAGAAGAAATGGATGGCAGTAGCCGCAGCGCTGCCGGTCCTCTTTTGGGCCAATCCAGTAGGAGCTCAAAGTACGGTTGACGTCAGTGAACCGGGAGTCTTCGCCGACAACGCGTTCATTTTGATCTGCGCGATCTTCGTGATCTTTATGCAGGCGGGCTTTGCGATGGTGGAGGCTGGCCTCACCCGTGCGAAGAACGCTGCGCACATGATGCTTAAGAACCTCCTCGACTTCGTGGTGGGCGCATCGGGCTTCGCTCTCGTGGGCTATCACATTGCATTCTCCGGCGCCGCATGGTTCGGTTTCACCTGGCTCTGGGATGCCCCCGATTCGGCTGCACCATATGCGTCGAATCTGGCCCTTCCCGTCCACTTCCTCTTCCAGATGGCATTCGCCGCAGCGACCGCAACCATTGTTTCTGGTGCTGTTGCTGAACGTGTGCAGTTCCGTGCGTACTTCGTGTACTCAGCGGGTCTGTCAGCCATCATCTACCCAATTGTTGTGAGCTGGGTATGGAACCTTGATGGCTGGCTTGCCACGAGCGGCTTCGTCGACCTCGCTGGTTCGACCGTCGTGCACACCGTTGGTGGCACCGCTGCTCTCGTTGGCGCCATCATCCTCGGCCCACGTATCGGCCGATTCGACGAAGATGGCCGTTCGAACCCGATCCCGGGTCACAACGTGCCGCTCGCCGTTCTCGGCGTCTTCATCCTTCTCATCTGCTGGTTTGCTTTCAACGCCGGCTCGCTTCTGTCGGCTGGTATCCAAATCGGTTCGATCGCTACGGCTACCGCAATGGGCGCTGCCTTCGGCGGCCTCGGCGGCACGGTTTCATCGTGGGTCACGCTCAAGACTCCTGATGTAACCCTGATCGGTAACGGCGTGCTTGGTGGCCTCGTATCAATCACCGCTGGCGCACTCAATGTTGGCGTCTTCGGCGCCATGATCGTCGGCCTCGTAGGTGGCATCATCGCAACCAACGGCGTGCTCTTGCTCGACCGTCTCCGCATCGACGATCCCGTCGGCGCTATCCCCGTGCACCTCTTTTCAGGTATCTGGGGAACGATCGCTGTTGGCATCTTTGCTAACCCAGACGCCGTTATCGGCGGCGAAGGTCCAGCCGGACTTCTCTACGGCGGAACTTCACTGATCGTCGATCAGTTCATCGGTGTTGTCGTCGTTGTTGGCTTCGTTGCTGTTGCCGCGACCGCAATGTTCACGACCCTGAAGTCCATTGGATGGCTTCGAGTATCCGTTGAACACGAGATGGTCGGCCTCGACCTCGGTGAGCACGCACTTCCTGCGTACAACGATGACTACGTCGAGTACGACGAAGAACTCTTCGCTTCTGACGACATCGAAGATCTGTTCAACGACGAAATCGCAGCCTAACCACCCACCAAGATCGTTAGTTCGAAGGACTATTCATGACCGATCAAGACAGGCGCAGCCGAGACCTAGAACTTCTTCGGGGCGCCGTAGAGCGAGACCGTGAACGTGACCGCACGGGGCGGGGAGCGGCCGGAGAAGAACCAAAAAGCAGCCGAGGGGTTATGTACCGCGGTCAGCCTGTAGCTGGTCGCGGCGGAGGCGGAGGAGCCCCTGGTTCACCGTCTGGCCGCGGCAGAGGTCGCTCAGCACCTTCATCTTCGGACGGATCCGCCGATGTAAAAGAAGCACTCTCGAAACTAACCAACCTGTTTAACGACGGGCTGATCTCACAAGCCGAATACGACGTCAAGCGCGCTGAGATCCTCGACCGGATCTAACGCCAGGAGAAATCATGTCAATCCGAAACAGACTTGTCTTGATGTTGACGGTGCCGCTTTTGGCGCTGGTCCTCGTCGCAGCCGTTGGCTTTAGTCAGCTGAACGCAGGCGCCGAGCGTCTCGAGGATGCTCAAGAGACATTTGAAGAGACTGTCCTGGTCGACGCTATTGGCCGAAACATTGGCCTCGAGCGGCTGGGCTTCGTGTCGGGATTCCCCGGGGACCAACAGGTAGACCTATCAGAGGCGACGGACTCGTCGATCGATAGGGCCATTAGTATTGGCACGTCGGAACTCGCCACTCTGGCTGAATCGCTCCAAGCAACTGTTGACCAAGCACGTATGAGCGGCACCGATGTTCGCTTGGAGCAATACCTGTCTGCGCTCGACAGCATCGACAATTTCATTGACGGTCGTTCGACCGTTGGCTTCTCGGTAGATGGTGTACCGGTCGTCCAGGGTCTTCAACAGGCTCGCGTGGCTGCAGATGTTCAGGAAGAAACCTGGTTTGGGGTACTCCAACTCACAGAGGCGACACCGCAGGCTCTTGCAGATGCTTCACGCAAATTCGCAGATACCAACAACGAGATCGACGACGTTGGAGCCTTGTCAACAGAGGCAGGCGAACGCTTCTACGAGGCACCAAACCGCTCCGAAGTTGCGGGCCAACTACTCGCACTTGAGACCATTGTTCTGCGTAACCTCACAGACGGTGTAGCCCCGACGGTGGATGCTACTGAGGTCAACGACCTGTTGTGGCAGAGCCGCCTCGAATGGAACGAAGCCAGCGCAGCTGGCGCTTCCTTCTTGAGCAGCGAACTCGATGGTCGTGCTGGCGACACCAACAGCAATCGTTCGCTCTTTGCATTCCTGGCCCTTCTCGGCGCGTTCTTGTTGGCAGTCCTGATCTTTGTGATCAGCCGCTCGATCGTTGGTCCGCTCACTCGTCTTATCGACGAGGCCGAAGCGGTAACCACAAAGCGCCTGCCTCGTGCGGTAGCCGAGTTGCGTCGAGTCGGCGCCGATGACGCTCCACCTAAGGTGCGTCCGATTACCCGTGAAACCGACGATGAGATCGGTGCTCTCGTAGACGCATTCAACTCGGTTCAGGGAACGGCTATGACCGTGGCAACCGATCAGGCTCGAAGCCGCCGAAACGTTGCAGAGATGTTCGTGAACCTCGGTCGTCGAAACCAGAAGCTAAACCACCGCATGTTGAGCCTCATCTCTGAACTCGAGCGAGACGAGCAGGACCCAGATGTGCTTCAAGGCCTGTATCGCCTTGACCATATGGCGACTCGTATGCGCCGTAACGCAGAGAGCCTTCTCGTTCTTGCTGGTAACCGTTCACCACGTCAGTGGAGCCGTCCGGTACCGACCGAGGACGTCGTACGTTCGGCGCTTGCCGAGGTCGAGAACTTTGAGCGAATCGAAGTTGGAGACATTCCCGAGAAGTTGCTTCGTGGATCTGTCGTCACCGACATCACTCACTTGCTTGCCGAGCTCCTCGACAACGCAACGAACTTCTCTGATCCGACTAGTTCGGTGGCCATCTCGGCCTACGAAACCGATACTGGTATCGAGATCGAAATTGCTGATGAGGGACTCGGAATTTCCGAGTCTGACCTGGCTGATCTCAACAAACGTGTCACCGATCCTCCCGCTCTCGATGAGGCCCCGAGCCGTTTGCTCGGCTTGTTTGTGGTCGGTCGACTCGCTCAGGAACACGATATCCACGTGCACCTGGACAGCCAGATCGGCGTCGGTACCGTCGCAACCGTCTCGCTACCAAGCTCGATGCTCCCTGAACAAGAACACGGAGCACCGACTGCGCTGCAGCCAATTGATATGGATCCTGGTATCGGCGAAGAAGTACGCGCTGAACTTGGACTCGATGTTGAGCCGGAGGTCGTCGAAGCGTCTCCACATGGTGATTCTTGGAACCCAGCAGCGACTCACGAGGTTGCCCTCGCCGACGCAACAGTGCCGACGGTCGACGAGATGGAAGAGGCTATGCCCTCGTTCCCAAGTGTCACGATCGACATGCCCAACCCGGATGAGCAGCCAGTACCAGAGATTATTGTTCCGTCGGCCGAAGTCGGCGCAGGTGCACTGCCGCTCGACTCCGTCGATAGCCCGATACCTGAGCTTCCACTTCGCGACCTTCACGATCGTGGTGCTCCCGAGCTGGCTCTCGAGCCGGTTGGGCATCCCGATGAACCTGCGTTGCCTACCCCAGATGCGGTAGAGCCTCCTGCTGCCGTAGAGCAAGCCGTTCCGCCAGCGCCGGCGCCAGAAATCCCAGCGTTGTCGCCAGAGCCCGAAGAGACTACTACTTCAGCGAGTGTGTTCGACTTGGCACCACCGCCACCTGTCGAAGTAACAGCGCCGGCACCTGAACAGCCGGCTCCGGCTCCGGTCGCCGAATCACCAGATACCGCAGCTGCTCGCGCCGCACGTGCTGGAAACCTCTCACCAGTGTCGGCTCCACAAGAGCCAGCGCCAGTTCCTCAAGACGTTGCGCAGACCGCACCGGCACCAGCACCGGCGGCCCCAACCGCTCCAATGCCAGCACCGGTTGCCACCGTGGCATCGGCGCCAGCGCCGATGCCTGAGGCCAGCGTTGCAGCGCCTGCTCCAGCAGTCGAGGCTCCTGAGCCCGAGACCAGCTTTGGTGGACTGCCTGTTCGGTCGCCTCAATCTTCGCTCAGCGAAGTGGGAACTGGTTCCGTGATGCCACTGCCAGACGTCGACCCTCAGCCAACCATGCAGGGCTCCAAGATGAAGGCCACCGGAGCCTTTGCTGCCTTTGCTAGTGGCGTGACCCGAGGACTCGATGAGTCCGATGACTCCGATTCTCAAAACCCCGCAACACCTGAAGGAGACGTTCGATGAACGAAACCCAAAAGCCAGCGGAAGCCTTTGCCTGGCTTCTCAACAACTTCGTCGATTCGACCACTGGGGTCTCCCATGCCCTGGCCGTGTCGGCTGATGGCATCAAGCTCGCATCTTCGGAACACTTGCCGAAGGCGAATGCCGACCAATTTGCAGCGATCACCGCTGGTTTGTCGAGCCTGATCCACGGCGCTGCGAATTGCTTTGGGGAAACCCAGGTCGAGCGAGTCATGATCGAGATGGGCAACAGCTTCCTATTGATCGCCAACATCAGCCACGGTGCTGTCCTTGGTGTAATCAGCCGTAAGGATGCAGACCTCGCGTACGTGGCCTACGAGATGACCGTCTTTGCTGAACGAGCTGGCGGTGTCCTTTCGCCAGCGCTCATCGCCGAGCTCCAAAACTCGATTCTCGTCTGAGGCACTGATGGCTAGAGACGACTGGGATGACGAGATCATCCTTGAAGATGTAATGCCCTCCACGCGGCCCTATGTCGTGACGGGTGGCAACACGCGCCCCGAAGGGGCCGTTGCGATCGAAACGCTCGTGGAGACCGTTCCAGCCGAGGCTATGGGGCTTCGTTTCGAGAAGGAACGAGTTGCCCAACTCGCATCGAGCGCACCGCTATCTGTGGCCGAACTATCGGCACACCTCAAGATGCCAATTGGCACAACCATGGTTCTGGTGGGAGAACTCATTGGGACGGGAACCTTGCGTTCTCACCAGACATCGACCAGCTCTGATCTCTCCGATCTGAACATCATGACAAGGATCATTAACCGTGTCCGCGAACTCTGAATCCACTGGACAGCAAGTCTCCGCAAAGTTTGTAGTTGCCGGAGGTTTCGGTGTCGGCAAGACGACTTTCGTTGGTGCCGTTTCTGAAATCCAGCCACTGCGAACCGAAGCCGCCATCACCGGGGCGAGCGTCGGCATCGACGACACCTCGAAGGTGTCGCAAAAGACCACCACCACGGTGGCCATGGACTTTGGCCGTCTCACGATCGATGAACAACTCGTGTTGTTCTTGTTCGGAACGCCGGGGCAATCACGCTTTGGCTTCATGTGGGACGACATCACCCAAGGCGCTCTCGGCGCGGTCGTTCTCGCTGACTCTCGTCGGCTCGCCGATTGCTTCTATGCAATCGACTACTTCGAGAAGCGCAACGTGCCATTTGTCGTCGCGGTCAACAAGTTTGATGGTCAACTCAGCCACGGTCTTGACGACGTGCGAAACGCTCTCCAACTAAGCGAGGGTGTCCCTGTCGTCGACTGCGACGCCCGCGAATGGGAATCGGTTAAAGAGACCCTCTTGGTCCTGTTTGACCTGATCGTTGCACGCCTTCAGGCAAAGGCAACGCAGGCCGCGTAACGCAAAGACAGCTCAATTAGAGCGACCGGAGGAACTCGAGGAGTTCCTCCCGATCGCTCGCGTCTGCCCGCAGGAAGTTTGCGCGGGACAGCGCGCCCTCGCCCCCATGCCACAGGATTGCTTCCTCAAGGGTGCGTGCCCGACCGTCGTGTAGGAAACCGCGATCGTTCTCGACGGGGATCAGCCCCAGCCCCCATAGTGCGGGAGTGCGCCACTCGAGCGGGCTGGCCTGAAAGTCCGGTCGGTCGTCGGACATGTCGAACCCGAGGTCGTGTAGCAACAGATCGGTGTAGGGGTAGATCGTCTGTTCGGATAACGCTGGGATCTCGCTTGGCCCTGTGGTGAGCGATTCGACGTGGCAGCTCGCACAGCCAAACTCACGGAAGTGTTCGAGGCCTTGTTCTGCAGCCGGGTTCCCCTCGGTGCGGGCTTCGGGAACGGCCAGGAGCCGTAGGTAGGTCGCGATCGCGTCGAGCTGTTCGTTCGTGACCTCGCCCAGGTCACCGCCCGAAGCCTCTTCGCAACCCGACTGCGTCGAAGCGCAATTCTGTCGGGGGACTATCGATGAGGAGATCCCGATATCGCCATTGAAGGCCTGGGCGACCTGGTTCTCGAGAGTTGCCGAGTTTGATTTCCATCCGAAGCGTCCAAACTCGGTGGCTTCGGTGACCGGGTTCCAGACGAAGTTCGGTCGTCCGCTGATGCCGTCGCCGTCTGCGTCGTTCGGGTCAGCCAGAGCGAGGATGGTCTCTTCGGGGATGGCCTCGATAAAGCCGGTGCCGATCAGTTGGGCTCCGATGCGCGCCGAGAACTGAACGCCGGGGGTCAGCGGTCCTTGGGTCGGGCTGCGGACGTTCACGGTCGGCCACAAAATCTCAAATGGGGTGCCGTCGGGGTACGTGCCGAATTGGGTGACGTAGTTGGTGAAGATTCGTCCCTCGCCCTCGAGTCCGCCAACACCGAGATCCTGGAGCTGGTCACCGTAGGTGGGTTCGGGGATAGGAGCGCCCGTCACCGGGTCTGCACCGGGAACCGAAAGGCGAATGACGAGGCCAGCGCTCGTGAGCTCGCCGTCGGGCGGGACCTGTCGACGTCCCGTGGCGAGATGGCAATCGGCGCAGCTGGTTGCATTAAACAGCGGTCCGAGGCCATCTGTGGCCGCATCACCGTCCCCTGAAGGCGTCCACGCGGCGTTGAACAGCGCCTGACCCTCGAGGAAGGTTTCAAGCAGCTCACCGTCGAGCCCAACGATGGGTTGATCAAACACCACCGGAAGGTCAGCGTCGTCGATGGGTGTCGTCGTGCCCTCGAGAACTGTCGAAGATGTTTGGTCCTGGCTTGCGTCTTCGGTGAGTGCCCGATCGCTAGCGCATGCAGCAATCAGCACAGCGAACACAACCACTGCCATCACGGTCCGATGGAACATAGCCCGATGGTAGACGCTGCGCGGTTGCTTTAGGTGCGCAGGGGATCGTCGAGATGGGCTGTTCGCGACGGTAGCGTTCACTGCGTGTCCCGTGGAGAACGATTTCGTGAGCAAGTGCGAAAGGCTGGAGAGGTCGCGCGGAAAACCGCGGTCGATCGGGGACTCGACGAGCGTCTTGGAAACATTGGCATCACGTCGACAGCGCTCAGCGGGGGGCCTCGCCCGTTGGAGGAGATCCAGGCCGAGCTGGACTCACTCGTCGGTCTCGAAACAGTCAAAGAGCAAGTCCGGACCCAGATTGCCTTCCTCCAAATCCAAGCCCGACGCCAGGATCACGGGCTGAGTGAAGTTCCCACCAGCCAGCACCTGGTGTTCCTCGGTAATCCCGGAACAGGAAAGACAACGGTCGCCCGCCTGCTCGGCGAAATGTATGGAGCGCTGGGGCTCTTAAAGAAAGGTCACTTGGTCGAAGTCGATCGGGCCGGCCTCGTTGGCCAGTACGTCGGCCACACCGCCAACAAGACCAATAAGGCGGTGAAGCGAGCCCTCGATGGGGTGCTCTTTATCGACGAGGCCTACGCCCTGTCGCCTAAGGGTTTGATTGGGAACAACGACTTTGGGCGCGAAGCCATCGAAACGTTGATCAAAAGAATGGAAGATCACCGCGATCGGCTCGTCGTGATCGTTGCGGGCTATCCCCGCCTCATGCAGGATTTCTTGCGCTCTAACCCCGGGCTTCGCAGCAGGTTCGCCCGAGAGATCGCGTTTCCTGACTATTCCGCGGATGAGTTGGTGTTGATCACCGACAAGATGGTCCGCGAAGCCGACTATGCCCTCGGTGACGGCGCCGAAAAGGCCATTCGGGCGGCGTTGAAGCGGGCGGTCCGCGACGAAGCTTTTGGAAATGCTCGCTATGCGCGCAACCTCTTCGAACAAGCCATCAACCGCCAGGCAATGCGCTTATCAGCATCGACCTCGGTCGACGGCCTCGGCCGGTCGGCGGTCACCACCATCGAGCCAATCGACTTTCAAGAGGCGGCGCAGATTCTGGCCGCCACACCCCGAAGCTAGTGTCCGACCAAGTCCTGAGGGCTCCCTCAGGAGAGTTGACTCTGCGGCGTGTCCCAGAATCAAAGATGCCGTTGCGCGCCTGGGACCGTGCCGACCAACTGCTGATAGATCTCGTTGAAGGCCGAAACGGAGAGGAGTTCTCCGCCAACCCCGACGATGCCGTCCTCGTTGTCGGCGACAGCTTTGGAGCGTTGGCCTGTGCTCTGGCTCGCTTTGATCCGATGGTCTGCATCGAGTCTGCTGCGGGGCGCGAAGCGCTCGCGCAGAACCTGGTGCGCAACGATCTTGATGATCTTCAGCCATGTTCGATGCTCGACCTCGGCGATGCCCGTTCTTCGAACTCAGGATTCGATCTGGTCATACTTCGAGTCCCCAAGTCCGTCGCCGAACTACGCGACCTATTGCATCGACTTCGTCCGCACCTACGGGCCAATGGCCGAGTTCTGGCTGCCGGCATGGACAAACACCTCCCGCCTTCGGTTGAAGGGGTACTCGAAGAAGTGATCGGTCCGAGCACGCGACACCTGGCCACCGGTCGGGCACGACACTTTTCTGCACGGTTTGAGCCGGACCAAACACCCGGTGAGAATCCGTGGCCGATCCGGTGGCGTGCCCACGGTTCGACGCTCATCAATCATGGCGGCGGGTTCTCGGCAAAGGACGTCGACTCAGGTACGAACTTCTTGCTGACGACCGTCGCGGATTTCAGCGAACATGTTCTCGATACCGACGGGGCAGCTCAGGTCGTCGACCTCGGTTGCGGAAACGGAATCGTCGGGCTCCGGGTCGCCCAGGACTTCATCAAGGCCGATGCGTTGGTAGAGGTCGCCGCCGTCGACGATTCTTTCCTCGCGATCGACGCGACGGAACAATCATGGGAAGCGAGCACCGTTCGTCCCAAGGCCATGCTTCAGCTACACCATGCGCATCGGTTGGCCGAGGTCATCGCTCCCGAATCGGTTGGACTCATCGTGGTGAATCCACCCTTTCATAGCGATCGAGTGATCACCGATGAGACGGCATGGTCGATGTTCGTCGACGCGCATCGCACGCTCATCGACGGGGGAGCGTTGATTGTTGTGGGCAACCGTCACCTCGCTTATCACGCAAAGTTGGCCAAGATCTTTGGTGAGGTTGAGGTGCTTGGCGCCAACAACCGCTTCGTGGTCCACCGAGCCATCCGGGCGCCTCGAAACCGATAGTTGCACAACTGTCGTATCGTCGCCGATTTCGTAGAGCGGCTACTCTGCGCTGATGTGTACACCGCCGCCTGAACTCGATGTTGTTGACTACATCCAAGTCACCGCCGACACCTACGCAAGCCTTGGCTACGGCTCGTACCGATGGGCGGACAACAGCGCCGAACCCCCAGCGCTTGTGCGTCCGGCCAAACCGCTGAGCGAGAGTCGTGTCGTGCTCATTGCATCCGGTGGTGTCTATCGCACCGGAGATGTTGCCTTCACCCACAAAGACGACACAACGTTTCGCGAGATTCCCACGGACGCGCCCACAGATGAGTTGCGGGTCACCCACTTTGCCTACGATCAAACCAACGCGGAGACCGATATCAACGTGGTGTTTCCCATCGACGCGCTGCGAGCCTTGGACGAAGCCGGAGAGATTGGAGAGCTGGCCGAATCTTCACTCACGTTCATGGGCGGGATCTACTCACAACGTCGACTCCGCGAAACGCTGATCCCTGGTCTTGTCGAGCGAGTCCAAGAGATGGAAGCAGATATCGCGTTGCTCGTTCCCGTTTGACCGGTGTGTCATCAGTCCGTGGGGCTGATCGCACGAGCACTGGAATCGGCTGGTGTTGCCACGACATCGCTCACGAGCGCGTGGACCATCACCGCATCGGCGAATCCTCCGAGGGCAGCCTTTACCGACTTCCCACTCGGCAATACCGCGGGGCCACCGAACGAGCCCGAGACGCAACGAGCTATTGCCCGCCACGCCCTCGGCTTGATCGACGAGGTTGTCGATCCAGGCAGCATTGTTGCGTTCGAGCATCGGTGGCCGAGTGAATGGAAGGCCGAAGCCCGAGAGCTTCGTGACCACCGGACCCCTCGCGAACCAACACCGCAATACGCCAACGACTCCGACCGAGACGCCGCGATTGCCCGGCATGGCGAGCAGGCCGCATGCGCCGAGTGCTAGCGATTCGAGTCTAAGAATTCAATTTTCGCGGAATTGCAAGCTATTCCAAGCTGTTAACCCCGCATGGAGGAGGAGTACCCGAAGGGCCAAAAGCAACAGCTCTTTCGCCTCGCGGGCGGGCTCGTCTTGGCGATGTCCCCGTGGTTCTCTACCTCGGCCGTACTCGGTGAACTACGCGAAGTTTGGCGACTCTCCGATAGCCAAGCGGCCTGGCTTATCATCGTTGTCCAGATCGGCTTCATCTCCGGAGCGATGCTCTCTACGGCAGCCAAGCTCGCTGATCGCATTCCGCCGCGCCGACTTCTTCTGATCGGCACACTGGGCGCTGCAGCAGCGAACATGCTCGTCGTGATCAGCGGCTCGTTCTCGATCAGCCTCGTCGCACGATTTTTGACCGGAGCGTTCCTCGCCGCTGTATATCCGCCAGCGCTCAAGGCGATGTCGTCGTGGTATCGCAAGGGTCGAGGATTCGCGCTTGGCGTCATGATCGGCGCGTTGACACTTGGATCAGCGTTGCCGCACCTCGTAAACGCCGTCGGCGGTCTGGGCTGGCGCGAGACACTGACCGTTGTCTCGATTATCACCGTGATCGGCGGAGTTATCGCCGACCGACTCTGTGAGGACGGACCGTTCATGGTCCCCGCCGGAATGGTTGACTTCACGCAGATCAAAGCAGTTCTGGCCAATCGAGACTTTCGCCTGGCAAGCGCGGGCTATTTCGGTCATATGTGGGAGCTCTACGCCATGTGGGCCTGGATTGCTGCCTTCTACTCCGACGTATTCGAGTCGGGCAGAGCCGCAAGTTTTGCCGCCTTCGCCGTCATTGGGGCCGGAGCGTTGGGGTCGATGTATGCCGGTGGAATGAGCGACCGATACAGCCGTTCCGATGCTGCTGCGCTCGCCATGCGATGGTCGGCTTCGGTCGCTGTCGTCTTTGGCTTCCTCATCGAAGCCCCGCCGGTGATCCTGATCGGTGTCGGTCTCGTGTGGGGGTTCTGGGTAGTTGCTGACAGCGCCCAGTTCTCCGTGATTGTCACCGAGGTCGTCGATGCCCGGTGTGTAGGCACCGCTCTGACCATCCAGCTCGCCACCGGCTTCACCCTGACCATCCTTACGATCTTCCTCGTGCCCGTGGTGCGCGACATGTTTGGTTGGGGCTGGGCATTCTTCATGTTGGCCCCAGGACCAATCCTTGGAGCGTGGGCTATGCGAGCCCTCAAACTCGGTCCACGCAAGGTTGTAGCACCCGAACCCGAGCCAGAAGTCTGGGTTAGTCCCTTCTTCTAGTTCAATCTGGCGCCACAGCTTCCTAAGCTGGACGGGTGACTCCCCAAGAGACAGCTCAACAGCGACAAGATCGCCTCCGTTCAGATATTCGACGCATCGGCGCCCAGCTCGGTGACACCATCCAGCGCAATGTCAGCGCCGAGTTCCTCGAGCTCGTAGAGAAGGTTCGCGGCCTGGCCCGAAGCACCCGAGATGGCGATACCGATGCCCGCGCCGAGCTCGAGGCGACCGTGGCTCAGGCCGATGAGATCGAATCGATCCTTCTCGTGCGCGCCTTCACCATCTACTTCCACCTCGCCAACGTCGCCGAGCAGGTGAACAGGGTTGAGGAGCTGCGGCTCAAGACCGAGGGTTCCGGGGAGCTCTTCGACACCTTTGCTCGCGCCGATGAGGCAGACGTATCGCCCGAGGCAATGGCCGAGAGCATCGCCAAGGTCCGCTATCGACCGGTGTTTACCGCTCACCCAACCGAAGCATCACGACGGTCTGTGCTGGAGAAGCGCTCCGAGATCGCCGAGTTGCTACGCGAACGTCCTTCGGCCACCGAGGCCGGCCAAGTTCGCATCGATCGTCGCATCGGTGAAATTATCGATCTGTTGTGGTTGAGCGATGAGCTGCGTTCGGTCAAGCCAACACCAGTTGACGAGGCGAGGTCGATCATCTTCTACGTCGAAGGTCTGATCGCCGAGGCGCTGCCCCGAGTCTGGGAAGATCTCGAATACGTCGCGGAGACGCGCGGTCTCGACATTGCGAGCGATCTCACCCCGATTCGCTTTGGGTCCTGGGTTGGCGGCGACCGTGACGGGAACCCCTTCGTGACCGCTGAGGTCACCGACGAGGTCCTCGTCTTGCAGCGCGAGCGAGCGCTTCGACTCATCCGCTCCGGGGTACAGAGCCTTTCGAACGACCTCAGCGTTTCACAATCGATTCGCCCAATCACCGACGAGCTCACGGAGTGGATGGATGAACAATCCACGGAATTTCCCCGCTTGGTCGAAAGCCTGTCCCCGCTCATCGCAAACGAGCCGTACCGCAAGGCATGCACGATCATCGATGGCAAGCTCGCAGCAGCCGAACGCACTCTTGGCGCAGGCCGCATCGCACTCGATTCGGCCTACGACCGGGCAGAGGAACTTGCTGTAGACCTCGACCGGATGCACGAGTCTCTCGTCGCAAGTGGAGCAGAAGCGGTGGCCAAGGGAAGCCTCGCCAATCTCCGGCGGCTGGTTCGCACCACCGGATTTCATCTCGCAAGCCTCGATATTCGCCAGCACACCCGCCATCACCACGCCGCGCTGGAGACGCTCTTTGAGAGCGTGGGCACCGAGTACCCCGAGGACCCGAAGGAACGTTTCACGCTCCTTGCGTCCGAGCTCACAAATTCTCGTCCATTTGCCGCTGCAGGAACCGCTGGACTCGGCGACGCTCACGAGTTGTTTACGACGCTTCGCACCCAGATGGACCGCTTTGGCGACGACATTGTCGAGAGCTACATCATCTCGATGACCCAAGGTCCAGACGACATCATTGCGCCCGCCGTCCTCGCTCGCGAGGTAGGGCTGATCGATCTCAGCCGTGACATTGCTCGCATTGGCTTTGTTCCGCTTCTCGAGACAATCGACGACCTCCGTGCGATCACGCCGATCATGGACGAGTTGCTCGCCGATCCTGGCTATCGACGAATCGTCGAGTTGCGCGGCAACGTGCAAGAGATCATGGTTGGCTACTCCGACTCCAACAAGGACGGCGGAATCTCCACGTCACAGTGGGAGATTCACAAGGCACTCCGCACGATTCGTGACCTGTCTGAGCGGCACGGCGTGGAGATTCCTGTCTTCCACGGCCGTGGTGGCACAGTTGGCCGTGGCGGTGGCCCTACCCACGACGCCATTTTGGCTCAGCCGTCCGGCGTGATTACCGGCTTGATGAAGACCACCGAGCAGGGCGAGGTCATCGCGGACAAGTACAGCCGTCCACGGCTCGCCCGCCGCAACCTCGATCTTGCCTACTCCGCGATGCTCGAGCACACGATGATGCATACCGGGAGCCGCATTGGCCACGAGGCGCGCGACAAGTGGTCAGCGGTGATGGACATCGTTTCCAACAATGCCTACGCCTCGTACCGAGGTCTGATCGAAGACCCGAGCCTCGTCCCGTACTTCACCACGTCAACCCCCGTTGAAGAGCTGGGTTCGCTCAACATTGGGTCGCGACCTTCTCGGCGCAAGGGAGCAACGAGCGGTATCGATGACCTCCGCGCGATTCCCTGGGTCTTTGGATGGACACAGTCACGCCAGATCGTGCCCGGATGGTTCGGGGTCGGTTCGGGGCTTCTCGCAGCCAAGGATGCCGGACACGGTGATGAACTGGGCGAGATGTTCGAGAAGTGGCGGTTCTTCCGTACGTTCCTATCGAACGTGGAAATGACCCTTACCAAGACCGACCTCGGAATCGCTCGAACCTATGTTGACTCCCTCGTCGACCCAGAGCATCACCACGTCTTCGACATCATTAGCGAAGAACACGCTCGAACGGTCGAAGCGATTCAGCTCGTCACGGGGCAAACACTTCTCGACGACCTCCCGGTGCTTCGCCGGACGCTCGAGATTCGAGATACCTATCTCGATCCGCTGAACGTGTTGCAGGTCAACCTGTTGAAGGGGGCGCGAGCTGCCGCAACCGAAAGCGACGTCGACCCAGAGTCGCCTGAGGGAATTGCTGCTCGCCGAATTCGTCGGGCGCTGCTGCTCTCCATCAACGGCGTCGCCGCCGGCCTACGCAACACCGGGTGAGGCCTGCGATCGATTGGTGCTGTTGGCCCCATCGATCGACCCTGTTAGGGGAGAGGGTGGAGGCGAGGCGAGGAACCAGAATCCGTTGCCAGCCAAGGCAAGCGCCGCAATGATCGTGAAGCCAAGGCGGTAGTTGCCGGTGCTGTCGGCGAGCACGCCCGCAATCAGCGGACCAATGACTGTTCCGATCAGCACGATCATGGACGACCAACCCATGATCGCTGCGAAATTCGTGGTGCCGAAATAGTCGGCGCGGATGGCCTGCATCAACGGACCTCGTGCCCCCCATGCCAATCCGTGCAGGACTACGAAGGCGCCGATGGTTACACCGCTCTCGATCCAGGTCAGCAGCAAGAGCCCTGCGGCGTGGGAACACATCGCGATCACGATGATGATCCGCTTGTTGATGCGGTCACCGAGGTACCCGCCGAGTCCTGTACCGATGAACTGAAAGACCGGGACGACACCGGCGATGAGGGCGGCTTGGCTCGCGCTGAAGCCTCGATCTTCGGTGAGGTAGAGGGCGATGTGGGCAATCACTGCGGTCACAACGATCAGGGCCGAACCGTGCCCAAGTGAGACCATCCAAAACGCGCGGGTTCGAAGTGCCTGATGGACGGTGAAGTGGGTGTCGGTGACGCCCTCGGCCCGTTTCGTGTTGGCGTCGGCCATGCCATCGATCGGTTCCGATGACGAGGCTCGATCGATGCCGATGACGGCAGCAGCGATCCACATGGCCGCGAAGAGCGCGACACCTGCCCCGGCGAGCGTCCAGCGCCAGCCAAACAAGCCAAAGGCGACGACGAGAAGAGGGCCGGCGAACCCGCCGACGGCGAACCCCATGGTTTGTATGGATAAGGCCTGCGCCCGCTTACGCTCGAACCATTGCACGAGAGCCGATGTGAAGGTTATGAATCCAGCGAACGCGGTTCCAAACGCGGCGACAGAAAGGGCCAGCAAGAACTGCCACTGTGCTTGCACTTGAGAGAGCCCCAGGAAACCAATCAGAACGAAGACCGACCCGAATCGGATCACCGCTTTGGTTCCGTAGCGGCTAATGGCGATCCCGACGCCAGGACCAAGCACCGCGCCGCCCGCACGTGTGACCGTAAAGGCAGCCGAGAACAGGGTCTTGGACCAGCCAAAGTTTGCTCGCAGCTGTACCGCGATGTTGCCGAATCCTTGGATCCAAAGCATCGACTGAAGCGCCCAGACAAAGGCGCTTACCCCAACGACCTTCCAACCGGTATAGATCGGAGCGGACCCAAGGTCACGCCGCCATCTGGGAGAGATCACCATCTCACCCTACGGGGTGACAGACTGAGCGGGTGGTGACACCTCACATCAACGCGCCGGAAGGCGCATTTGCTCCGACGGTCCTCATGCCGGGTGACCCGAAGCGAGCCGAACACATAGCGGAGACGTTTCTCGACGGGGCCGACCGGGTAACCAACGTGCGGGGAATGCTTGGGTTCACCGGCCATTTCGACGGTCACTCCGTGTCCGTAATGGCATCGGGTATGGGCATGCCATCGGCCGCGATTTATATTACGGAGCTGGCCCGTGCGTACGGCGTAAAGACGATCATTCGGGTCGGAACCGCAGGCGCCTACAAACCAGATCTTGAGCTTCGCCAGATCGTGGTTGCAACCGATGCGGTGACGAACTCCAACATGCCAGCGCTCCTCGGCGCGCCGTCGCCGATCGTGGCGTCGAAACGACTCCTTGATGTCGCTGCCAGCGTTGCAGAAACCGAGCAGGTCGATCTTGCCATGGGCACGGTATTTACGAGCGACATCTTCTATGAGCCTGATGACACCGCAAGAGACATGCACACCGCCAACGGCGTGCTCGCGGTCGAGATGGAGACCGCGGCGTTGTACTCGATTTGTGCGCTGGAGGGTGTCGAAGCCTTGTCGATGTTCACGATCACCGATCATCTCGTGAGCAATGAGCACCTGAGCGCCGATGAACGCCAGCTCACCGTTGACGAGATGTTGACGCTGGGGCTTCGTGTTGCGCTCGCCGCTGAGCTTGCGAGCTGATGACGCCGCGACTGCGCTTCGGTACTGCAGGTATCCGCGGGACCCTCGGAGAGGGTCCGCAACATATGAACCCCGAGCTTGTGGAGCTCGCAGCCATTGCAATAGCCCAGTGGCTACCGGCTGAATCGACCGTCATCATCGGACGAGACGCTCGCCACGGCAGCGAGGAATTCGCACACGTGATTGCCCGCGTGCTCAGTGGTTCAGGGCATACTCCTCGAAGCTTCGACAAGCCTGTCCCGACCCCACTGGTGGCCTATGCCGTGGGTTCGAGCAACGCAGCAGCGGGTGTGATGGTCACGGCGAGCCACAACCCCGCGACCGACAACGGGATCAAGGTATACACGGCCGACGGCGGCCAGCTACTGCCCGAGGGCGCAGCCATCATCGAGGGCGCAATGGATGCACATGCATGGCCCGATGCTGTCGACACTGCGGCGCCGAGCGGTGCGGAGCTGCTCGAGTCTGGGGTCATCGAGGAGTACCTGCGCACCATTTCGGATGCTGTTGACGAATTTCCCACCGACCAGAGCGGGGTGGTCGTGGCTTATAGCGCGATGCATGGCGTCGGTGGAGCGCTCTTTGAGCGAGCGCTCATCCAAGCTGGCCACCGCGTGCACAGTGTTGCCGAGCAGCACGTACCGGATCCGGACTTTCCAACGGCGCCGTTTCCGAACCCTGAGGAACCGGGGACTCTCGATCTTGTGGTCGCGCATGGCGACGCGGTCGGCGCTGATGTGGTCTTGGTGAACGACCCGGATGCAGATCGCCTGGCCGTGAGCGTGCCTATGGGTTCGGCTTGGCAACGTCTATCCGGTGATCAAATCGGCGTCCTCCTTGGTTGGTACGCGTTGCAACGGGCGTCTCAACCTTGCACGGTCGCATCCTCGATCGTGTCGTCGACGCTGTTGGGAAAGCTCGCCCGTGCACGTGGGGCACGCCACGTTGAGACCTTCACAGGGTTTAAGTGGCTGGCCCGAGCCGGTGGCGAGGGAGCTCCCTTGGTCTTTGCCTACGAGGAGGCACTCGGCTACTCGGTCGCACCGCAGATCAAGGACAAGGACGGCATTTCGGCAGGCCTAGCGTTCGCGAACCTGGTCGCGTGGCTACAGGCTGATGGTCGCTCGGTGAACGATGTGTTGGACGAGATCGGCGAGGAGTTCGGCCATCATCTCAATGCACAGATCTCGGTTCGATTCGATGGGCGAGAGGCCTCCGAAGAGATGGGGGAGGTCATGCGCGGACTTCGTACCGCAGCCCCCAGCAGTATTGGTGACATGGACGTCGTCAGCATCGATGACCTTGCCGTTGGCCAACGGGCGCGTGGCAATGCCGATGTTCTCATCTTCAATCTGAAGGACGGGCGTCTGATCATTCGGCCAAGTGGCACTGAACCAAAGGTCAAGGCATACCTCGAGGTCATCGATCGAGATGTACTCGTTGCCCAAGAACGGCTCAAGAAGCTTGCGAGCGGAACGCAGGCGCTACTTAGTTAGCAGCGTCGTCCTGGACAGCTGCTGCGGGCACTTCGCCGTCGGTAGCAACGCCAGAAGTGCTTGCCGAATCGACGTTGGTGATGGTTCCTACCTGCGATGGGGTAGTGGGCGTGGTTTGCTGCATAGTCAGCGATACCGCGGCGGCAAGAAGAATTACAACGAGTACGAACGGGAGAAGTTCGGTACCCCAAGGCCTGAACTTGGCCGGTCCATCCGCGTTGTTGTCGAAGGTGCTCGTCGCCTCGTCGGAAGCAACTCGTTGCACCTCAGCGGGCGTGTTGTCGAAATATGTAGTCAGAACGGTACTTTCCAGGATTCCTGGGTGCCTTACCATTAGTGACAATAGAGGCGAACGTGTCGCGCTCTCAGATGAACTCCGAAAATGACTCTGAGTAGTCCGCTTTTGACTTCCAGATCGTATGAACACGATCGAAAGCCTCTACCAACAGAGCCGCGTGGAGCCGTCTCACCGTGTTTCGAGAGTATCCCTGTCCTTCGTCGGGGTCGGGCGCAAGCCCGTAGCTGGGCGCTAGCTCGCCTGGGCCCGTCTTACCCCGGTACCGAGCTAGCGCCCAGTGCTCATGGACAAGCGAGCTTCGTTTCAGGGTCAGGTCAGGGTAATACCTGAGTGCAAGCTGGCTGCTTTCACGCCAGAGTGAACGTTGTGAGCGTCGCAGCCGCACCGGCACCGTCCCCATCGTCATCGTCCGCGGTCATCACGGCCACGGCACTCACGAAATCGTGGGGACCGAACCGGGTGTTCACTGATGTCACCGCGGAGATCCCTCCGGGCGTCACGGGATTGCTCGGCTCGAACGGCTCGGGAAAGACCACGCTGCTCGGCATGTTGCTCGCGTTGCACCGGCCCGATAGTGGTCAGCTGCGAGTGCTCGGCCAAGACCCGGCGACTGCGGGCCCCGAGCTGAGAATGCACGTCGGGTACTCACCGGAGCATCACAATCTTCCCAACGATGTCATCGCGCAAGATCTTGTTCGCCATGTGGCCTTACTTCACGGCCTGCCTCGACGCGAGGCAACCACTCGGTCGAGTGATGCTCTCTGGCTTGTCGGCCTCGGCGAAGAACGCGCTCGCCCCGTTGGCACGATGTCGACGGGTCAACGTCAGCGGGTGAAGCTCGCAATGTCGGTCGCGCACGGCCCAAAGCTGGTCATGCTCGATGAGCCGACCGACGGGCTCGACCCTGTGCAACGTGATGATGTGCTCGAACTGATCCGGACCATCGGTACCGAGTTCGGTATTCACGTCCTTCTCTCGTCGCATCTGCTCGAAGAGGTCGAGCGAATTGCGGACAACGTCGTCATCTTGTCGAATGGCCGGGTACTCGCAGCAGGTCCGCTCGCTGACCTCCGTGCCGGTGATGGCCCCATGACAGCGATCGTTGACGAGGGCGTTGACGATGTAGTGGCGACGCTGCAAAGTCGAGGCTTTGCAGCCGTTGCATCACGCAATTCGATCCAACTCTCCGGGCTCGCCTCAGGCTTGGCCGTCGCCCCAGAAGTGCTGGCCGACGCGCTGCGTGACGCGATTGCCGATCACGGTGTTCCACTTCGCCGCATGGAACCAACCCGCCAATCACTTGAGGATCTCTTTCTCGATGAGGTCTACAGCGCCCCTCATGCAGAGGTGCCTTCGTCATGAGTGAGATCGAGACCAAACCGGAGATCTTCAACCGTGGCTACCGGGCCTATGAGGGGCCGCGCACCGGCATTCGGTCGGCAATGGGTGCCGTCTTCGTCGAAGCCGTGCAGCGGTCGCTCGGGTTGCGTCGCAAGTTTCGGTTCAAAGTCGTGCCGATCCTCACAATCATCATTGCCTACGTCCCGCCGCTGATCTTTCTGGGTATTGCCGTGGTCTTCCCCGCCGAGCTGGCCGGAGAGCTCGTGGATTATCCCGGGTTCTTCGCATTGATCAGCGTCTCGATCTTTCTGCTGTCGGCGTTCGTCGTCCCCGAGGTGCTCGGCTCGGACCGCCGCACTGGAATGTTCGGAATCACGATGGCCTCGCCACTCAACCGGTGGCAATACCTCGCGTCGAAGTTCGGAGCAATTCTTGCGGTCATGTCGCTGGTGACGCTCCTGCCCGCGGTGTTCTTGCTCATTGGCTACACACTTCTCGACCTTGGGCCTGAAGGTTTCGGTGGCGTGGTTGAAACTCTGTTCAACATCGTTGTGAGTGGAGTAATCCTCTCGATCTTTTTCGCCCTTTTCGCTATGGCTGCATCGACGCTTACCGACAGGCCACTCTTCGCAACCGCGGGAATCATCATGGGGCTCATTGCAAGCGGCGTGCTCACGGCGGTTGTTGTTGAGACCACTGACGTGAGCAATGCATACGGCTTGTTGAGCCTGGGTGACGTGCCAAACGATCTGCTGCTACGGGTGTGGGGCGAGAACGAAGAGAATCGGTTCATTGAGGATGTCTCGACGTTGGGGTCGCTTGGCGCATGGGTTGGCTACTGCGTGGTCTTTGCGGCGATCCTGCTCCTTGGATACCGACGGATCGAGGTGACCAAGTGAGCATCCCCCCTCCTCCAGAACCGCCTCCTCCCGTACCGCCAGCCCCGCAACCGGGACCTCCGCCAGCGGCAGCGACACCGCCTCCGCCTCGCCCAGAAGTATTGGCCGTCGAGAACGTATCGAAATGGTTCGGCGATGTGGTTGCCGTATCCGATGTCAGTTTCAAAGTTTGGCCCGGTGTCACGGCGCTTCTCGGGCCCAATGGCGCAGGAAAGTCGACCGCGTTGCGCATGATCGCTGGCCTCGCCGCGCCATCGCAGGGCGCCATCAAGGTCTTTGGACAGAATCCTCGAACGGACAGAGAAGTCCGGGGCGCGATTGGCATTGTTCCCCAGCAGGAGACGCTTTTCCAAGAGCAACGAGCGATCGATTTCGTCAAGTTGGCCGGGGTGCTCAACGGTGTCGATGATCCTGTCGGCCGGGCTCGCCAGATGTTGGAGATCGTAGAGCTAGACCCGGACGACACCCGCCCCATCGAGACCTACTCAAAGGGCATGCGTCAACGAGTGAAGTTTGCGCAGGCTCTCGTCCATGATCCCAAGTTGTTGCTGTTGGACGAACCGCTCACCGGGCTCGATCCCCGTCAACGCGTGCACATGACCAAGCTCATCCGCACGCTCGGCGAGTCGGGCGTCTGCGTGATTGTGTCGAGTCATGTCCTCGAAGAAGTAGAGCGATTGGGTTCCGATGTCATGGTTATCGCTCAGGGACGACTCGCGGCTCGAGGGGACTTCCACGGTATTCGTGAGCTGATGGACGACCGTCCGCACCGAATTCGAGTGCACGCCTCCGACGCTCGGGTGCTGGGTAGCGCCCTCGTGGCACGTGCGGGGATTAGCGGATTGACGGTGGTCGATGGCCAATCGCTCATTGTCGACACCGACGATGCACCAGCGTTTCGTCGGTCGATCGCATCGGTGGCGCGGGCTGCTGGCGTTTCGATCACCGAGGTGCAGCCACTCGACGATGACCTCGAATCTGTCTTCAAGTACCTGGTGGGACGATGAGCGCAATCGCCGCAATGACCCAACGCATGATCCCCGCGATCGCGACCCGAGGCCGCATCGTCGCGATGATCGCCGTCGGCCTCGTCGGGATCTTTATCGGCGTGCTCCTTCGGCGGGCCGACGTCGATGCCGTGGACCTCGATCAGTTCGTTGCTTCCTTCGGTTTCACGATCTTCGTCCCGCTGGTTGCGCTCGTCATCTCGACGTCGACGCTCGGCACACTGCGCGAAGAGAAAACACTTATCTATCTCTGGTTGCGTCCAATCGGACGGTGGAAGATCACTGCCTCGGCCATCGCAGCCGGTCTCTTGCTGCTGGTGCCGTTGATCTTGATCCCGATGGGGATTATCGGTGCGATACCGGGCGAGACCGATTCGATATTTGGAGCGCTCGCCGGTGCCACCGTGGGCCTCGTCGGCTACCTATTCGTATTCACGATGCTCGGGCTCTTCACGAACCGGGCACTCGCATGGGGTTTGCTCTATGTGTTGGTGTGGGAGGGGTTGATCGCCGGCTTTAGCGACGGAGCGAGACAGCTCGCGATCCGTACCTACGCCCGAGGCGCCATGAGTCGGATCGCCGACACGCCCGTAATCGAGAACCCTCCCGCAGGCGCAACGATCATCATCGTGACCGTGGCCATTGCCCTCGTCAGCTTCGCCATCACGACCTGGCGTCTCAACAACATGACCGTCGACTAAGACCACTGGGACAGTTAGGGACTTTCCTAATTGTCCCAGGGACTGCCAGGAGGCTGTTGGGGGTTTGCAGATTATGGGCGCATTCAGACTTGGACTCACCGCACTCGGCTCGATCGGGGCGACCTTCGTTCGGCCACGCATCGAGCTGGCTGAAGACAGCGTCGATATCGGTCTTTCTCCTGCGGTTGTTCTGGCGAGCATGCGCGAGCAATTCGCAGGTAGCCCGGACGATATTTTGGCGATTGAGCCGGACCGTCTCGTTCGACGGTTCTCGGGAAGCGAGGGCCGCTTCACGTACGAAACCGTCGAGGTGGTTCGCTACGAGAACGACGCGATCACCTTCGAACACATTGCTGGACCCTTCGCCGAGTGCGAAGAGCGCTTTCAGCTGACCGAGATTCCAGGCGGCACCCGATTAACCCACACAGGCCACTTTCGACTTCGTGGCGGGCTATGGACCGCGCCTCTCGCTGCTGGTCCGGTGAAGAAGGCCTTCGAAAACCACGTCAACGGCCACTTCCGCGCAAAGGCTGACGCCAACCCGATCGAGACGACGAAGGCCTGAACCTCGCTAGGCGATGGTCTGGAAGCGGCGGGCGATTATTTGGTGGAGTGCGAGCATGTCGGTCAGATTGCCATCGACTAACCCACCGTTCTCGACGACAAAGTGTCCGTTGACGATCGTGTGCCAGGCCTGATTCGGACCACACCTCAGCCAGCCTTCGATGAGGTCATCGCCGACACCAGCAAAAGCAGGCCCCTCGAGTTTCCACACCGCGAGATCGGCTGCCGCACCGACCGAGATCTCGCCGAGTTCACCCTCTCGACCTAAACACCCAGCGCCGCCGCGGGTGGCGACTTCGAGCGCGGTACGCGCGGTCATCGCTGCTGCACCCGACGTGAGCTTTCCTTGCAACATCGCGAGCCGGGCCTCCTGCCACAACGAAGCGCTGTCAGCCGATGAGGATCCGTCGCAACCAAGACCGACCGGACAGCCCGCATGGCGAAGATCGACGACCGGCGCGATGCCAGAGCTGAGGATCATGTTTGAGCTCGGGCAGTGGGCAATGCCGACCCCGGCCGCGCCGAGACGGGCGATTTCGTTAGGGTTAGGACGCACGACGTGGGCTCCCCAGGAGCGGTCGGACAGCCAACCAACATCTTCATAGAGCTCGACCGGGCGCATCCCAAATGTCGCCAGCGCGTATTCGTCGTCCTCGGCGTTCTCGGCCAGGTGTGTGTGAAGGCGCACATCGAGCTGTTCGGCGAGTTCGGCTGTTCGACGCATGAGGTCGGGGGTCACGCTGAAGGGGCTGCACGGTGCCAGGGCAATCTGCACCATCGCTCCGGGGGAGGGGTCGTGCCAGCGTTCGACGTGCATCTTGGAATTGGCGAGGATCTCGTCTTCGGTCAGGACCGCATCATCGGGGGGCAACCCGCCGTCCTTGACCGACAAGCTCATCGAGCCATACGTCGGGTGAAAGCGCATCCCCAGGTCTTGCGCGGCACGGATCTCGGCGGCGAGCAGGTCACCGGCACGGCGGGGGTGCAGATAGTGATGATCCGAGCTGGTCGTGCAACCCGACAGCGCGAGTTCGGCGAGTCCGATCCACGCCGCTGTGTGCACGGCCTCTTCATCGAGGTTCGCGGTCCATGTCGGGTACAGCGACTGCAACCAGCCAAACAACGCCTTGTCGGTCATCGGCGGCCAGGCTCGTGTGAGGTTCTGGTAGAGGTGGTGATGCGTGTTGACCAATCCTGGCGTCACCAACTGGTCGGTGGCATCGACAACTCGATCAGCCTCAGGTGCCGCCTCGGTCGACGGCCCGACACCGGTAATGACACCACCGGTGATGGCGATCCATCCACCGGCGATTTCGCGGCGCTTGTCGTCGACGGTTGCCACAAGTCCGGCGTTCTTGATGAGGAGGTCGGTCACGTGCACAGCGTAGATTGGCCACCATGCAGCTAGGAACCATTCGTCTCGAAGACCGAATCGCCGCCGTTCGCGTCGAGGGAGATGAAGCGGTCCGTTTGCCGTTCGCAGGGGTCGAGGAGATCCTGACTTCAGGGCAACTCGATATTGCCGGCAGCTTCGACGAGCTCGGACGTTTTCCGCTCGATTCGGTCGATTGGGCACCGCTGGTGACCCAGCCGAACAAGATCATCTGTGTGGGCCTCAACTATCGAGACCACGTCGCGGAAATGGGGCGTGAGCTACCCGACGCTCCCACCTATTTCGCAAAGTTCAGCGGCTCGCTGATCGGGGCGAACGACGACCTGCAGCTTCCCGACCCCGCGATCTCCACCCACAACGATTGGGAAGCTGAACTGGCCATCGTCATTGGGACCACCGCGCGAAACGTCGACGCTTCCAACGCCATGGACCACGTGGCCGGGTTCACCGTGTTCAACGACTTCTCCGTGCGCGACTACCAACGGCGAACCGGGCAGTTCCTCGCAGGCAAGACGTTCGAAGGAGCGAGCGGGCTTGGTCCCGTCATGGTGACGGTCGATGAAATCGGCAACGGCCAAGGGTTGGGCATCTCCTCGTCGGTAAACGGCGAGGTGAAACAAGACTCGACCACCGACCAGTTGGTCTTCGGGCCCGACGAGTTGGTTGCCGACTTGTCGAGAATTATCACGCTCTTGCCGGGCGACATCATCGCGACAGGCACCCCGGGCGGGGTGGGCGCGGCACGCACTCCGCCACAATGGCTACTTCCGGGTGACGAGTTGACGATTTCGATCGATGGGATCGGCGAATTGCGTCACCATTGTGTGATCGCGACGACGTAGGAACCGACATCAACGTGCTGCTCCACGCGATGTGGCGGTTGGACAACCACTAGCGCTATCAATCGAAGAAATGAAGATCTTGAAACCTCTTGGCGAGATCTTTCGCTTCTCTTTGCACGACGGGTTTCATACTGCAGCTATGCAAACCACCACCCCGACTCCGTGGGGCCGCTCTGAGGCCCTTCTCGCCGTCATTGTTACCGCGCTCTTCTCTCTGCTGGTGTGGACGACGGTGTTTGGCGGTGCACAATTTGGTCCAATTAGAGAGCTGCTCCGCAGCATCCCGGCGAGTGACAAGGTCGGACACTTCGCCATCTATGGATCGATTGCGTTCTTTGCGGCCCTCTTGGTAAAGCAGCCGTCGAGAATCCATCTCGCCGCGGTCGTGATCGGAGCGATCAGCTTCGCTGAGGAGTACCGACAAATCTCAGACTTTGGCCGTACCTACAGCCTCGCGGATCTCGTCGCGAACGGGCTTGGGATCTTGGCTGCCGTGTGGTTGGCGAAGGCCATCTTGCGGCGACGCCAACCAACGATTCCAGAGACTCCGGCGAGTCGAGAAGTCGGTGAAGACCGAACCCCCGTCCTGCGCTGACAACGGATCACATCTGCGAGCCTCTGCTGCGGCCCGATCACGAGCCAAACGGGTGTCATCGAACCCGACTGATGGCCTTTACGTTTCCGTTTCGACTACGGGGACTTAGGCGAGATCGAACTCCGCTTCACCTAGCGGCGGCCACCGCGTGAACCCGAAGAACTCGGCTTGCCGCTTCGGCTCTGGCTGCGTGAACGGCCGCCCTGCTGGCCCTTCTGGCCTGAGGAGTTCCGCTTTTGCGAGCCGTTCTTCTGCGACCGGTTCTTTGAGGACTTCTGCCCCCCGCCCTTGGAGCGATTTCCATCACCCGAACCCGAACCAGACCCGTGCTTTGAGCGTGAGTTTCCACCTTTGCGGGAACGCCCACCCTTGGAATTGTTCTTCGACTTCGACCGGTTCTGGCCTTTGCCGCCGCCCTGTCCCTGACCTTTGTTCGGCGTCACGATCGGTTCGCCATGGTCGAGCTCGGCTGGCGGAGTGGGATCTTCGAATTCGCACTTCACTTTGATCTGTCGCTGAAGCTTCTTCGTGTCCTTCATGTCCTCGTTGGTGACAAAGGAGATAACCACACCGGTAGCACCAGCGCGAGCGGTGCGGCCTGAACGGTGGGTGTAGGCCTTGTCGTCTTCGGGAGGATCGAAATGCACGACGCAATCGACACCATCGACGTGGATGCCGCGCGCCGCAACATCGGTAGCGACGAGTGCTTGGGTCTTTCCTTCGACGAAGGCTTTCAGCGCGTTGTCCCGCTGATTTTGGGTTCGGCGGCCGTGGATCGCTCCGGTCTTTACGCCGTACTTCTTCAACTGGCGTGCGACTCGATCAGAGCCATGCCGGGTGCGGCAGAATACGATTGTTTGCCCGTGGCTTCGGATTTCGTGCGCGGCTAGTGCCACCTTCTCGGTGCGGTCGATGCGTACGAACCGGTGAGTCATCCGGGTCATGTCTGGTTCGCGGTCGCCAACCTCGTGGGTAACCGGGTTGTTTTGGTAGCGATCGGTGAGGACCTTGACCTCTTTGCCGAGGGTGGCGGAGAAGAACACGGTCTGGCGCTTGGCGTTGGTCCCGTCGAGGATCTTCTTGACCACGGGCAGGAATCCCATGTCGGCCATGCGATCGGCCTCGTCGACGACCGCAATCTTTACCTCGCTCAAGCGGACTTCGTTCTGATCGATGAGATCGAGCAGCCGGCCGGGACATGCAACCAACATGTCGACGCCGTCGCGTAACGCTTTGCGTTGCGGGCCAAATCCGACTCCGCCGTATACCGCTGTTACCGTGCGGCCGCGCACGGCGGCGAGCGGTTCGAGTTCTTTACGGATTTGTTCGGCAAGTTCGCGGGTAGGGGAAAGGATCAGCCCCGTCGGCGCATGCGGTCGGGCGTCCTTCAATCGGGCCACCATGGGAATGCCAAAGGCCAATGTCTTGCCGGAGCCGGTCGGTGCTCGGCCGAGCACGTCGCGTCCAGAGAGCGCGTCGGCGATTGTCGCCGCCTGAATCTCAAATGGCGTGGTGATTCCTTTGGCTGACAGCGCCTTGACGATGTCGTCAGGAACACCGAGCGCAGCAAAGGTTGGCGATGTTGAAGAGTCGGTCGGCACGTGGGGCTCCAGTCGGGGGGTCGGCCCACGTCAGATGACGTGCAACACGGGCAACTCTAAGGATAACGCCCTATTTGAGTTCGCCCGGGTAGTCCCTATGGCCAAAAGCCCGAACTCGCTCGCCCCCACCGAAGTTGGGTGACGAGCGAGCCCGGAGAGAACGAGATGGACTAGGCCAGTGTTGGGCTTGGTTGCGGGGTCGAGATCTTCGGCTCTTGTGGCGTCTCCGATGGGGGAAGGGGAGGTGCGTCTCCGAAGATGTGTCGTCCGGATTACAGGGAACAACCATCTGTTTCGTTGGCTGAGTCCGCGGTTAGGCCGAACTCGTCAGATGTTTCGAAGTGGTGTTTCCCCCGTCACTGACGGCCGTCACATGAAGCCGGGAATGAGCTACTCGAGGGGCTCCGCCGCCAGTCACGGGAAGGCCGCGCCAAGGGGAACTACTGCTCCGGTCAGGCTTCTCATGGCGAGGTGCCCTCCGAAGAGAACGGCCCGAAGTCGACCTCGAGGTCACGTGACGAGAATGCATTATTGTCGGGGAAGACGAGGTGTCTAGCTCGGAGAGGAACATCTGTGTCCAACGTGACTTTAGAGCTATCGATCAACACCGATCGACTGCTGCAACGCTTAGCTGATCTCGCGGCAATCGGCGCGATCGAAGGCACGGAGGGCTGTGCGCGCCTCGCCCTGACCGACGAGGACAAGGAAGGCCGCGACCTCGTCGTGACATGGATGAAGGACCTCGGTCTTACCGTCACGGTCGACGGCATCGGCAACGTCATTGCGGTCATGCCAGGCGAGGGTGCCCCGGTTATGTGCGGGTCACATATCGATACTGTTCGCACCGGCGGCCGCTACGACGGCAACCTCGGCGTGCTCGCTGGTCTCGAAGTGATCGAGACGATCCGCAGTGCCGGGATCGAGCTCGCTCGTCCGCTCGCCGTGGGCATCTTCACCGACGAAGAGGGGGCCCGATTCGCTCCCGACATGTTGGGCAGCCTCGTCTATGTCGGCGGCATGCCGCTCGAAGAAGCACTCGACATTGTGGGCATCGACGGTGCAGTCGTTGGTGCCGAGCTCGAACGCATTGGCTATGACGGCTCCGCGCCGATTCCCGGCCCGGTGCCACACGCCTTTGTGGAACTCCACATCGAGCAGGGCCCGGTGCTCGAGATCGAAGACGTCACCATCGGCGCGGTCGAAAGTGTGCAGGGCATCAGTTGGACCGAGGTCGAAGTCGTCGGACAATCCAACCACGCAGGCACGACACCGATGGGCCTTCGCAAGGACCCTGGCTTCGTCGCCGCGGCATGTGCGAACTTCGCCCGAGAGCTTGCGCTCGAGCTTGGCGACCCGCAGGTGGCCACGGTCGGTCGAATCGAGTTGCACCCCAACCTCGTCAACGTTGTCGCAGCTAAGGCCACCTTCACCGTCGACCTGCGCAACACCGACGAACACGTACTCCAGGAGAGCGAACGTCGCTTCGCCGAGTTCCTCGAAGCGACCGCGACCGCCGAGGGGTGCACCTTTGAGACACGCTCGCTCGCTCGGTTCGAGCCGGTCATCTTCGACCCAGCCGTCGTCGACATCGTTGAGCGATCCGCCGCCGACCTTGGGCACTCGGTGCGGCGGATGCCGTCGGGTGCCGGTCACGATGCGCAGATGCTGGCTCGGGTGTGCCCGACCGCGATGATCTTCACGCCAAGCGTGAACGGCATCAGCCACAATCCCGCCGAGT
>CAYTUB010000010.1:0-7154 GCA_964441145.1 uncultured Acidimicrobiales bacterium
GGCATCTGGAAGAACGGGATGACCTCGGTGATGTTGCCGATGAACACGAACACGAAGAACGAAAGCAGCAACGGGAGGTACGCAAGACCGTCAGGGCCGGCGGCGGGAAGGATGATCTGCTTCTCGACGAACTCGATGATCGACTCCGCAATGCCGCGAACGCCAGAAGGCACCAGGCTCTTTTGACGGGCGGCGAGAACGAAGATCAAGGTCGGGATCAACGCACCGAGGAGGTGGGTGATGCCGATCTTGTCGAGGTCCAAGGTTCCATCGGCAATTCGGATCAGCGGCGCCCACTCAATGAGGTTGGACAGCGAGGGAAATGCAAGACCCCCGCCTTCGGCTTCGGCAGCAAACAACAGCATCAGGTGAGCTCCTGGAGATTCGAATCAGACGTCTCGGAAGACGCATGGTTGATCGGCAGTTTGGTGGTGGGCTTCAGGCCGGGGTTAGCCAGTGAACCCGAGATATAGCGCATCTCCCAGAACAACAGTCCTAGGTGGGCGATGATAATGGTGAGTCCGAGCGCAATGAGGTTGACCCAGCTGGCGGTGCGGACTACCAGCACAGCAACGGTGACGAGGCTGAGGCGAGTGAAGAATCCAAAGACGGCGGCCGTGCCCATTGCGGCGGCGGAGATCTTTCCGGCCCAGGCAAGCATTGCGGCTGCCATCAGGAAATTGATGGCCACGATCACCAAGCCGTAGGCGACCGAAAGCGCTCCCGGCGCCTGCCAGAAGATCGCTCCGGCGATGATGGCTACCGGCGCAAGGATTGCGCCGCGTTTGACGAGGTCCTGCGCAACTTCCAACACGGGAGCTGGGCCTTCGACAACCAAGGTGTTCGGATCGTGCTCGACGGGACGCTTCATTAGGCGACCTTCCCGGCTATGTCGCTGGCGTCAGCGGTGAAGTCGATCGACTGGTCGATCTCCACGGGCTCTACGCGCCCAAAGGAACGCTGTACCGACGGGGTCTTGCTCTCGACCGGTGGGCTGGCGGCGAGTCGCTTGGCTGTTTCGATCTCCATAGCTGCCTGGTAGCGGTAGTACTGATTCGCTACCGAACCAAAGAAACCGAGGACAGCACCCACGATGAGAAATGCTGGTGTGGTGCCGATCACTGAATCGAGGAGCCAACCGAAGCCACCGAGGATTACGGGAGCGAGTGCAATTTCGTATCCGCCGTGGCCCTTCCACATGGCGTCACGCATAGCCCGTTCGTGGGGTAACGGAGCGTCGACAACTTCAGCGTTGGACCCTTCGCTGTTTGTCCCCATGTCGTGCTGCACTGCATTCACCGATCCGTCACAAGCATGAAGAGCTTGTGAACCGTTTCTCAAAGTATCCGAAACTTCGAGCCAAGTTCCAACTTTGCCCCGGAAGAATCTATAACCATTGTCACAGCTTCCGCTGTCAATTTGCGGAAAGGATTCGGCTTTCCCCTATCACAGATGTTTCGTGTGAGCTTTTCATTAGCGATCACCACTCTTCGCGATTCCGGTCCGTGAGACTAACAATCCGGGTATTGCCGCGACCGCCGTGCGTTCGGGCTGACCGCTAGCGTCGCCCGCATGGTCTCTAAAGCCCCACTCGCCATCGCCCTTACGGTCGTCGCCGTCGTCGCTGCACTCCTCGCGCCAGCAACCGTCTCCGCCCAAGAAGATGACAAGCCCACCGCTGCGGTATCACTCGGCGACTCCTACATTTCTGGCGAAGCAGGCCGCTGGCAAGGGAACGCATCCTCGAATTGGGCCGACAGAAACGGCACCGACCGAGCCGCCGCCCGTCGTTCGTGGTTTGGATGGTCCTACACCCAGGAGCTGGTCTACGGCGATACCTATGAGACGGGCTGCAACCGTTCCGACGTCGCACCTCTGCTTTCCGCCGAGCTCGACACGGACACCTCGTTCAACATTGCGTGTGCGGGAGCCTCGACCAACAACGTGATCTCGGCATCTTCTGGCGGCGTCAGCCACAACGGTGAAATCCCGCAAGCCGATCAGCTCGCTTCTATCGCCGAGAGTTACGACGTCGAGGTCGTGGTCCTTTCGGTGGGCGGTAACGATCTCGGATTTTCCGACATCATCATCGATTGCGTGATTGGCTACACGACCAGCCCGAGGTTCGCTCCCAACACGTGCGCCGATGAACAGCGAGATGTGGTCGCCGAACGGATGCCCGCCGCAGTCGCTGGGGTTGCCCAGGCCATTGCCGATATCCACGAGGCACTTCGACTCGCCGGTGACGACGAATACCGGATCGTGCTCCAGAGCTATCCCGTCCCTCTCCCCAGCGGGTCAGAGTTCCGCTACCCCGAGACCGGCTGGCAACGAACCTTCGTTGGCGGTTGCCCGTTCTGGAACAGCGACGCTGATTGGGCCACGAACGAACTACTCCCCGCTATTCGCGACAACCTTGCCAGTGCGGCAGCTGAGGGAGGCGCCGAGTTCCTCGACCTCTCCGATGCACTCGACGGCAGGGAAGCCTGCTCGCAAGGAACTTCGCAGGGCGCTGGGCCAGACGCCGAATGGATCCGCTTCGTCACGACTGGCATTGGTCAGGGAGATGCCGACGAAAGCGTGCACCCAAACTTCTACGGGCAGCTCGCTATTGGCGATTGCATTGCCGAACATGTCGATGCCGGGCCAGGCAATTCAATCTGCACCAACACCCCCGGTGGATCACCGCAGGAAATGGTCCTCACCCGCTAGCGCCTCCGACTGCTTTGCTAGCTGTAGCTGTTTAGCCCTTGGCGGGAAATGTCTGATCGGCACTTGGCTGGGAGGCTTGGCCGATTCCGGGGTGAAAGATTGTGTAGAGCAAGAGCGCTAGCGCTCCACCAGCAAATGGCAGCGCCGCTTCACCGGACCTGGTGAGGGTGGAGTACAGAACCACGCCGCACAACAGTGCGGTCCAGGTCCACAAGATCAAGACCGTGCGTCGGTGACCGTGACCAAGACGCATGAGGCGATGATGCAGGTGCTCTTTGTCGGGAGCCGAGATAGAGACACGGCGCGACGCCCGTCGCAGGACTGCCAATATGAGATCGACCAGCGGCACGCCGAGTAGCAGCAGCGGAATGACTAGCGGGGCAAAGAAGAAAAAGACCTGGCCAGAGACAGCCTGATCGATACGGCCGCCCACCGACACGGTCGATGCGGTCACCATGAGCCCCAATAGAAGCGCTCCGCCGTCGCCCATGAAGGTCTTGGCGGGGTGCATGTTGAACGGGAGGAAGCCAATGCACACACCAACGGTGATGATGGCGAGCAGCGCTCCCGGGTTTGAGTCGAACAGGACGCCGTCTTGGCCGAGCTGCACGGCATATAAGAAGAAGGTTCCCGAGGCGATAGCGACGATGCCACCAGCGAGACCATCGAGTCCGTCGATGAGGTTGATTGCATTGGCCATAACGAGCAGCCACACGACGGTGAGCACAACCGAGAGGTCAGCCGATAGCTGGATGAATCCAGCAAACGGAAGACGGAACCACAAGAGCGAGACACCAGAGAGTGCGAGAACAACGCCGGCCAGTACGATCCCGGCAACCTTCGCCGGAGCCGAGACATCGCGAATGTCATCGAGAAGCCCAACGGCAAAGATGATCAACGCGGCGATTGCAAAGCCCGCGATGTCGGTGAACGATCGGAAGACCGCGTCGAAAGCGCTCAGCCACCACGCGGTCGCAAGACCACTAGCCACGCCTCCGAGCATGGCGAGACCGCCCAGACTCGGGGTGGGATGCTCATGCACCTTTCGTGCGCTCGGCGCCGCGACCGCTTTGATCCGGAATGCAAGGATGCGGGTCAACGGGGTCAGGAGCAGCGTCACCGTGGCGGCTACAGCGCCGACGATAAGAAAGTCCTGAACATTGAGCATTGGTATGTATATCGTCCTGACTGGACTCGAAGTTGCGTCATTTACCTTAATGCACAACAGATTTAACGGTAGCTGACTACAGCTTTCCTAATATGAAGACTGCCGAAGAAGATCAATTCTGCCCGACTTCGCTAGCTCATGGGTACGGGGTGAACTCCCCACAGAGGTCTGCAACTTCCTGTCGCAGGCTCGCCACAGCGGATTCGTCGTTGCGGTTCTCAAGGGTCCGGGCAATGAGATCGGCGATCGTGTCCATCTCTGCTTCGGCCATACCTTGGGTCGTCACGGCCGGCGTTCCAATTCGGATTCCACTGGTGACAAAGGGCGAACGAGGGTCGTTGGGGATGGTGTTCTTGTTGAGCGTAATCCCGGCCTCATCGAGGACTGCTTGGGCCTCTTTCCCGGTGAGCTCCTCATCAAAGGTCCGAAGATCGACGAGAAGCAGGTGGTTGTCGGTTCCGCCCGATACGAGACGGAAACCACGTTTGGCCAAGGCCTCGGCCAACGCTGCAGCGTTGCTGACGATTTGCGCCGCGTACTTCGTGAAGTCTGGGTGTTGCGCCTCGCGGAATGCCACGGCCTTGGCACCGATGTGATTCTCGAGAGGTCCGCCCTGGAGTCCGGGGAAGATCGCCTTGTCGATCGCCTTTGCGTGTTCCTCTGAGGAGAGGATGCAACCGCCGCGCGGACCACGCAGGGTTTTGTGCGTCGTGAAGGTCATGACGTCGACGAAGGGCATTGGGTTCGGGTGCGCTCCACCGGCGATCAGACCAGCGATGTGGGCGGCATCGAACATCAGCAATGCGCCAACCTCGTCGGCGATTTCGCGGAATGGTTCGGGCTCGATGATCCGTGGGTAGGCGGTTGCGCCAGCGATGATCATCTTTGGCTTGTGCTCGTGCGCGCGATCGCGCAGTTGTTCCATGTCGATGCGCTCATCGGAGTCGGTGACCTCGTAGCTCACGAAGTTGTAGAGCTTGCCGCTCGCATTCACCGGTGAGCCATGGGTGAGGTGCCCTCCGTGATCGAGGCTCATGCCCATGACCGTGTCGCCCACATCGAGCATCGACAAGAACACCGCCATATTCGCGTTCGCTCCAGCGTGTGGCTGCACGTTGGCGTGTGCGGCTCCAAAGATGTCCTTGACCCGGTCGATGGCGAGCTGCTCGACATCATCGACGACGGCGTTGCCGCCGTAGTACCGCTTCTTGGGGTATCCCTCGGAGTATTTGTTCGTTAGGACGGACCCGGTTGCTTCCATCACTGCAGGTGATGTGAAGTTCTCCGACGCGATCAGTTGGAGACCGGTGTTGAGCCGCTCGCGTTCCTTCTCGATGAGTGCAAAGATCTCGATATCGCGATCGCCAGGCCAGGGCATGTCGGACTCCCAATTGGTTCGGTACTCGGTCCCAGAAGGTTACAAGCGGGCACCCGCGCTCTCCTCTCTACCCGCGCATTAGCCGTCACATCGTGCCCAACCTTGGCGAGACAATGAACACTTAACGTTGTCCCGCCGTCGACCGAAAAGAAGTGCGAGGATAGGTCGACGGCGACCGCGCGGCGAGCCGCCATGCAAAGCCGCGAAATCAGCGGGCCCTACAAGGCCATTACAAGGACAGCTATGTTCAACAATGCATTCGATGGGAAGAAGGTGCTCGTTACCGGACACACCGGTTTCAAGGGCACCTGGATGACGCTCTGGCTCAAGAAGCTGGGCGCCGAGGTCATCGGTATCTCCAATGAGATCCCGACATCTCCGAGTCACTTTGAGGCCGCTGGCCTGAACGACACGATGACCACCCATTGGCTCGACGTGCGCGACGAGGAAGCAATTCCCGCTGCAATAGCGGAGATCGCGCCGGACTTCGTCTTTCACATGGCAGCGCAAGCTCTGGTGAAGGCGAGCTATGACGACCCGGTCGGCACCTACACCACCAACATGGTTGGGTCGGCCAACGTGCTCGAAGGCCTTCGCCGTCTCGAGAACACGTGCACGGCGATCATGATCACCTCCGACAAGTGCTACGAGAACGTTGAGACCTACTACGGCTACCGCGAAGACGACCGCCTTGGAGGCGCCGATCCATACTCGGCGTCAAAGGCATGCGCCGAGATCGTGATCTCTAGCCACACCCGTTCGTTCTTTGGCCAACCCGATGAGGAGCGCAATGTTCGTATCGGCGTCACCCGCGCCGGAAACGTTGTTGGCGGCGGCGACTGGGCGGCCGACCGCTTGGTTCCCGATGTTGCTCGTGCGTGGTCCGAGGGCGAGAACGTCACCATTCGACGCCCACAGGCCACTCGCCCGTGGCAGCACGTCCTCGAACCGATCAGTGGCTACATGCAACTTGCCGCTGAGCTGGCGCAACGACCTGAGCTCCACAACGAAGCGTTCAACTTCGGCCCGCCGGCCGAGGCGGTGAACCCGGTGCGCGACGTCGTCGTTGCGCTGAAGGAACACCTCCCTGGTCTCGATCTCACAATCGATGAGAGCCAGGCTCACTTTCACGAGGCTGGCCTTTTGAAGCTGACCTGCGATAAGGCCCTCAGCTACCTCAACTGGCAACCGGTCCTCGACTTCGATGAGACGATGCAGATCTCCGCTGAGTGGTTCCGCCGCTACTACGAGGATGGCCCTGACGGGATCTTGGGATTCACCGAGAGCCAGCTCGATCAGTACACGAACCTCGCAACCGAGCGCGGCCTCGACTGGGCCAAGGCCTAAGCGCCCGCTGTGCCAGCACACTTCACTGAACTCCGTCGAATCGAGACATCCGGCGGCGAGGTCATGAAAGCTCTCACTGCCGAGGAACCCGATTTCAAGGGTCTTGGCGAAGCGTATTTCTCTCGCGTGAATGCGGCCAGCGTGCGCGGCTGGAAACGCCACAACGAGATGACGGTGAACGTTGTGGTCCCGGTCGGTCACGTGCGCTTTGTCATCGCTGAGGAGTCCGGAAACGAAGTCTCCTTCGAGCACTTTGATCTCGGTCCAGATTTCACGCATGGCCGGTTGACGATCGAGCCGGGAACGTGGTTTGGGTTTATGGGTGGAACCAATGGCGGCCTGGTGCTCAATTTGTCTGACATCGTGCATCGGCCTGATGAGGCTGACGGGCGGGACTTAGACTCTTTCGACTACGAGTGGATCACCGAATGAGGACAACCATCGTGAGTGGAACAACGACCAACGTGGCGATCGCGCCCGGAAGTGGCGAGGACAACACCCTGGGCAGCCCAACAAGTGACGTGGCGATCTCGCCCGGAAGTGGCGAGG
>CAYTUB010000010.1:7254-11737 GCA_964441145.1 uncultured Acidimicrobiales bacterium
GTGGGTATTTGGGATCGACTTCAGCGGCGAGCGGATTCGTTTGGCGATGCCTCGATCGCCGTCGTGGGAGCTGGCTATGTCGGCACGGGCGTCGTGCACGCAATCGCGCAGTCACCTGGCATGCGTCCGAGCGTGATCGTCAATCGCAATACCGGTCGCGCCGTCGATGCGCTAACCCAGATGGGGGTCAAGGCCGACGACATCATCCATAGCGATTCGGTCGACGAACTCGTCACCGCGATTCGCAGTGGCCGACCCGCGATCACTTCGCACGCGGGGATCCTCGTCGATCTTCCAATCGATGTCGTCGTAGAAGCCACCGGCGCCTTGGACTACGGCACCGAAACAATTCTGGCGATGCTCGATGCGGGCAAGCACGTGGTGTCGTTCAATGCCGAGTGCGATGCGCTCTTGGCGTGGCTCTTTCACGAGCGAGCTCGCGCTAATGACGTGATCTATACGATCGCCGACGGTGATCAACCGGGCGTGCTGTTCCGCCTGCAACAAGAAGTTGAACGCATGGGTTTCGAGGTCACCGCCTCGCTCAATTGCAAGCGACACCTCAACGTCCATCAAAACCCCGAGACGGGTGCGAGCTATGCAGCGCGCGACACCACGTCGTCGCATATGACCACTGCGTTTGGTGACGGCACCAAGATGCAGGTGGAACAGGCCGTCGTCGCGAACGCCACCGGCATGATTCCCGACAAGCGCGGCATGCACGGCATCGAGTCGACGGTCGCGAATGCGCACATCGATATCCCGGCAATCCTGTCTGCTCCCTGGCGGGTCGATTTCACTTTGGGCGGCGACTTCGGTGCCGGCGTCGGCATCGTTGCCCGGCACCCAAATCATGATCTACACAAGCAAGCGATGAGCTTTTACAAGATGGGCGATGGACCGGACTACTTCTTCTTCCGCCCCTATCACCTGGTGCATCTCGAGATCCCGATGACGATCGCCGAGTTGATCCTCGACCATGAGCCACTCGCGACCGTCGATGCCCCTCACGTCGCAGAGGTCATGGCTATCGCCAAGAAGAATCTGTCGATGGGCGAGGACTTGGATTGCATCGGCGGCTTTAGCGCCTACGGCCATATCGATACGGCCGAGAATGCGGCCGGGTATCTGCCCGTCGGCCTGATCGAATACGCAACCATCACCAGCCCGGTGGCCCAAGACGAACCGATCCCCTTGGACTCGATTTCACTCGACGAAACGAAGACCATCGTGCGCGAGTGGAAGAAAATGCACGGCGCCTAGAAAATCTGTGGTCCGTAAGCGGACTATAGGCATGCTGACAGACCACAGATTTTGTTCGCTCGTGTTTAGGTCACACGACTGACCGCTGCGTGGAAGCCTTCGGCGCCGTTGGGGGCGGCGCCAACGTGCTCTCCAGATTGCGTGACTCCTTCGCCATCGGTTGCTCGAACCTGGATCACCCAGTCGCCGACCGGTGCATCCCATTCGTAGCGCCACTGGACCCATGTCTCTGAGGACTCGGTCGTGGCGAGTTCGGCCTCGAACCATTCCGTATCCTCAAGATCAAGATTGCTTGCCGCCGGGATGAAACCGACTTCGACTGCCGACACCCCTCGGCCCGGTGCCCATGCGACTCCGGCAACGGTGTTGGACCCGGCGGTTAGTCGCCCACCGGGGCCGGGCGTATCGATGCGGGATTGCGTTTTGACAGGCGCCTCTTTCGCCCACCCGCGGGGGATCCAGAATCCATCGTTGGTTCGCCAGTCGTTGATCTCGATGCTCTCGAGCCACTTGGTCGAAGAGGTGTATCCATAGAGGCCGTTGACGATCAGCCGGGCCGGAAATCCGTGCTCGCGTGGAAGCGGTTCGCCGTTCATGGCCAGCGCAACCATTCCCGTGCGACCGTCGTAGGCGAGAGGCGCCCGGAACCCTGCCGTGTAGCCATCCACACTGCTCGAGAAGATCTGGCGTTCGGGATTGGTCGGATCGTCGATGCCTGCTTCGTCGAGAAGCTCGGTGAGCGACACGCCAGTCCAAACGGCATTGCCGACCAAATCGCCGCCAACGGGGTTTGACACGCCGACCAGCGCGAGAGGATGGGTGATGTGTTCGCGACTCATCAACTCGTCGTAGGTGATCGTGAAGGGACTCCTAGCGAAGGCTCCTCCGATACTGAGGACGTAGGTCTCGCTGTCGATTCGTGGCCTTTCGAGCGCCGTATCGATGAGGTAGTGCTCGTCAATCGGTGTGGTGAATGTGGTGATGCCATCGACGGCGTCAAAGTCACCCACCGGCAAGTCCAGTGACTCGCTCCCAGCCGGGAGACGCTCCTGCTCCAGCGCCGCGGATGGGAGACTCCCCTCATCACCTTGTGCCACCACCACTACGGTGATGCCAACTGCCGCGGTCGCCGCTCCCCCGAGCAGCAATGACCGACGACTCAACCGGGACGTCGAGTGTTCACTCGAGTGAGGTTCGAGCCCTCCGCCTTGATCTTCCATCGCCATGAAAACACGCTGACACGGCAGAAAGGTCGCATGTGCGCTACGCAGCCAATGTTGTGGAGGTATTCACACCACCGTGGCCCTCGAAACTGTTGGGTGCGCAGCCTCAGTCGAGACGAGTGATCGAGAAGGCGGGAATCACTCGTGGCCTGGCCTTCTCCACGTAGCCCGCGAACTGGGGCAAGATCTCGGCCATCGCGATGATCTTGCGCTCAGCGGTTTCGGGGTCGAGTTGGTCGAGGCGAGCCCGGTAGGTCTCGGCACCGAACTCTACGGTGATTTCCGGGTGGGCTTTGAGGTTGTAGTACCAGGCGGGATGGCTCTGCGAGCCGGCCTTCGACGCGAAAATATGAAGGCCGTCGTCGTCCATGCCGACAACGAGCGGAGTCTCGCGGACGAGGCCACTCTTGGCACCAATCGTGTGCAAGATGATGATCGGAAGCTTGTCGTACTCCCCGACCACTCCATCGTTGGCTCGAAATTCGGCCATGATCGTTGCGTTGCGTGTAGCCCAATCCATGACGGGTTCAGCGTAGCCGAGAGCCGGTTCAGACCTCTGGCGGTGGACCGGTGGGAGTGCCGATGGTGACGACGTAGCCATCGGGGTCACGGACCCAGACCTCGTTCATCCCGTACCAAGTCATCTGCAACGGCTTGACGATCTCGACGTCGCCGAGGCGAGCGAGCACTGCCTCGACATCGTCAACCCGGAAGTACATGCTGAAGGTTCCGCCGGGGGTGTCCGATGCGGAGAAGGCGTGCGGGGCGTCCTCGGCCAAGTTCACTCGGTCCTGCAACATCATCTCGGACTCGCCGAGGCGAACCGAGGCGAATATCGCACCATCGATCACCTCGCCCTCCGTGTTGGAGTTCTGATCGGCATCGACCGTGAATGCAATCGAGCCACCCAACCCGTCGGCGTAGAACGCGAGGCTTTTCGCGACGTCGGTGACCATCAGGTTTGCACTCATTGAATTGACCATGCACAACAGTAGCCACCCAGGCTGACAACGATCTTCTACGCTGAGGTCGTGATCTTCGAAGAGACGCCGCTGGCTGGCGCGTATGTGATCGACCTCGAGCCAATCGTCGACGAGCGGGGCTTCTTCGCTCGTGCCTGGGCGCACGATGAGTTCGAAGCGCACGGCCTGAACCCCACGGTCGCCCAAACCAACATGTCCAAGACCCTGGCCGCGGGAACGTTTCGTGGCTTTCACTGGCAGGACCCGCCCAATGGCGAAGCCAAGACCGTTCGTTGCATTGCAGGGTCGGTCTTCAATTGCATCATCGATATGCGCCCGGACTCCCCGACCTATCGCCAATGGTTTGGCGTCGAACTCACCGCCGAGAACCTCAAGATGCTCTACGTTCCTGAGCAGTTCGCGAACGGTTTTCTCATCACTTCTGACGACACGGTGCTCCTCTATAACGTGAGCCGCGCCTATCAACGTGGCAACGAACGCGGCATCCGCTGGGACGACCCGGCGATCAACGTCGATTGGCCGCGTTCTGTCGATGTTGTGAGCAAAAAAGACACCCAGTGGGCACCCATTCACACTGAGCGATAAATCGGCCCCCATTTTCTCCCGGAAACGGCATCCTTCTTCCTCGAAGCCGCCCTCCGATGACCGAAAGGCGCCGAATGTGGGGTACGTTTCATGCATGGACTCATGGGCTACGCGAGTAGGCCTTGAGGTTCGGCCGACGGTGGATGAAGCCGAGCTGAGGGCTGCAAGACACTTACATGCAAAGACGTACCTGGAGGCAGGGTATGTCGATCACATAGCGGAAGACGGGCTGATAGACGACCCGTGGATCCCGTACAGCGATTTCTTCGTCGCGGTCACGGGCGAAGGCGAGGTCGTGGGAACGGTTCGCCTCATTCGGCCGTCGCCACGAGGACTCCAAACCTTCCAACACGCAACGCTGTTTCCTGATCAACAGGCATTCTTCGCCGAGCTCCGACCTGATGCCTGTGTGGAAGTGAGCTCGCTTGC
>CAYTUB010000010.1:11837-14767 GCA_964441145.1 uncultured Acidimicrobiales bacterium
CCACGCCGCGACGGCGAGGCAGCAATCGATGCACTTATGGCAGCTTGCGCCACTGCGATTGCCGTGTATGCGCTCTTTGTTTCCAACTACTACCAGGATGCTTCGATCCCTATCGGCGAACGGACGGTCAACGGCATCTACAGCGTGCTCGTGCTAATCCTGGTCGGTATGGTGGTGCGAATTGCCGTAGGTGAAGGTGCTCGAAATTCAGCTTGGCGGCTGCTCGCACTGGGCACCGGGGCAATTCTGGTCAACGAGTTCGCCATCGTTTTATCGACCATTGGCGTGAGTTGGGCAGTGACCATGGGCCATATCGCCGCATCGACCGCGTACGCGTTGGGAGCGAGCGCCACCCTAGATCCGGGCGCGCACAAACTGACCGCGACCGATGCGGTCACTTCCTCCGATCTCACTCGGAGAAAGTTCGCCACGCTTGCGGTGTCTCTTGTCGTGGCCCCGATTGCACTGGTACTGACGCTGATCTTTCAGTTCGATTCGGTCGATACCCGAGTTCTCGCAGCGGGCGCTGTTGCCCTGCCGATGCTCGCGCTCCTTCGGATGAAAATGCTCATCGAGTCAAACCAAACGGTGTCCCGACTCAACCTCGGCTTGTCGGAATCCGGTCGCACTCTTCTCGAGTGCTCGTCTATCTCTGAGACGATCCGCGCCAGTGGATCGGCAATCACGACGGTCCTTGGAGAGGAACGCGACTACGCCGTCTCGCTCAAGAACGGCGACGACGTCCACCTCCTTGCCTCGACGAGACCGTTCGACGACTCCCCCGTCGATACGAACGAGATCGACGGCATCGCAACGGAGTTTGCCTCACGCGGTTTGGTTCGTGAGGAGTTCAAGGTCGGCGACCGCGGAAGGCTGATCATTGCTTCGCAAGAGGCTCTTACCGAGCCGGAGCGGATTGCGACCGAGACCCTTTCGGTGCAGCTCGCTCAAGCTCTCGATTCGGCTGAGACAGCAGACCGTCGAGCGGCAAAGCGGTTCCGTGCTCTGGTACAGAATGCAAGTGACCTCGTTCTGGTCGTTGGCAGCGATGGCTACGTGTCGTACATGTCCGAAGCCTCTGAACGAGTCCTCGGCTATCCACCGAGTGCGGTCGAGGGAAAGAGCCCTCGGGCCTTCATGGACGAAGACGACGCAGATCGCGGCGAACAGCACATCACCGCCATGCTCGACGGCGTGAGCATTGAAGATGAAATCGAACTTCGGATCCTAGATTTCGGGGGAACACCGCACCTTTTCGAATGCACGTTTACCAACATGCTCCACGTTGAGGGTGTTGAAGGGATCGTCGTCAACGCAACCGACGTCACGGCAAAGCGGTCGCTCGAGAAGGACCTCGTGAGCGCGGCGAGCGTGGACCCGCTCACGCTTCTACTAAACCGAACCGCCTTCACCGAAGAGGTCTCCGCCGAGATGCGAAGGGCCTCGATCACCAACACGTTGGTGTCGGTTGCGATCATCAACCTCGATGGCTTCCGCGAGATCAATGAAACGTTGGGACCGGTTCTCGCTGACCAAGTGCTCGTCTCGGCCGCGCACGCCGTTCGCCGTTCGGTACGACTTTCCGACTCGGTTGCTCGCCTTTCCGGCGACGAGTTCGCCGTGCTGATGGCAGATCCGGTGTCCTCCGGAGAAGCCGTCGCAACAATCGAGCGTGTCGTCGAGGAATTGGCCGTACCAATTTCGGTTGGCGGTCGTGAGTTCGCTTTGAGTGCTTCGGCCGGTGTGGCCGTCGAGAGCGACTCGAGCATTTCGGGCGTCGCCCTGCTGCGCAAGGCTGACACCGCACTCGATACCGCAAGGCAGCGGCGCCGCGGCACCGTTCTACTGTTTGAAGAAGCAATGGGAGAAGAGGCCTCGACGCGGATCGACATTCGAAACCGACTCGACCATGCGATTCGCGAGAACGAACTGCGACTCGTCTACCAGCCCATCACGAACATCACGACGGGCGAGATCGAGTCGATGGAAGCGCTGGCTCGCTGGGAGCACCCCACGCGCGGAGACATCTCGCCGTCGGTGTTCATTCCCATTGCCGAGTCGACCGGACTCATCATCGAACTGGGCGACTGGGCCCTTGAGGCCGCGTGCAACCAACTGGTCGAGTGGAATCGCAACGGCATCGACCACCTGACGCTTAGTGTCAACATGTCGGGCCACCAGATTCGAGCGACCGACATTATCGATCGCGTTCGGTCGATCCTGCGTCGTACCGGGGTTGACCCGACCGCGATCATCATTGAACTCACCGAGTCGGTCCTTATCGACGACACGGACTTCATCGCCGACCGCATATCAGCCCTACGGTCCTTGGGGCTAGGCCTCGCCATCGATGACTTTGGCACAGGTTACTCGTCGTTGAGTTACCTTCAGCGCTACGAATTCGACCTCCTAAAGATCGATCGAAGCTTCGTGAAGAACCTCAACGCAGCCAAGCACGCCAAGCGTTCAGAGATCGTCCGTGCGATCGTGTCGTTGGCTCAAGGGCTTGGGGCCTGCACGGTTGCCGAAGGCGTCGAGACCGAAGCGGAGCGATTAGAACTCATCCGGCTCGGTTGCGATCGCGCCCAAGGCTTTTTGTTCTACTACCCCACCGAAGCCGATGAAATCCCCGGCCTCGTTAGCGCCGCTGCACCTGCTCAAGCTGCCTAGACAAGCCCGTCAGCAGAACTGACACGGCCGATGTTTCGAGCCCCCAGGCGAGAAACTCGGTTGGTGACGAGCGCCCTCAGGCTCCGTTGTGAGCGCAGCGAGCAACCATGTGTGACTGTACGGCCGATGTTTCGAGCCCCCAGGCGAGAAAACTCGTGAAGTGACGAAGGCCCTCAGGCTCCGTTGTGAGCGCAGCGAGCAACCATGTGACTGTACGGCCGATGTTTCGAGCCCCCAGGCGAGAAACTCGGTTGGTGACG
>CAYTUB010000010.1:14867-50736 GCA_964441145.1 uncultured Acidimicrobiales bacterium
AACCATGTGTGACTGTACGGCCGATGTTTCGAGCCCCCAGGCGAGAAACTCGGTTAGTGACGAGCGCCCTCAGGCTCCGTTGTGAGCGCAGCGAGCAACCATGTGTGACTGTACGGCCGATGTTTCGAGCCCCCAGGCGAGAAACTCGGTTAGTGAGGAGGCCCCCTGGGCCGACGAACGGCGGTCTACCAGACTCGCCAGGGAGCTTCGCCGCTATCCCAAAGCTTGTTGAGCTCGACATATTCACGGTAGGTGTCCATGCCTCGCCAGAAGCCTGAGTGGAGGCGTAATGCCAGCTCGCCGTCGTTGGTTAGGCGCTGAAGCGCATCGGACTCCAACATGTCGCCGTCCTCATCTGGGGTGTAGTCGAGGAACTTGCGATCGAACATGAAGTAGCCGCCGTTGACGAAGCCGGTGTTGAGGTCCGGCTTCTCCGCGAAGTCGGTGACCATTTCGCCATCGACTCCGAGCTCACCGAAGCGGCTCGTGGGGTGCACGGCGGTGACCGTACCAATCTTGCCGTGCGCCTGGTGGAACTCTCGCAAGGCGGTGATGTCGATGTCGGCGAGGCCGTCTCCGTAGGTGAGCATGAAGGCCGGGGCGTCTTCGATGTAGTGCGCTGCCCTCGCGAGGCGACCTCCGGTGAGCGTGTCCAGCCCGGTGTAGGCCATCGTGACTTCGAAGTCTTCTGCTCCGTAGTCGCCGTGAAACAGTGTCTCATGGGACGACAAGTTGACGGTGAAGTCACTGGTTTGCTCGCGGTAGGCGAGGAAGTACTCCTTGATCGTCCATGACTTGTACCCGAGCAACAGGACGAATTTGCGATGTCCGTGCGCCGCGTAGGTCTTCATGATGTGCCAGACGATGGGCTTGCCGCCGACATCGATCATGGGCTTTGGAAGCGCCTCTGACGCCTCACGAATACGAGTGCCTTTCCCGCCTGCAAGAATGACGACCGGAATATCTGCTGGATTCACGTTCTCCACACCTCATAGTTTTGCATGACCCGCATCTTCTGATGCCGATGGTTGCAATATCAATCGGCAGATTCGAGCAGAACTACACCTTGTCGCAGTATTTCCTGCTCGTCATCGGTCACGGCTACCACCGTTGATGCCACCCCGTCGAGTAGCCCACCATCGATCACCACCGACACATCGCTACCGAAGGCCGCTGCGAGGTCAGCGGGATTGGTGATCGTGGGTTCCCCGTGACGGTTCGCGCTCGTAGCTGCGATCGGGCCAAACCGGCTGGCGCAGGCTTGCACGAAGCCATGATCGGGTAGGCGCACTCCGAGCGTTTCGCCGGTGCCCGCAACGAGACCGCCGTCTCGCAATGTGCCGACGATCGTAAGTGCACCCGGCCAGTGTTGCTGCGCGAGTTCGTCGATGTCAGCGCTCCATTCGATGAGCTCACGCGCTTGTTCGATACTCGCAACCAGAACGGCCACAGGTGTGCCGCCGGGTCGTTGCTTGAGCCTGAATAACTGCGCCATAGCGGTCTCTGAACGAGGGTCTGCGGCGAGACCATAGACCGTGTCGGTCGGGATGATGATCGCATTGCCGGCAGCGAGAGCTTCCACTGCACGATCGATGTCGTTGGGCGAGATGTCGTTGGTCATGTTTCCGTGCGCCGGGCCACCACTGCGCGTTCCAACCCGGCCACATCTCGGTACACCTCGGCGTCGAACCCGACCTGTTCGGCGAGCTCGGCCACACTTGCGGTTTGTCCCGGTGCCATTTCCAGCACGAGAACTCCATTCGTTGTGAGCCAATCCATCGACTCGCGAACAATCAGACGCAGATCGTCAAAGCCATCGTCATTGGAGCGCAGTGCCATCTCTGGCTCCCAGTCGACAACCGAGGGATCGAGGGCTTCGTGGTGTGCAATGTAGGGCGGGTTGGACACGATGAGATCAACCGTGCCTCGCTGAGATTCGGGAAGTGCTGCGAACCATTCGCCACACTGAATGGTGACGCTTCGCCCCGATCGACCAAGGCCTGCGAGGTTCGCTCGTGCGACGGCCAGCGCCGCTTCGCTTCGGTCGGTAAGCACGACGTGTGTGCCGGGCCGTTCCGTGGCGATGGCCAAGCCAATTGCGCCCGAACCGGTCCCGAGATCAACGACCGAGGCCTGTGGTTTCTCGAGCCGATCGATTTCGTCGATAGCGAGTCCGGCCACCACCTCGGTTTCTGGGCGAGGAATGAGCACCCGTTGGTCCACGAGTAGGTCGAGGTTCCGAAACGCCCAGTGGCCAAGGACATATTGGATCGGCTCTCCAGAGGTCCGGCGCGCCACCATCGCGTCGAGCTGCGCTACCCCTCGGACTGTGGCGCACCCATCCATTGCGTCGACGAACTCTGCGCCGCTGGTCCCGGTGACCTCTTCGAGGATCCACTTCGCTTCTTGGCGAGGATTCTCCGACACTCCCGATGATTCGAGGAGTTGCTTGGTCTCGGAAAGCAGCGTGGCCCACTGGATCGTCCCGTCGAGCTCCGATGCAGTGGGATCAGACATCAGTCCCCGGCAAGGCGCCGCTGCTGCTCTTCTTGGACCAACGCGTCAGACACGTTGTCGAGTTCACCGGCGAGGACCTTGTCGAGGTTGTGCACGGTGAGACCGATCCGGTGATCCGATACCCGGTTCTCTTTGAAGTTGTAGGTACGAATCTTTTCGGAGCGACCGCCGCCACCCGTCTGAGATTTACGAGCTTCGCTGGCTTCTGATGCTTGACGGTCCTGTTCTGCTTGCAACAGCCGGCTCCGCAAAACGCGCATGGCCTTCGCCTTGTTTTGAATCTGCGACTTTTCGTCTTGCATCGCCACCGTGACGCCGGTCGGTACGTGGGTGATGCGACATGCCGAGTCGGTGGTGTTGACCGACTGACCTCCCGGGCCAGACGAGCGGTAGTAGTCGATCTTCAGATCGTTGTTGTCGATCTGGACTTCCACTTCCTCGGCTTCGGGGAGCACGGCAACGGTGGCCGATGAGGTGTGCACGCGACCTTGAGACTCGGTCTTTGGGACTCGCTGCACTCGATGGACGCCGGCTTCAAACTTCATGCGGCTCCACACGTCATCACCCGAAAGGCTGAAGGTGACCGTGGTGAACCCGCCCATGTCGGACTCGGTGCCGTCCATCATCTCGAACTTCCAGCCTTGGCGAGACGAGAATGCACGGAACATGTCGTAGAGGTCACGAGCGAACAGGTTTGCTTCCTCGCCACCCTCCGCGCCGCGAATCTCAACGATCGCGTTTCGGTCGTCGTTGGGATCCTTTGGGAGCAGCGCCAGACGGAATTCTGCGGTCGAAGTCTCGACCTGGGATTCGAGCGAGCTCACTTCTTCACGCAGCTCCTCGCGGTCGTCTCCCTCTGCTTCAGCAAACATTTCGCGAGCGACTTCGAGGTCTTCGGTGGCGCCGCGCAGTGTTCGTCCAATTCCCACGATGGAGTCGAGCTCTTTGTGGCGGCGCGCTTCGACCTGAAACTTCGGTTGATCTGCGATGAGCGCTGGGTCGCCGAGGCGCGCCTCTACGTCCGCGAATTCTCGTTCCAACGATTCGAGTCGATCTAGCACCTGTTCAACCTAGCTTGCAGAAGGCCGCAACTAATCGGACCATGCGCCTTCGACGGCTACCAGCTCGGCGGGACACGCCAATGTTTCGAGCGCTTGGGCGATACGTGGATGATGATCGCGCTGTGGCATGACGACGACGATTCGCTGCGGCTGGTTCTGCGCGGCGAGTCCTGCAGCGGTTTCTGCCACTCCAAGGTCGATGCCGGTGCTGCACACCACGAGTACGTCCTCGCCATTGTTTCCTTGGCCAATTCCAGCGGCCGGTTGGGTCTCGACGAGGCCTGGGCGCGGGATCAGTAGCGGAACGGGGTTCAAGGAGGTGAGACCAATCGATTCGGGCTCGGCGATGAGTTGCGCCCGTAACCACCTCGATCGCACCAATCGTCCAATGGGATGTGGTTCGACGCCCGCAACGCGATGCGGGCGCACCATCCCCAACACGTGATCGAGGGAAGTTTCGTCGTTGCGATCGAGCTGCAATGCCGCCGATGCGAACTGGTCGTAGGCCCCGACTCCAATGTCGAGCCCACACTCACCCTCGCGAATGCCGACTCGCGCTACTTCGAGACCGTTGAGCTCACCCAGCCATACTCCGTGATCGGCGACCACTTCAAGGCCCTTCGATGCGAGCAACGCTGTGCTGTCGGGGCAGTCGGGGGCGGGTTCGATAACGGGCGGCTGCGCATCGACGCGATGCATGGACCTCTCGATGGCGTGCCAAATACTGGGGGTTGGTTCCTCGAAACCTGTCGCGGTGAACGCGAGCACACCGTCGGCCTCATCGAGAATCAGATTCGTGTGGGTCGCACCGCGACTCTGCGCCCAGACAGTGGTCGCTCCAAGGACCCCGCGAACGGGCTCTGGATAGTACGCCCAACAGGCGTTATCAACTATGACGGCCGAACCCGAACCGAGTGGCGTGGGTTCATCTACCTCTCGCTCGAGGTGCTCGCGCACCAGTGCTCGCAGCTTTACGGCTGCAAGCTTTGCGAGGCGGTCCTTTGTCAGCTGTCTTCGCCCTCGGGAGCAGCTTCGGCTGTTGCCTCTTCGACAGGAGCAGCTTCCTCAGCGGGAGCCGCAGCCTCTCCGACCGGAGCTTCCTCAGCGGGAGCTGCAGCCTCTTCGACCGGAGCTGCCGCCTCTTCGGCTGGCGCTTCCTCGACAGGAGCAGCCGCCTTCTTGCGACGAGATCCGTAGCGGCGCTCGAAGCGCTCGACACGACCTGCGGTATCGACGATCTTCATCTGGCCGGTGAAGAAGGGATGGCTGCGAGACGAGAGTTCGACCTTGGCGAGTGGATACTCCACACCTTCAACGGTGATGGTCTCGCTGGTCTGAATCGTCGAACCAATAATGATGTTGTCGCCCGAGGACTGGTCCTGGAAAACGACCGGGCGGTACTCGGGATGAATGTCGGGCTTCATAACTCTCCTAGTCTCGCCTGCAATCAGGCAAGATCAAACGCCCTTGGCCACAACTTTTAGCAGGGAGTCGTTGTTTTTCGATTCGTTGATGTGCTCGAGGAGCTTCTCGAGCTGCGCCAACCCGTCTCCGACGGGGTCATCGACTCCGCCCAGAGCGCTACGAAGAGCGATCGAGCTGGCATAAGATTTTTCGTCCATCAGGTTGTCGGCGTTGCGCGTATGGCTGTTCGCTACGTCGATCGCCGGGAACGTTCCCAGCGAAGCTGCTCCCGCATGCAGTCGCAGTTCCATGTTTGCTAGCCCGGTGAGGGCACTGAGAATCGAATCGTCGCCGCTGGCCTCATCGTAGGATGCGGTTGCGATCACGGTAAGCGAGCCGCCTTCCTCCATGGCGCGGGCGGCGCCCAGGAGTCGCTTGGCTGGATAGATCGAGCCGGAGTCGATGCCGCCAGCCATCGTGTGCCCAGATGAGGGACCGGTTTGGCTGTGGGCCCTGACCAGTCGGGTGACGCCGTCGAACAACAGCACGACATCGCGGCCGAGCTCGACTAGGCGCTTTGCTCGTTCGACGGTCATGTCGACGAGTGCGACGTGTTCGTCGGCCGGGCGATCAAAGGCGGACGGGATGACCTCCGCCTCCTTCACAGAGCGAGTGATATCGGTGATGTCCTCAGGCCGTTCGTCGATCGTCAGGATCAGCAGGTTCAATTCCGGGTGATTGGTTTCGATCGCTGCGGCGATCTCACCGAGCAATGTCGTCTTGCCCGATCGCGGCGGCGCCACGATCAACGACCGTTGACCCTTGCCGATCGGCGTGAGTAGATCCATGATGCGGGTTGCTGCGCCGCTGGCTTCGCCTTCGAGACTGAGGCGTTCGCTCGGGTGGCTCGGGGTCAGGTCATCAAAGGCCCGGCGGTCGGTCGCGCCAGCGGTATCCCCGCCATTGATCGAATCGATCGTGAGCATTGCCGGGTTTTTTTCGTTGCGGTTGGCCGGACGACTGGTGCCGGCGAGGTGATCGCCCTTGCGTAATCCGAACTGGCGAACCTGCTTTACCGACACGTACGCGTCGTCCATCGAGGAACGTGAGGACCCGACGCGCAGAAAGCCATAGCCGTCGTCTCGCAAGTCGAGGTAACCCTCGACGCTTACTGGACCGCTATCGGCGTCGTTTTGGTCGCCGCCGCGGCCGCGACGTCGACGACGACGATTTCCGCGATCGGTTCCACCGTCACCATCGTCACCCGATGGCTTGTTGCCACCGTTGGACTCGCCCTTGGCGCCCTTTTTTGCGTCGTCCTTCTGACGGCCACGGCCGGACCCCTTGGTCTTGGTTGTGACCTCGCCAAAATCAAACTCGTCGTCACCGGCATGATACGTGGTCACGCTGGGGTCATCTGCGTCTGGGGCCTGGCCGGCGGAGTCGTCCTTGGCCTGGTCGTCACCAGCGGAATCGTCGCTATCCTCGGCCGAATCGTCGGGACCGCCTGTGGTTGCGGTCGTGATGATCAGGTCGACGATTTCTGCCTTGCGTGCCCGAGAGGGCGGTTTGGTCCCCAGGGCTGTTGCGATGGTGACAAGTTCGTCGCGATCCTTGCGCTCGAGCGTCGATCGACGAAGTTCGTTGGCCTCCACGTGCGGGTCCCCTTTGTGACTGTCATGTCGGGCTCGCCGTGAGCGAACCACTTGGTGTACTCGCCTGCTGTTAAAGCTGTCCGAACCGAACGGTGGCCAGTCTCACGCACATGGTGAGTTGCAGACGTCCAAAGTGTAGCCCTGCCCCAAGGCCACACCAATTCCGCCGCAATATTGCACTACCGAACTGTTTAGCTCCTCGATCGCCGCGCGTCGTCAACGAAGCCCTGAACGACCGACAGATCGTTCGCAAGGACCTCGTAGTGCTCCTCGCGTTCGAAGAGATCGGCCAAGTGCGCGGGAAGCTCCGGCCGCACCCCGGTCGCCTGCTCGACTGCATCGGGGAACTTCGCCGGATGCGCCGTTGCCATGACGAGGCGAGCCATCGAGTTGGGGCGACGGCGCGCGGCGCCGACACCGACAGCGGTGTGCGGATCGAGGATCATTCCTGACTCGTCGTGAACAACGCGGATGACGTCGAGCGTCTCATCATCGGTGAGGCTCTCCCCCACCCATCCCTCCCGCAAGCGAGGAATGAACTCTTGGGGCAGCTCGACCCTTCCATCGGCTCGGAACCGAGCCATCATCGCAGCCACCGCGGCGCCGTCATTGTCGAGCAACTCAAAGATCCGTCGCTCAAGATTGCTCGAAACCTGGATATCCATGCTCGGTGAAAGCGATGGCTCTACGGCGTTGATCGACATCGAACCGGTCGTGAAGAACTCGGTCAGAATCGCGTTGCGATTGCTCGCCACCACGAATTCGCCAATGGGGGCACCCATGCGTTTGGCTACTCGTCCGGCGAAGACATTGCCGAAGTTTCCCGTTGGCACGGTGACCGAGACGGGTTCACCAGCGGTGTGGCGAACCGCCCAGTGGTAGTAGACAACTTGGGCCATTACCCGGGCCCAGTTGATCGAGTTCACCGCTGCGAGCCCGACCTTGTCGCGAAATTCGACGTCGGCAAACATGGCCTTCACGAGGTCTTGGCAATCGTCAAAGGTGCCCTCGATGGCAACGTTGAAGACGTTGGGTGCGTCAACCGTCGTCATCTGACGTCGCTGCACGTCAGAGGTTCGACCGTGGGGGTGCAAGATCACGATGTCGACGTTGTCTCGGTCTCGGAATGCCTCGATGGCCGCCGAACCGGTATCCCCCGAGGTCGCTCCAACAATGGTGACCCGTTTGCCTTGGCGACCGAGCTCGAAGTCGAAGAGATGGCCGAGCAATTGCATGGCGACGTCTTTGAACGCGAGCGTCGGGCCGTGGAACAGCTCGACAACGTCGATGCCGTCCGGGAGCGACACGGTGGGGATGACCTCGTCGTGGGCGAACCCGACGTATGCCTGCGCTACCAGCGCATCGAATTCTGCCCGCGATATCGACCCCTCAACGAAGGGCCACATGATCTCCGCTGCGTACTCGCTATAGGAGAGCCCTGGGTCGGCGGAGTGCTCGGTCGGCCATTGCGCTGGGACGTACAGTCCGCCGTCAGGGGCCAGGCCGGTGAGGAGGACTTCAGCAAAGCTGAGTTCGGGTGCCCCACCCCGAGTGCTGACGTAGCGAATCATCTCAGTCGCCAATGACGCGCAGAACTTGGCCGACGTTTCTTACGACGTCTAGCCCTCGAAGGTCATCGAGCGTCGAACGAACAGCACTCTCGGCGGCGTCATGGGTGATGAACATCAGGCGGGCGTCGTCACCCATGCCTTCTTGTTCCATTGACTTAATCGACACGCTTCGTTGGCCAAAGACGCTGGCGATCTCGGACAAGACGCCAGGCTGATCGATTGCATCAAGGCCGATGTAGAACGCCGAGTGGACATCTTCTATTGGTCGCACCGTTGCGTCGGGCAGAGGCCCTACCCCACTGTTGCAACCTGTCGTTCGGTTCACGGCCGCATCGATTGCATCGCCGACCATCATCGCTGCCGTTGGATGACCGCCAGCGCCTCGTCCATAAAACATCACTTGATCGATGCCATCGCCTTCCACATAGACCGCGTTGAAGCTGTCGCGAACTGAAGCCAGCGGGTGCGAGGTCGACAACATCGTGGGATGCACGCGGGCCGAGATTGATCCATCGTCGTTGCGTTGCACGATGGCCAACAATTTGATGACTTGTCCCAGGCTTGCTGCCCGAGCAATATCGGCCGCCGTAGTGGACTCGATTCCCTCGACAAATACGTCGCTCGCACGCACGGCTTGTCGAAATGCCAGCGTGGCGATGATCGCCGCTTTGGAACCAGCATCAAATCCGCCGACATCGGCTGTGGGGTCGGCTTCGGCAAACCCGAGCTCCTGCGCTTCGGCCAGAGCGTCTTCGTAGCTGGCGCCGTGTTCGGCCATCTGGGAGAGGATGTAGTTGGTGGTGCCATTGACGATGCCCATGACGCGGGTGACGTTCTCACCAACCAAGGACTTCCGCAGTGCCCGAATAAACGGCAACCCCGCGGCAACAGCGGCTTCCAGGCCAAGGTCGACCCCCGCGTTGCTCGCAGCTTCGAAGAGTTCGGGGCCGTGCAGTGCGAGCAATTCCTTGTTTGCGGTAACGACGGGTTTACCTGCGGCAAAGGCAGCCATGACCAATTCGTTCGCCAGTTCGACGCCGCCCATCGCCTCGATGACGACGTCGACATCGTCAGCCTCGACGACGTCTTGGGGACGTGAGGTGAGAAGCGCCGAGTCGATGCCCTCACGGGTCTTTGAGGTGTCGCGCACAGCTATGCGTCGCACCTCGAAACAAAGACCGGTTCGTCGCTCGATTTCTTCGCGCTGCGCGTCGATCAGTTGGCAAAACGACTGCCCAACCGTGCCGCAACCAAGGAGTCCAAGGCCAATAGTCGTCTTACTTGTCATAGCCACCAACGCTATCGCCGCCCGCGGAGTCCTCGACCGAATCTGTAAAGGGTCCTGTGCTGCGGGAGTCCGTGGGTAGGCGATGCGAGACGCACAAACCTCCACTTGCACTTCCTAATGCTTTTCGGTATCTTTCAATGTATGAAAGAAAACTTCAGCTCTTTCTCGATCACGCAAGGATCCGCGTTTGAAGGCACCGTGCTCGACGGTGTGTTGGGCGCTGGCCGACATGGCACCGTATTTCGCGGCCACCTCGGCAATCACGCACAGCCCGTTGCCATCAAGGTCGCGACGGCCGGGGCAAGCCTCGCCGGTGAGGCGATCGCTCTCGAAACTCTTGCGCACGCCAACGTCGTGCGCCTCGTCGCTTCCGAAGCACCTTCGCGAATCGCCGTCGAACTCTGCGAACAGGGAACGCTCGCCGATGTGCTGTTGGATGGACCGCTGCCGGTGGCCCACCTTCGCAAACTCTTCGAAGGCCTGACCGCTGCCCTCCAACACATCCATGCACTGGGTTGGATTCACGGCGATATCAGTCCGAACAACATCGGGATGCGATCGCCAACCGATCCCGCGCTCATCGACTTCTCGACAGCGCGCGTCGCCGACGGACTCGAGATTGAGCAAGGCACCGAGGCCTACGCCGGAGAGCTACGGCGTGCATTGCCGTCGTTGGATATCCGCTGCGCAGCGGTCGTAGCTCTGGAGCTACTCGGTGACTCCAATCAGTCGGAGCGGGCTTTGCGTGGAGCCCTCGCCGACGTGATCGCCAGGGCTGATGGCGGGCATGACGTTTCCGTCCACGACCTGCGCGGCGCCCTCGGTAGTCCGGCTCCCACGATTCAGGCTGGCGAACTCGCCGTACGCCAGGCACGAACCGTCGACTTCATCCCGGCCACCACTCCAACGCCCAGCGCACCACAGCGTGCAGCACGATCAAAGGTGACAAGTCGCTTGGCGGGCGCTCCTCCCCGGCCTCCCTCTCAGACACGTGATTTTGGGCCGCGCCCTGGTGGGGACGGGCCGGAAACCGACACCGAGGCCCAAACCACGAAGCGCCCGCTCCACCTAGTGCTGCTTGCATTCGGTATCGGGATCTCGGCCTTGGCAATCTTCGTAGCGCTGCGCCCGTCCCCCGGTCACGACATCGCGGACTCGACTACCAATGCAGGCTTGATCGTCGAACGAACAATGACCGCTGACTCGACCCTTGCGATTCATGGCGCGACATGGAGCGACGAAACCGGCACATTGAGCACCAACTCATCACAGGAAGCGCCGAAGTTTTGGCATGTCGGCGAGCCCGGCGACATCGCCGCTATTGGCGATTGGGACTGTGATGGATCGCCGACACTGGGTGTCTTTCGACCAGCCACCGGCAACTGGTTCACCTTCAGCGACTGGAACCCTGACTCATCGTCACACGTCGAGATACTCGACCACAGCGCCGCGGGGACCGGCCTCAACGTGACCGTACGCGCCAGCGGTTGCGCTACTCCACTCGTTACGAGCTAGTCAGACAGAAACGGGACTGTCGGGTCCTAGTCCCGCGACAACAATCGTCCGGCGATCGAACGTGTCCGCTCGATTGGATCCGAACCCTCGGGAAAGCCGACGGCGAGCGCAAAGGCGGCACGGTCCGACATGGGCAACGCTTTCAATGTCGCCGGCGCAAGTGCACTAAACCGACCCTGCGGGTCATCGGTCAGGTAGGGGTTAATAGCAATCCGCTCATCGGCCACGACCGCAGCACGCCGAAAAGACGCAAGATGCTCGGGCACTTCGGCGTCGATCCGTTCGCCCAACAGCGTCACGCAACGTTGCATCACCGCTTTGCCGCGCCACCTGGTGATCGTCTGGTCGAACCGATCCCAGTCGATGTTGCTCGCGGCGAGCAACATGACGTCTCGAAGGTTCGACAGCACTGGTACGGCTTGGCCGAGCGCAACGTGGTAACAGGCATGGATCAAGTGATCCGTGAAGTCGAGGGTTGGGATTTCGCGGCCTCCAATGGCCACGCGATCTGCCAACACGAAGAGATCACCAGGTCGCATCCATACGCCGAAGGGTCCAGAGGCCAACAACCGGTGCAGGTCTATCTCGACATCATTGAGTCGCAGCGTGACCGACTTTGCGAACCGTGCGTCGAAGCCTGGCCGCAATTCAGGCTGCAGCCGGGTCGCTCCCTGGGCTTCGCACAGCGCGACAGCGTCGTCCATGTCAGGGCCAGGGATCAACATGTCTAGGTCACGAAACGAGCGTTCGCTCGCATCCCCGGCCACCGTGTGGGCCAGCGCGGCGCCCTTCAAAAGACGGTGCTGTATCCCCCGCTCTTTGAGCATGTCCGAGAGCTGTATCGCCATCAGTTCAGTGCGCATCGTCTGCGACATGACCGCATCGTGGCGGGCGCTCATCGCTTCGAAGACCTCGGGGCTGACCTCTAGGGCCGCGTCTTCAGCCGCCCGGATGCCAAGTCCCAGCATCCGTTCACGTTCCAACCCAGCAACGAAGTGTGTCGCATCCTCTGGAGCAACCGTGACCGGTGCCGAAACTGCAGTTCCTGGCAAGTCGAGCGAGGCGAGTTGCGAGAGTAATTCGTGCTTCATGTCGCCACCACCAGCGATGCGTCGATCAGGGATCGAAGCCCAGCCTCAACTCCTGCAGCGATCACCTCAGGTGGGTCAGAAAATTGTCGTTGAAGCTCGACGGCTAGTTGTTCGGCGATTGGAAAGTCGACGAGCAGGTCCCAAATCAGCGGCGCTGATCCGGCGAGCTGAGTCGGATTCTCCGAACCGACAGCTTGCACGAGACGACGTCCGCCGGAGAGCCGACGCTCAACGTGCGGAACTCGCTCGTAGCGGTACGCACTTCCTTCAACGACCATACATCACCCTTCGCGTCGGAGCAGATCGTCGAGCGTTTCTCGCCGTACGACGAGGCGCGCGTTACCGCCCGCACAAAAGACGACGGGTGGCCTCGGCACGGCGTTGTAGTTCGAGCCCATGGAGTGACCGTACGCACCAGTAACCGGAGTCGCCAAGATATCCCCGACACTAATGTCGCTAGGAACGGCACCATCTCGGACGAGAACATCACCAGATTCGCAGTGTTTGCCGACGATCGTGACCGTGAGATCTCGCTCCGCTGCAGGACGCGATGGCAGGAACGATTCATAGCCACTGCCGTACAGAACCGGCCGGGGGTTGTCGCTCATGCCCCCGTCGACGGCGACATAGGTACGGATGCCTTCGAGAGGCTTGATTGTCCCGACGGTGTAGGCGGTGATCGCCGCCGAGGCGGCAATGGCACGCCCTGGCTCGGCCAGAACGCGTGCATCAATACCGGCTGACCGCAGAGCATCGTGCACCACGTGTGCCCACGCGGTGATCGAGGAGCCCTCCTCCCCCATCACGTAGGGGACGCCCAATCCGCCGCCGACCGACACCTCTTTAAGGCCATGAGGTTGGGCAACGTTGGCGATGACCTCCGCGGCCTTTGCGAAGGAGCCAACGCGAAACACCTGGGAGCCAATATGGGCGTGAACGCCACGAAGATCCATCGATGCAGACGCGGCGGCGCGAGCAATCGCCTGCTCAGCCAGCCCCGTCGAAACCGTGAACCCGAACTTCGAGTCGTCTCGACCAGTCGCGATGTACTCGTGTGTATGTGCCTCTACCCCGGGGGTGATGCGCACAAGAATTGCCGGCGCCGGAAGACCCTCACTATGTAGCTCGTCGAGGCGATCCATCTCATCGAAGCTGTCGACGACGATGCGCCCGATGCCCTCGGTGATCGCCGTGCGCAACTCATCGATCGACTTGTTGTTGCCGTGGAAGACAAGGTTCTTGGCCGGCACCCCACCATGACGGGCGATGTGGAACTCTCCCGCCGTGGACACATCGATGTCCATGCCTTCTTCATAGACCAGGCGCGCCATTTCGGTGCAAAGAAACGCTTTGCTCGCATAGGCAACTCCCGGGCCAAAGGCCTCGACTGCCTCACGGGCGCGCGAGCGCAGGTGTTCCTCGTCGTAGATAAAGAGTGGCGTGCCATATTCGGCGACGAGTTCCGTGACCGAACAGCCACCGATGGTCAACCCGCCATCGTCACCAATAGCGGCGCTGTCGGGCAGCAGCGAAAAAGGAATAGGAGCGCTGTCTCGCTCGGCACTCTCCTCAGACATCTGAAACCCCATCTTCGACTTCGTCGCTCCACATGGATTCTGGGGCGGACACGCCCAGCAGAGTAAGCCCGTTGGAAAGGCCGATGCGCGCTGCTTCAGCCAACCACAACCGGGCCTGGGTCTGCTCGGGCGACACACCGTCTCCCATGACGTAACAGGCCTGATAGAAGCCGTGGAAAGCCGCAGCGAGATCGCGCACCCACTGGACCACTCGATGAGGGGCCCGTTCTCGACCTGCCAGCGCAATCACACTTGGGCCGGTGAACAACGCACGCAAGACGTCGAGTTCACGATCGTTTACCAACACGCCGAGGTCGACATCGTCGAGAGGAGATCGCTCGATCCCAGCCTCGGCAGCCTTGTTCTGGATCGAACGGATCCGAGCATGCGCGTACTGGGTATAGAACACCGGGTTGTCCATTGCCTGAGACGCCGCAGCCTCAAGGTCAAAGGTCTGTTGTGCGTCGACGGACTGCAACAGATAGGTGAAACGCGTGGCGTCAGCACCAACCTCGTCAACCACCTCGCGTAGCTCCACGATGTCGCCCGACCGCTTGGACAACTTCACCTCGTCATCACCACGCATCAAGCGAACCATCTGCGTCACCCGGACATCGAGGTCGTCCGCGTCGTTGCCGAGCGCCGACATCGCTGCTTTCATCCGCGCGATATAACCATGATGATCGGCGCCCCACACATTGACCAGCGCATCGGACCGGTCGAACTTGACCGCGTGATACGCGATGTCTGGCGTGAGATAGGTGTAATCGCCATCGGACTTCACGAGCACTCTGTCTTTGTCGTCGCCAAACTCGGTGCTTCGCAGCCAGACGGCAGCATCCTCGTCAAAGATCATGTCTCGTTCACGCAACGTCGACAGCGCCGTATCGATCCGGCCGTCATCGAGCAAAGTGCGCTCGGAGAACCAGATGTCGAACTCGATACCCAAAGATGCGAGCACCTCGGCCTGATCTTGTTTGGCCCGGGCGTACCCCCACTCGCGAACGGCCACCAGGTCGTCTACATCGAGATCGTCGGGCATCTCGCCAGCCCAATCAATGATGTACTGCCCGCGGTATCCATCCTCTGGCGGTTCCTCACCCTTTGCGCGCGCTTGGAGCGACTTGGCATAGGTCTCCATCTGGACGCCGCGGTCGTTGATATAGGTCTCGCGTACAACGTCGAAACCGTTCCACTCAAGGACCGACGAAAGCGCATCGCCATAAATCGCGCCGCGGCCGTGGCCCGCGTGCAAGGGGCCGGTGGGGTTCGCGCTGACGAACTCGACGTTGACCGTTGTCCCAGCCCCACTGTCGTTGGCGCCAAAGCCCGATCCAGCGTCGACCACCTGGCGCAAGACATCGTGAAGCCAGGTGTCGGTCAGCCGGAAGTTAATGAAACCCGGTCCTGCGATTTCGATACCTGCGACGTGTTCGATCTTTTGTTCTTCGAGGTGGCTAACGAGACGACCCGCGAGCTCGCGTGGATTCGTTGCTGCTTGCTTCGCTGTGGCGAGGGCAACATTGGAAGACCAGTCGCCATGATCACGGTTCGCGGGCTGTTCCAGGCCGATCTCCGCGGGGGCGTCGACGCCAACGGCCGTGCACGCAGCGGCCAGGGCCGCACACAAATGGTCTTGGATCATGAGGTCTCCGCGTGTCGCTTTTGCTTGGTGAACGAAGTCGCCCATGTTATCGCTAGGCTCAGCGACCAAGCCCTCGTAGCTCAGGGGATAGAGCATCGGCCTCCGGAGCCGTGAGCGCAGGTTCGAATCCTGCCGAGGGCGCTTTTGGTTCCATCGCAGATCCGGCCTACTCTCAGACCTTGGGGGCAGATAGATGCCCGGCAACGGAGTAGGAATGTCGAGTAACGACGAGCCAGCGAGTGAGAGCGACAACGCACAAGTCAGTGGAGCCGAGGGGGAAACCTCGCCTCACAACAGCGATGACGCTGCTCCTAGTTGGCCATTGAATACAGCCGAACGACTTGAAACCGCGAGCGCCGAGCGGATCGAGTTGCGCGAGCTCGAGGGTGAACTCCGCGCCACCAGAAGCGAACTCGAACGCCAGCGCGGCGAGGTCGACGCCCAACGACGCACACTCGTACGCCAGCGAGCGGCAATCGAACTCGACCAAAGAGAGCTACGCGCCGCAGAACGATCTCTCGAGCAACAACGCGAGAAGGTCGACGCAGAGCGCGGTGCACTCACCGTTGCTTCAACAAACTTGGCGAGCGAGCAACGCACCTCCGAATCAGCCAACGACGAGCTGCGCCGAGAGCAAGTTCGAGTCGACGCTCTACGCAAAGAGCTACACGAACAACAAGAAGCACTCGTCGAAGCACAGGAACGTCTGGTCAAAGAACGCGACGAGCATGAATTCCAGGTGGGCACCCTCGCCGAGCAAGAAGCTGAACTCGAGGAGCGCGTTGCGGAGCTTCGAGCAAAAGCCTCAGAACTCGGAAGGCTCAACCACGAGCTCGCAGGAAGCGATGCTGAGCTGGCCGAACGCGAATCTCTCCTCAAGGCGAAGGCGCAGAACATTACCGCCGAAGACGAACGCCTGAGCCTTGCCGATACCGAACTCGTCACCCGAGCAAACCATCTCTCGGTTCGAGGACTCGAAATCGATCGTCGTGAAGCCGAGTTGGCCGAAGATGAAGCTCAGCTCAAGAGGCAACAAGCTGACCGCGAACGAGATCGCATTGAGCTCAACGCCACACGAGAAGCAATCGAAGCCGAACAACAAGAACTCCGATCTCTCGCCTCGACACTTTCGACACAGCGCGAAGCCGTCCTGGCCGAGAAGCGCCGCCACGAACTTGAACTCGCTGAGCTCAAGGACAGCAACGCCACAGAAATCGTCGACATCAAGCACGCCGCGCTCACACGGACCGCCGAGATCCACGCCGAAAACCACGAACTCGATGAACGGGCCGAAGAACTCGACCGCCGGCGCCTCGGCTTAGCAGCCGAAGCAGATCAGCTCGATGGTGCCCGTGAAGACATGCGCATCGAGCGAGACGACATCGAGGCCGAGCGCGCAATCCTCGCTCAACAATCTGAAGAGCTCGACCAGCTCGAAGACGAACTCAACGAGCGTCGACATGACCTCAACTCGCTCAACGAGCACGAGGCAGACCTTGCGGCTCGACAGATACAGCTCGATGAACTTGAGACCCAGATCGTCGTGCGCTCAGCTGAAGCTGATGAACGAATAGCCCACGTTCGTGAGCGTGAAGCCGAAGCCGCCGAACTCGAGGTCCAAATTGCCGACGTCGAGCAGCGCCGGGCACAACTCGAAGACGAACGCACCAAGCTCAATGCAAAGCAGGATTCTCAACGGCGACTTCTGGCGCAGATCCAACTCGAAGCCACCAACCTCGACTCGACCCAGCAGGCCATCACCGAGCGGGCGATTGGGTTGCGCGATCAGACCGCCCATCTCGATCGCCAAGATGAACTCATCGTGGAGCGTTCTGAGGTCCTGCGAGCCCGCCACGGCGAGCTGGTCGATCTCACCGAATCCCTCGACACCGAGGAACGTCGTTTGGAAGAGCGTCTAGCGGCGCTTGGCGAACAGCACGCAGCCGTGAGTGCTCGCTCACAGGAACTCGAGCAGCTCGCGACGCATCTCGACCGACGCGAGAGCGCTATTCAGCAACGCCGACGACAACAAGAAGAGTCACAACTTGAGCTCGACGCTCTCGACTCGGAGATCTTCCGAACGAGCGAAGCGCTCGACAAGCGGGTCATCGACCTGAGCAAGCGAGAACACGAAATCGAAGCTCGAGAGGTCGCCTACCGAAACGACCGAGCCGGGATCATCGAACGGTTCTCGACGTTGGAGAAGGATCGCGAACGACTCCAGCAAGCTGAGGAGCTCGTCAATCGCCTCGAGACGGATCGAGAAAGCATCGATCAAGAGTTCATCCTCATTAGGCGCCGTCGAGAAGAAATCGCCGCCGAACGTGCGCAGCTTGCCGGAGTGGCCGAACAGACCCAAACCGCTGCCGCGCATCTCGATGAGGAATACAACCTTCTCAAGCAGGAACGTGAAGACGTCAGCGCCCAGCGCGCCACCCTGGTAAATCAGCGGGCTCTGCTCGACGAAACCGATGCAGCCTTGCGAACCCGTCGCCACCAATATCAGAGCGAGGATCTCGCCCTGCAAGCCGACACCGAACGCCTTGGTGAGCGACGCCGTCGTCTCGCCGAGGAGCGCGAGAGGGTCGGCGAAGCTGGAACCGAGCTGCAAGCAATGCGCGACAACCTCGAGGCGCAACGGGCGACCCTGGAGAACGAAGCGGCGGAGCTTGATGCGGATCGCCATCGAGCCCGCCAGCGCCGAGCGACGATGGCCAGCCAGATCACCGACATGGAATCTCGTGCCCGTGGCGTCCAGCAACGGATCAATGAGATCTCGCTCGACGAGCAACGACTCGAGGAAGCGCGTCGACAGACAGAATCCGCGGCTCATGAGTTGGTCGAGAAGCAACGTGCCCAAAGCGCCGAAGCCGAGCGACTTGCCGAACAGCACGAACGGCTCACCCTCGAGCGCACCGACCTGCTGGAAAAGCGCAAAGAAGTCGCAGCTGAGCGGTCGCGTATCGATGCGCTTTGGAAGGTGGTTGACGAACACCGTTCCAGCAGCGCAGACCTCGCGAGAGAACTACAGGACACCCCAGATGCAGCCGCGACGGCCCACGGGGTCATCGATCTCACCCAAAGCAATAATGACGGCTCCGGTACCGCAGAAAGTGGCCATGCGAGCCCCGCTGATGCAGGACGACCTCCGCAGGGCTAACGACTGCCTGCTCATCGACCGATTTACTGTAAAGCGTGCTGAAATTTTCTTCGAGGAAGTGTCCACAAATCCGCCCCTCCCAGATACGTTCGGGGAGCACTTCTTCCCCTATGCTCAAGCAAGACCTACCAGCGAGCGTTCATGGCTGACGACACACACGATGAAAACGAGGACGGCGGGGACCCAGCGAGCAATTTGCGTCGCCTGCGTCTCGAGCGATCTGGCGCGTCCCTAGACGCCGAGGAAGAGCTGCTCTTCGCGCGCCAGGAACAGCTCGCCAAGCTTCGTAGTCAGATCGAACGGACCCAGTCCGATCAACGCGCCGAACTCGCCCGAATCGAAGAGGCACGCGACCAGCTGAACCAGCTCGCCTCCGAGGTAGAGAACCGTCGAACCGAGGTTGACGACTATCGCAGCCAGCTCGCCGACGCCGAGAACGAAGTCAACGAACGCCGCACGGCGATCGAGCGCGAAAGCGCCACGCTGACGCGTACGGCATTGGTTGCCGAAGCAGAGGCACGTAAGGAAGCACTCGATCGTGCCGTTGAGGTTGAACGCTCAGAGCTCGAGCGCTTGCGCAGCGAACTCGACGCCCGACGCGCGGAACTTCGTGAAGAGTCCGAACAGCTCTCTGGCCTCCAGACCGGCTTGGAGGCCGACCGGTCTGCACTCGAGGAACGAGCAGAGAAGCTCACCACCGACGCGCAAGAGATTAACGAGCTCGAACAAACCGTCGTTGAACGGCGGGCCGAGATCGATGCTGAACACGAACAACTCAGCGCAGAGCTCGACGAGCGCCGCAACGAAATTCAGTCTGAACACGAACAGCTGCGTGCAGAGCTCGACGAGCGCCGCGGCGAGATCCAGTCTGAACACGAACAGCTGCGTGCAGAGCTCGACGAACGCCGTAACGAGATCCAGTTAGAGCAAGAGCAGCTCACTGCCGAACTCGAGAAACAACGCGCCGCGCTCGAAGAGCAGCGCAAGAACCTCGAGGTCGAAGTTCAACAAGAAAAGGACGATCTCGCCGAGCGTCGACGGGAGCTCGACGCCGAACGCGAAAACCTTGGCAACATCGATCAAGCCCTGCTCGATGAGCACGCCGAACTCGAGTCGCTTCGCTCGGCTCGCGCTGAAGCCGAATCTCAACGCACGACCCTCACCGCAGAAATCCAGGAGTTGGAGTCGCTGCGTACGCTCACCGCTGAACGAGCCGAAGAGCTCTCTGCGGCTCGAACCCGCTTGAAAGATGAGTCCGCTGCGCTTGAGCGTGCGGGTGAAGGCTCAGAAGAAGTGGCCTCCATCTCACGCCTTCTCGGTGAAGAGGTTGACGTCGTCGAGCGGCAGGCCAGTCTCGACCGCACGAAGGCCGAGCTTGAGACTGTCGAGACAGATCTCGCGAGTCGCCAGAGCAAAAACGAAGAACAACAGGCAACGATCGCCGGCAAGCACAAAGAAGCGGTTGCTGCACTCGAAGTTGAATTCGAAGCCGAACGCGAGCGTCTGGCTGAAGAACACAAGGACGAGCTCGTCGCTCTGCGAATCATTGAGGCACAGTCCGCCGACCTCGAAGCACGAAGCCAGACGTTGGAAGCGGTCGAATCTGCGCTCAACGAAACTGCGACCGTTCTGGAGTCCCGTTCGAAAAGCCTCGAGTCCTTCGAGGTCACACTTGGCGAGAAACAGCGTGCCTTCGAGATACGTGGCGCTCAGCTTGAGACCGAAGCAGCCTCCCTTGAGGCTCGCTCAGCCGAACTACACAAGCAGCGAGAAGAACTTCAGGCTCTGCAAAGCACGGTCGACGAAGGTCGCGCCGAGGTGCAAGAAGTCAAGGAGCGTTCTGCGTCATTGGTCGCAGAACGTGAACAGCTTGATCTCGATGCCGCATTGCTCTCACGCCAGCGTGCCCAAGTCGAACTCGAACGTTCCGAGCTCGTTGGAACAAGTGTCGAGCTCGATGATCAGCGGACAATGGTCGCCGACCAGCGCGAACACCTCGATGCAGAAAAGACCAACCTCGATCAGCAGCGTCAGGCGCTCGCTGAACAGCGCCGCCAGCTCAACGAGCAGGGCGAGTTCATTGGACGTCAGCAGAACCAGTTGATCGATCGACGTCGCCAGCTCGATGAAGAAGGCGACATTCTCGACGAGCGAGCCAAGCAATACGACCGAGACCGCCAAGTTCTCGACGACAAGCTTGAAACCTTTGCTCGACAGCAAACCGACTTTGAAAGCGCCGAAAGCCGATCCGAAGCCGAATTGGCTCAGCTCAACGAGTTCCGAGCCGAGATCAACATGCGACGCGAAACGCTCAAAGGCGAAGAAGCAGAGCTTCGAAAGCTCGCAGCGATCGTCGAAGACCGACGGGAATCGCTCAACGACCAGCAGGCCGAGTTCGATCGCAAACAGACTCAGGTCGCAGCCGAGTCCGGACGTTTGGACTCCGTCCGAGGCGACAACACCGAAGAGAAGAAGCGTCTCGAAGCCGAACGTATCCACCTCGACGAGATTCGCAAGCGCCTCGCGGCAGAAGAGCGTTCCCTCGAAGAAGAGCGTGCTCGAATCGCAGAGATGTGGGCACTGGTTGGACGCCACCGAGAACAAGCTCGCCAGGTCATCTCGGCCCTCGGCCCAGAGATCGTGCCGAACCCCGGCTCCGGTGTAGGTGCCGTAGAGGGCTAAGCAGGTCCCACCCTCAAAGATTTGTCCCCCGTTTGATACCGCATAGGTTCCTAACGGGGGACAGATCTATTTATGACGCAGCAACACCGTAGACGTCCGCTTCGGTGTGGATACACGGCAGCGAGATGCTCTCGATGAGCTGACGATCCTCAAGGGAAAGCGCTGTTGGATCGTTCCGTAGCTGCTCGTCGAGTTCGACGAATTCCTCGAAGTCCAACTCGACGGCCACCGTAAAGAATGCGCATTGGCAATATTCTGCGGGGTCACCGAGGTCACTCTCGCCGTCCGCGAGCGCGGTTTGGCATGCCGAGACGAATTGCGTCTCGGTGCGCCGGTTCTGATCTGCAAAGTCAGCCGGCAACCCTTCGCTCGTGCAAGCAGCGAGGAAGATGGAGAAGCCAGCGAGGAGGAGTGCGAGTCGTCGATTCACGGAAGTCAGGCTAGCGCTCCGCCGGCCAGTCGTTGCGCGCGCGTAAAGATGTCGTCGAGCATCTCTTCGGTGAGCCGCCCCGTAAAGGTGTTCTGCTGTGAGACGTGATAGCTGCAAAGCATCACCAAATTGTCGGAAATGGGCACCTCGACGCCATGACCAAACTTTGGACGAGGTCGAACATCGAAGTGTCGAGCGATCGCGGTTGCCCCTATCCCGCCGAGAGCCACGAGCACCCGAAGGTTGTCTAACGCCTCGAGCTCGCGGGTCAGAAAGCTTCGACATATGTTTTGTTCGGCGGCCGTCGGCTTGTTGTCCGGCGGTGCGCACTTGACCGCAGATGTTACCCACGCATCTCGCAGCGTCAGTCCGTCATCGGCCGAGACCGCTTCTGCTTGATTGGCCAGTCCTGCCCGGTGAAGCCCCCGAAAGAGCCAATCACCGGATCGGTCACCGGTGAACATTCGCCCCGTCCGGTTCGCACCGTGGGCCGCTGGCGCCAACCCAACGATCGCGATCCGAGCGGCGGGATCACCGAAGCCGCTAACGGGGCGGCCCCAATACTGTTGATCTGCGTACGCAGCGCGCTTGTCTTGCGCGACCTGGCGTGTCCACTCGACAAGGCGCGGACACTGGGTGCACGATTCGACATCGATTTGTAGCTTTTTCAGGCCGGTGGCGGTCAAGGTGACGACGATAGCGTGAGAGTCCATGGCTTCTCGAAACGCTGCTCCCCAGCCAACCGTTGTCCTCTTTGTTCGTCACGGCCAAACCCCGACAACAGGCAGGGTCCTCCCCGGACGTGCCAAAGGGCTGCACCTTGCGGACAAAGGTGTGCAGCAGGCCGAGACCGCGGGTGCTCGTATCGCCGCGCTCGACCGGGTGAAGGCGATCTACGCATCCCCCATGGAACGTACGCAGGAGACGGCAGCGCCGATTGCCAAGGCGTGCAAGCTGCGCGTCCGGACCCACAAAGGCCTCATCGAAGCTGACTTCGGACAGTGGACGGGCAAGAAGCTCTCGGACCTGCGCAAGCTTCCTGAATGGAAGACCGTGCAGTCCTACCCAAGCGGGTTCCGCTTCCCCGGCGGCGAGAGCTTCCCTGAGATGCAGACCCGAATGACCGGAGCCATCGGCGAACTGGTGAGCAAACATCCTGGTGAAACGATCGTTGCGGTTTCCCATGCCGACACCATCAAGGCCGCTGTTGCCCACGCCGCCGGAACACCACTTGACCTCTTCCAGCGCATTGTTGTTTCTCCCTGCTCGGTGAGTGCTGTGATGTACACCCAAACCGGACCCATCGTGTTGAGCGTCAACTCGACGGGCGACGATCTCTCTGCCCTCGTCCCGAGCTGACCAATGGCAACACACGATTTAGGACAGGTCGATTCCTTCACCACAGGCACGGTCGGGCCCAAGGGGCAGCGGGTCTTCTTTCTTCAGGCCGTCGTCGACAACGAAACATTTTCCTTCCGACTCGAAAAGCAACAGGTCCTCGCTATGGCCGAGCATCTCGCGAACTTGCTCGCGGACCTTCCCGAGATCAATGCCAACGAGTGGACGAGCGCACCGCAGCTCATCGAACCGGTTGACGCGGTCTGGACCGTGGGTGCGATGGGCGCAATGTATGACTCCATCGATGACAACATCGTGATCATGGCCGAGGAGATGACTGAAGATCCTGACCTTGAAGACGCCGCAACAGCGACCTTTCGTTTAGGCCGAGGTCAAACCGTTGCCTTCATCGAGCGGGCACAAGAAGTCGTTGAGGCCGGACGGCCGCCCTGTGCCTTTTGCTCACGGCCGTTGAACTACGGCGTCGACGGATTTTGTCCCTGCTGGAACTGAGCCGTGGTAGACCACGACACCTCCCCCGAAGACGACAGCCCGTTCCGTCCGCGCCCCCGGCTAGACACCAAGGCCGCCCTCGACATCCTTCACAATGGCGAGATAGAGGTCCTTGGACGCATGCCCTATTCGTCCAATGCAACGTTCCTTGTCGATCTCGTCGTCGACGGAGACGTTCCCGCCCAGGCCATCTACAAACCCGAGCGCGGTGAACAGCCGCTATGGGATTTCCCCGGCTCGCTCTACCGACGCGAGGTAGCGGCGTTCTTACTCTCCGAGACGCTCGGATGGGGCCACGTGCCTCCCACCGTCGCCGTCGAAGGACCAGCCGGTATTGGTTCCTTGCAGTTGTTCGTCCCAGCGATCTTTGATGAGCACTACTTCACACTTCTCGAACGCGAGGAGCTGCATCAGGCCTTCAAGGAAATCGGCGCGTTCGACCTCGTTGCAAACAACACGGACCGAAAATCAGGACACGTGCTGATCGACCAGGACGATGAGCTCTGGGCGATCGACAATTCGCTGTGTTTCCATCAAGAGTTCAAAGTGCGCACCGTGATCTGGGACTTTGCCGGAGATGACCTCAGTCTCGAGGTCGAAGAGGGCCTCACGAATCTCCTCGACACCGGCGTGCCCGATGATCTCGGAGCGCTACTCGACCCCTTTGAGCGCGACGCCGTCCTCGGGCGAGCGCGCATGCTGTTGACGTCGAGGAAATACCCCGACGACCCCACGGGACGCCGCTGGCCCTGGCCAATGGTGTAACTGGCTGGGGCACCGCGAGGTTCGAACTCATCACTCGACCGTTTACTGCCGTACTCGACCTGATCCGAGCTGTCAGGCGACTTCCGGCTTAACCGGGCCCCGACATCGGTCGAAACGCTTAGTTGGGAACAGATCGGTATGACAGGAGCGAGATGCGACGCAGCTCAAAGCGGTTCCGGCCTTTGAAGAACATGTTGATCGCGACCTGGATCATCTCTCTCCTATCTTTCATCGCCTTCTCGATCTCCGATGAGAACGTTGCGTGGGCTGCGATCGGCGTGTTCTTTGGCTTTGTTGCCACGGTCTTCACCATCGCCTACCTGCCGCTTTGGCTACTTACCAGAGATGTCGGGGTTGGCGATGAAAGCCGGCCGAGTCGGGCTAGAAGTCAAGTTGGCGAAGACTTCTCGACAGGTGGTGAGCCCAACGAGACCTACATCGGCCGCCACGGCGGCGGGGCGGCCCACATAATTCGAGCCGCCCGATACTACGTCGTCGCCTTTAGCAATGACGCCGTATTTATTTCGGAGAAGTTGGGGGACCGAGTCCATGCCAAACACTGGGCTAGAGACTTCGCACAATCGCCTGAATCAACGCCGGTCGCACACGTCATAGCGCTCGACAGCATCGAGAAAGTCATCCTCGGGCCATTAGTAGAAATCGTGACCGGTGACCGTCGCTTCATGCTTGACGGCTGGTTTAACCGACGCGACGACAGCCACCAACGACAACTACTTGACGTAGTCCGTCAACTTGGCCTCGTAGAGCAAGATGACGGGCCGCCCGGAATCTGGGCCCGGACACGCGAAGCCGTACTGCATCCAGCGGAGAGAACCTGCGCGACTTCGACAGGTCAAGTCCGGCCCGTTCTCTATCGTTGGGCAATACTGGGAGTCTTCCTATTAGCGTCCTTCTACTCCATTTTGGCTTTACTGGGGAACACCGCACCGCTGCTACCAGCACTGATGGCCCCTCCAGCCGCTGCTGCGCTCGTCGCAGCCGTATTGCTACCCATCGGGGTTGGGGTCGACGACCGCCAGGTCGTCCTGACGCGAGCACTATCGAACTTGAGTATCCCGTGGGCTCAAGTGGCGAAGATCGAAGCAAATTTGGCGTACTTCAGTTGGCGAAAGCGATATCAACCGGTGCTTACTATTGAGGAACGCACCGGTCGGGTCCGAACCCTACGATTCACCGCAAGTCTTCGAGCTGTGGAGCTCGGCAATGTATTGCACATGTTTCGAATTCACGGTGCCAAGGTAGGGCTGGACACCCCGCGCCTCATCGACTTCGGCTTCTCACCGGACCAGGCACTCGAGAAGATCAGCTGCGGCGGAGGGCAGAGCATGTTCGACCTTCGTGCTGGGTACGCCGAAGCGCGTCAGCCCGGCCGGATTCGTTCCTCCTAGCTGAGCGACGCGCTTCGTATCGTGGTCTGGTTGTTTGTTGTCGCCGTAGGCGACTAGCGGTTCTTGAGCGCCTCGATGAGCTTGGGTACGACGTTGTGCACGTCACCAACGATGCCGAGGTCGGCAACACCAAAGATCGGGGCTTCCTCGTCCTTGTTGATCGCGATGATGTTCTTGGAGCCCTTCATGCCAACCAGGTGCTGTGTCGCCCCAGAGATGCCAAAGGCGAGGTACACGTCGGGCTTAACGACCTTGCCGGTCTGTCCAACCTGCTGGCTGTAGGGAACCCAACCGGCGTCGACGATTGCGCGGGACGCACCGGCAGCTCCGTTCATGAGCTTCGCGACCTCATCGACCAAGGCAAACTTCTCGGCGTCGCCGAGTCCACGGCCACCGGCCACGACCACTCCCGCCTCGTCGAGCTTGGGACCATCTGACTCTTCGACGAACGTGTCGATCACCTGCGCCGCACCTGCAGCGCCAGAGTCAGGAACGGCCAATGCGGCCACAGCCGCAGCACCGCCACCGGTTTCTTCGGCGACAAAGGACTTCGGACGCACGAGCGCGATCTGGGCCTTGCCACCGGTGAACTTGGTCTTGACGTTGGTCGTCCCGCCAAAGACGGGCTCAAGACCGACGAGCGCGTCGCCGTCGACCTCGAGATCGACCACGTTGGAAACGACCGGCGCATCGAGCGCTACCGACAAACGAGCAGCGACATCACGCCCGTCGTATGTCGTTCCTGCGAGGACCGCAGCCGGGCCGTTGCCGGCCTCGATCGCACCGGCGATTGCCGCGGCGACGTGAACGCCTTGCAAGCCCGCCCCGAGGTCTCCGGTTGCCTGGATGGCCTTTGCGCCGTGGGCGCCAGCCTCAGCAGCAAGACCATCGTTCGCGTCGCCACCGAGGACGACGGAGACGTCGTCGCTCAGCGTTCGTGCCTTGGCGAGCATTTCGGTGGTCATCGACGAGAGGGAGCCGTCCGCTACTTCGCCGTATACCCAAATGGAGTTGAGTCCCATGATCAGATCACCTTCAGTTCTTCGAGGAACGAAATGATTCGTTCGTGAGCATCGCCCTCATCAACAATTTTTTCGCCCGCCTCGCGAGCCTCGGCCTCGTCGATCGAGACGATCTCTTGGCCGCCACCAGCCCAGCCAACCTGGTCCGCTTCGATACCAAGGTCGCTCAAGGTGACTTCGTCCACCGGCTTTGACTTCGCCGCCATAATGCCCTTGAACGACGGATACCGAGGCTCGACAACGCCAGCGGTTACCGACACCAGACATGGCATCGGGCAGTTCACCGAGTCGAACCCAGACTCGGTCTGGCGCTTGACCGCAACCGAGCCGTCCTGGACTTCGATTGCCTTGGCAAAGGTGACCGACGGGAGTCCCATGACTGCGGCGATTTGCTCGGGCACCGTGCCCGTGTAGCCATCGGATGACTCGGTCGCAGCGATTACGAGGTCGGGCTGCGTGCGGCTGATCGCCGCTGCGAGCACCTTGGCCGTGGATAGCGCATCGGAACCTGCAAGAGCATCGTCAGATACCAGCACCGCGCTGTCGGCGCCCATCGCCAATGCACTGCGAAGGCCCGACACCTCATTGTTCGGGGCCATCGAAACCAAAGACACGGTTCCCTCACCAGCGGCCTCGACGAGCTGCAAGGCCATTTCGACGCCGTAGGAATCGGACTCATCCAGGATCAACTTGGAACTACGGTTCAGACATTTTGTCTCGGGATCCAACGAGCCCGCTTCCGCGGGATCGGGGATCTGCTTTACACACACGACGACATTCATCAGCAGAGGGTTTCCTATTCTCAGACGGTGCCACGCAGCACCAAATCTGTACGACTACATAAAGTAGGAAGTCAAAGCAAGACTACTTCCATGACCTTACCGGCAGTGAGTCGGGATAGGGGCCACAATGGACCCCATGAAGATCGCCCTCATAGCGAACGCCTCGGCTTCGTCGGTAACGGCTCGCACCCGAGTAGTGATCCAAAAAGCGTTGTCGGCCGACCACGACGTGACCCTGTTGGAAACCGCACGCCGCGGACACGCGACACGCCTTGCACGCGGCGCTGCCGCCGAGGGCGTCGACGTCGTCTGCGTCCTTGGCGGAGACGGAACCCTAAACGAAGCCGCCAACGGTGTGGCGGGTACCAACACGGCGCTTGCTCCACTGCCGGGCGGATCGACCAACGTCTTTGCCAGAACCCTCGGACTGCCCGAAGACCCTGTCCATGCCACCGCCGTGACACTGGAGGCCCTCGACACCGGTTCGATTCGGTCAATCGGGCTCGGCTCGGCCAACGGTCGCTACTTCCTATTTCACACAGGCATCGGATTCGATGCTGCCGTCGTCGAGCAGGTCGAGAAACGCGGCCATCTGAAACGCTGGGCAGGTCATTCACTCTTTGCATTCGCTGCGTTCGACACATGGCTGCGCCACTACGACCGATCGAGCCCGCACTTCTCTGTCGAGTTTGGAGACGGATCTCGAATCGACGACGGCTACTTCGGGATTTGCCTGAACACCGATCCATACACCTACCTCGGGATGCAGCCGTTTCACGTGGCCCCGGCGGCGACGCTCGATCGCCCAATGAGCATGGTCACCGTGCGCTCGCTCAGCGCATTCCGTCTCGGTCGTCTTGCGTACTCAACCCTTCGATCGGACAACGGAGCGACCACCGGGCGCGGAGTCGATGTGCGCAACGACGTGATGTCGATGACCATCACCAGCGACACCCCATTCCCCTACCAACTCGATGGCGATCACCTCGGAGATGTCACATCGATCGAATTCGCATGGGAACCAGACCAGCTCCAACTAGTAGTCCCCGACGGCCGAATAATCCCAAGGCCCAAAGACATACTGTGAAACGTCGGGACTCCCGCCCGACAACCGCGGAAGCCCACACGGTCGCTACGCGAGCTCCGCTCCCCAAACCGAATCCGAGCCCTGGAGCGAGGAACTAGCGGGAAAACCCGGGTCGCCCGCAGCTGCGGAGCCGGTGCGGGCGGTTAGGGCCTCTGGCCAGCAGCCGAGCATCGAGGCCCGTCAGGGCCGGATTGCGACAGCTGGAGGGCGAAGCCCGGAAAAGCAGCCTCGAACGTCCCTGCTATCGCAGTGCTTGCACTGCGATAGCAGGGACGTTGGTGATGATGCCGTCCACGCCCCACTCGGCCAGCTCGACCATCCGGTCGGGATCGTCGACGGTCCAGACGTAGACGGCCAATCCAGCCTCTTCGGCGGCGGCGACCCACCGCGGAGTAATAATCTCATCTGAGGGGTTGATTGCGACATGGTCGTGGGCTGCGGCACGCCCCACCGAAACCTCGGCACCGATCGGGTCAGAGGTGAGCAACCCAGTCGGCATGGCGGGGTCGCTGTCATGGACTGCGTTGATTGCACCCATATCGAACGACGTGATGAGCGTCTTGGCTCTGTCCATTTTTGCGCGGGCCACTTCGATCGTGCGGGGCACCATCTGATGTTCGGGATCGAAGTCTTCTTCGTCTTCTTCGTTCTTGATCTCGATGTTGACGCCCATGTCGCCACACGCTTCCAAAGCCTCGGCGAGCGTCGGAATGTAGGACGGCAAGTCCGAAGCCTTGGTAGCCGCGATGAGCGCACTAGCCTCGGTGTGCGGGTCGTGATGGACGACGATCTCTCCATCGAGGCTTCGACGAATATCGAGCTCCACCCAGTCAGCCCCAGCCTCTCGTGCCCCCTGAATGGCTTCGATCGTGTTCTCCTTGAACGCTTTCGAAGCCCCGCGATGTCCGATGATTAGCGTCATAGCCGGACAGTACCAGCCCTCAGATGTGTTAGTCCGAAAGCATGTCCAAATTACATCGGTGTGACTCTTCGCGTTGTCGCAACTACAAAGAGTCACGGAAATGCTTGCTACGGAGAGTGCATGGCAGTACATTCTGCGTAGTGATCTTGGATCCGGGCATGCTGGGCGGCATGGGCACGGATCTAAGAACCGATGCGTGGAGGAAACGTGTCTCTGACAACCCAAGACCAGCTGCAAATCAACAACACTTCGGTGCTCCCCAATGGAGGAGCTACCGAGCCACCTATGTGGCGAGATGGTGCAGCTTGCCGTGATACAACCCCTGGCCTGTTCTTCCCTGTTGGGCAGACCGGACCAGCAATTGAGCACATCGCGAAGGCCAAAGCCGTATGCGATACCTGCTCGGTCCAGATCGACTGTCTCGAATTTGCCTTGATGACCAACCAAGATGCGGGAATCTGGGGCGGTCTCACCGAAGATGAGCGACGCCAGATCCGACGCGAACGTCGTCGCAAGCAGCGCGAACAGGCCAAGCAGGCCTAGCAACACCTCAACATGTACATTCGCACAGAGTGCCAGGCCCTCGGGGCCTGGCACTCTTGCGTTTTCGGGTGCCGCCGAACGGCGGCTATTGGCTATCGATATCGAGCGCGAGGTTGTAGACCCGGCGCTTTGCGGTTCCGGTTTCATCTACTACCGCAGCGACAGCGTCGCGGGTACTCGCTCCCGACAGCAAGAAATCTTGCAGCATCGAGGAAAGCTCGTCGTCTGAGACTTCGAGGCTCTCGACGCCCTCAATGACCAGAACAATCTCGCCCTTGAGTTCATGCTCGGCGAGATGGCTCAAGGCTTCCGAGAGCGAGCCGCGCCAGATCTCTTCGTAGGTCTTTGTGAGCTCCCGAGCAATGGCGATCTGTCGATCATCGCCACATACCGCCAACAGTTCCTCGAGCGTCTTTACGAGCCTTCGCGGCGATTCGAACAACACCGTGGTGCGTTCCTCGGCGGCAATCGACGCGATCCGCCGTGTTCGCTCCCCACCTTTGCGCGGAAGAAACCCATCGAAGGAGAACCGGTCGGTTGCAAATCCACTCAGTGACAGCGCGGTCAGCACTGCACTGGCGCCAGGCACGGACTCAACACGCACTCCAGCCGCAATCGCGGCACGCACGACGCGAAACCCAGGATCGGAGATAGCGGGGGTCCCAGCATCGCTTACAAGAGCGACCCGTTGACCGGACTCAACCCGCCGAACAATCTCCCTGGCCGCATGTCCTTCGGTGTGGTCGTTGCACACGATGAACGGTTCGTGGGCCAAACCAAAGTGAGCAAAGAGTGCCCCGGTACGGCGGGTATCTTCGCAGGCGACCGAATCGGCCGATCGCAGTTCGTCTAGTGCGCGAGCGCTGATATCGCCCATGTTTCCGATCGGGGTAGCGATCAGCACGAGCGCAGGTGTGTTGGAGGCTTCACTCATCCAGATCGACAACACCGTCTAGGTCGCCGCGCACCTCAAGTTGGTCGCCGGCCTCAATTTGCCAATGGCGGAAACGGCCAGCTTCAGTTTCGATCACACACGATGCCGAGCGCTCAAACTTGGAGACCCGCTGTTGAGGAAGCGTGACGATGCGGATAACCCGGAGCTCGTCATCGCAGAAAGCAACATCGATCGGGAACTTCATCCCAATGGTGTGCACGCTCTTGGTCTTCTCGATGAGAAGCGCTCCTTCGAGCTCACGTCGGCCCAGGAGACCCACGGCTCGGCTGCGCATCGAATCGGCACGTTCGAGCGAAGCGAGAACTCGCCCTTCGTGCACCAACCAAGCCATGGCCCAAGTCTACGCTTGCGCGCCTGTCCCAGACCCAATCCGTGTGAGCGGCACTGCGCCCGCTTCTCCCAGTCGCTTCGCTCCGAGGTCGAATCGGCCCCACTACCACTCATCCAACCACCCAGAACAGGTGCTCAACGTCGCCGGACCAACGAGAAGTCGCTTCGCTCCGAGGCCGAATCGTCTCACACCCCACAGACACCAACATCTGAACCCGAAGTGCTCGCCGTCTCAGGCCATGAGGGTGGGGGTCTGGAGGTTGCTAAAGGGCCTCGGCTCGGTCTCCGATCATTTCCTGTATGCAGAGCGGAATCAAGTAAGGCGAAAGCACATGAGCGGCGACAGTTCTATTCCACCAGGTTGGTATCACATGCAAGGTGATCCACCTGGTACACATCGATGGTGGGATGGTTTGGGTTGGACCGCTCAGGCGCGGTCTCTCCAGCCAGCTGCACCCCCGGTGACACATGCAGGCCCTGCGGTCGTCGCGGGGGTTTCCGAAAGTGGAACCTCCGCCCACGAAGCAGCTGCAAACTCCGGCACCCACAGTGAATGGGACAAGTGGGACCAAATCTATGCAGAATCTCAGCCCAGCGCTCCCACACCGGTGCCAGCCCCCGCCGAACAGATGCCTGATGACTCGCCTCCTGTCGGTCCAGATTCTGACCCGTTGCGTTGGATGCTCCTTCCGTACCGCAACTATGCAAACTTCAAGGATCGCTCGTGTCGCGCAGAATTCTGGTGGTTTCTGCTGTTCATCATTGTGATAACTTTCATTCTCTGGCTACTCGGCGCCATTCTGTCGATCGTGGTGGTGGGTGAAAGGGAGGAAGGAACCGCCCGTTCAGCTTTTGAGGCGTTCTTGGGCGTCTCACCCGTGCTTATCTTCTGGGCGATCTCCGTCGTCCCAGGGGTTGCACTTCACGTTCGACGCTTGCACGACACCAACCGATCCGGGTGGATCTTGATCGGCCCACAGTTGATATCGATGGTCGCTGCAATACTTCCATTCATATTCGGGACCGACGCTCTAGGGCTCTACATCCTGGTGCTCGGTTTGACCGCTGTTTACAGCACGTGGGTTGGAATCATCGTCTGGTTCCTTCCCGGCGGGGGATGGAACAAGTACGGGACCAAGCACCTGCATCCTGATCGCTCCCACCGCCGACCGGAGGCGCCAGGAATCACACGTTGAAGCGGAACTCCATCACGTCGCCGTCTTCGACGATGTAGTCCTTGCCTTCGGAGCGCACTAGGCCTTTGTCGCGGGCTGCTGGCCATGAGCCTGCGTCGACGAGTTCTTGCCAGTTGATGGTCTCGGCGCGAATGAATCCGCGCTCGAAATCGGTGTGGATCACTCCGGCTGCTTGTGGTGCCGTCGAGCCAGCGCGGAAGGTCCACGCTCGGCTCTCCTTCTCACCGGTGGTGAGATAGGTGCGCAGCCCCATGAGTTCATATGCCGTGCGCAAGAAGCGTGGCATGGCACCTTCGCCAAGTCCGAGTCCCTCGAGCATTTCGGCGCGCTCATCCATGTCGAGCTGTGCCGCTTCGGCTTCTAACTGGACGCAGGTCGAGATGACCTCGGCTCCGCCGAGCGCTTCGGCGACCGGGGCAGCGATTGCGTCGGCGTCTTCGAGCTGATCTTCGCCAATGTTGACCATGGCCAGCACGGGCTTATTGGTGAGCAAGAAGAACGGCTTCATCTCGTCGCGTTCGGCGTCACTCAAGTCGGTTCGATAGAGCGGGGTTCCTTCGCCGAGTAGTTCGACGACCTTTTCAAGAAGTGCTGTCTCTCCGGCCTTTGACTTGTCGACGCGTGCGGCGCGTCCGACCTTCTCCAACTGCTTCTCTGCGGTCTCGAGGTCGGCGAGCGCTAGCTCGGTCTCGACGACGCCGAGGTGTTCAAGCGGATCGGTCGGGCCAGGAACGTCTCCGTCGGGGAACGCTCGAAGCACGAACACGATGGCGTCGACCTCACGGATGCCAGCGAGGAACTTGTTGCCGAGGCCTTCACCTTGGCTCGCACCTTCGACCAGGCCGCCGATGTCATTGAATTCCACCGTGGCATAGATCGTCTTTGCAGATTCCGACATCTCCGCAAGTGCATCGAGGCGATGGTCAAACACCTTGGCCACGCCGACGTTGGGGTCGGTGGTCGCAAACGCGTAGGGCGCGGCTAACGCGCCGCCGCCAGCGAGGGCATTGAACAATGAGGACTTGCCTGCGTTCGGCAGACCAACAAACCCGAATTTCTCCATAGCGCCGTCAGGGTATCCGCACCTGATGAATCTGTGGTCAGTGAGCGGACAATAGTCATGCTGCCAGACCACAGATTTTCGAGACGGTACCATCGGTGCATGGATCCGATTTCTGCGCTTGACCGTGCGCTCTACCTGCTCGATCGCGAGCGGGCGCCGCGGCAGAAGGTTCAGGCGTTCGTCAAGGCGAAGGCGGCCGCAGTCGAACTCGGCCCTAAAGAGATTGCTCAGCGCGCCGCAGCGGGAACGCTCACCGACATCGCCGCGATCGGCAAGTCGACCGCAGCGGTGATCTCCGAAGCGCTCGCCGGTGTCGAGGACGGATATCTCGCAGCGCTAGACGAGCGCTCCAGCGTTCCTCCGGGAACCGGAGCGGAACTGCGGGCCGCACTTCGCGGCGACTGCCACATGCACAGCAATTGGTCCGATGGGGGCGCCTCGCTCGACACCATGGTGCGCACCGCGCAGTCCATTGGCCACGAGTACGTCGTGGCCACCGATCATTCGGCTCGCTTGACTATCGCCCACGGTCTGAATGAAGAGCGCCTGGCCGAGCAACTCGATGAGGTCGCGGCCCTCAACGAGGAGCTGGCACCGTTTCGTGTGTTTTCCGGCATGGAGGTCGACATCTTCGAAGATGGCACGCTCGATCTCGCCGACGACATGTTGGCTCGCCTCGACGTGGTCGTCGCGTCAGTACATTCGAAGATGCGTATGCCCAAAGACGCCATGACCGAGCGGTTGGTCACCGCCGTTGCCAACCCACACGTCGACATATTGGGCCACATGACCAACCGCATTGTTTCTGGCACCGGGCGGGCACCCTCGGAGCTCGATCCGGAGATGGTGTTCGCGGCATGTGCGAAGTTCGATACGGCCGTCGAAATCAATTGCCGCCCGGACCGTCAAGACCCTCCCGAAGAATTGCTCGAGCTGGCCGTCGAGTGGGACACCTACATCGCCATCGACACCGACGCTCATGCTCCGGGGCAGCTCGAGTGGCAAGTACTTGGCTGCGACAAGGCCGTGAGATGCGGCGTGAACCCCGACAACATCATCAACACCTGGACCGCCGATGAGCTCGTCGCGTGGACAGCGCAAAAGGTGACATAGGTACAGCCACCCATCTACGACCTCGGCGCTTCCAGCTATTACAACTACGTGGTACTGGCGAAGGAAGAAACGACGGCTCACCGATCGAGGGGCGAGTATCGATGAAGGCAAAAAGTTCTTGGTGGCGGGTAATGGCTCTGTGCACAGCTTTGGCACTCGTCGCGGCAGCATGCGGCGGCGACTCCGGCGAAACAGCTGACGGCGGAGATGTCTCCGAGGAGACCACCCCGCAGGTCGATGAAGCCAATGACCAGGAGGACGCCGGAGACGCTGAAGCAGACGCGGCAGATGAACCGGTCGAACCTCAGGACGATGAAGGCGGCGAAGGCGACGCCCAGGAAGCTGCCGGCGACGCCGACCAAGAGACGCAAGAGGTTCCCGAACCCGTTGAGGCCCCGGAGGTAGACGAACCGGATCCAGCCGAGGTTGACGACGCCATCGGCACCAGCCCCGCTTTCATCGATACCGACCCATCGAGCGAATTTTGTGTCGCTGCGCGTGACCTTGAAGCCAATGACCCAATCGCGGGCCTGAGTCCGTTCGACGCAGAATTCTTTGGAGCCCTCGACGGCATCTATGCCAGCCTCGAGCCCCTCGCTCCTGCCGAGCTCGAAGGCGATGTCACGGTGATTCGAGAATTCCTAGCCGAGATCATCCCCATCTTCGCAACGAACGACATCTTCTCGCCTGAGGCCACCGAGGCGCTTGCCTCGCTCGATGATCCAGCCTTGGAAGTATCCGGGGAACGCTTCGATGCATATCTGACTGACGTTTGCGGGGTAGTCAGCACACCAGGAAGTGGGGACGGTGGCGGTGCTGCGGAAACGGAAACGCTAGACGAGACTATTTCTCTTGATGGCGCCGGTGTGTTTACCGGAATGTTGGAATCGGGCACCTACGACCTATATCAGATCGAGGCCGTCGAAGGCTCCACGCTTACCGTCACGATGGAATCCGGTACCGAGTTCGGCCTTGATCCCATCCTTGTGGTCGTCGACCCAATCGGTGCCACAGTCGAGAACGATGACGCGGACACTGCTGCTGGCCTTGCGCCGTTCGATAGCCAGGTAGTCATCGATTCGACCGTTAGCGGTCTCTATTCGATCGAGACGCACTCGTTCTTTGGCGAAGGCAGCGGCGAATTCATCCTCACTATCGAGGTGAGCTAGCCCCAGAACAGGTTCCCTGACCGGTTCGCGGACCTACCCGCTAACCTGAGAGGCCTTATGTCGAAG